>JBARWR010000001.1:0-2317 GCA_049646915.1 Microbacterium sp.
GCGTCTCAGCATCCGGCGTCTCAGCATCCGTCGCCACAGCCTCCACCTGTGCCCGCCACTCGCCCCAGCGGTGCGAGTGGTCGCGGGATGCGGCGAGCGCGGCCGCACGACTGACCTCGGCGAGCAGCGCGATCGCGTCGTCGCGCTCGAGTCCGGACAGTGTGCCCGAGACGGGACCGACGACCGAGTGCACCTGCCCGGCCGACACCCGCTGCCAGCGGTCGATCGGACCCTGGCTGGCCGAGACGCCCTGCAGGCGTGCCAGCGGGAAGATCGCGAGCTTGCGCCACATCTGGCCACGGCGCAGCAGCACGCCGAACTCGGTGATCGCGTAGCCGTGGCGCTTCCACGACAGCGGGCGACGCCACCACGCACGCGCGGGGATCGTCTTGTAGGGATCACCGGCGACCGGGCCGAAGATGCCGTGCTCCCACACCAGAGGAAGATCACTCTGCGGAGCATCCGGAAGGATCAGCGACAGCACCCGCTCGACATCCGCGCGCGTGCCGACGGGCAGCACCACGTTGAACTGCTGGGCGCTGCTCGACGACTGCTGCGCTGCACTCTTGCCGCTCATCCGGTTGATCCTGATCGTCCACCATCCGAACGGACGCCACAGCAGCGACTGCGACACCTCGACCGCGAAGATGCGGCCGGGTGGGAGCGTCTCGGTGACGGTGGTCAGCAGTCCGTACGTGATGCGCACCCCGTCGGGGGTGGGAGCGATCGAGTAGCGCAACGACTTGGAGATCTGCGCCCAGGTGATTCCGACGACCGCGATGACCAGCGGAATGCCCATGCCGAGCGCGATGCTCACCATGGCGATGACGATCTCGCCGCCGCTGTCGCCGTCGGCGGTCATGCCGAAGTAGGCCGCCGACAGGGAGACGACGAAGATCGCGCCGAAGAACAGCACCCACAGCACGGCAGAGATCAGCTGCGAGCCGACCAGGCGACCGGTGGGGATCTTGACGACGCTCTCGGGGGCGACATCGGCCAGGTCCACGCCCGCGATCAGGTCCGTCACGCCCGCGTTCATGGATCCGACGAGCTGAGAGGTCCGACCGGCGGGAGCGGGCGTGCCGGTGCGCTCCTGCTCTCGCGCCGCCCGGGCACCGGATGCCAGCCGGAGGATGTCGGCGCGCACCGACTCCGCGCGCGCGGTGGCCAGGTACTCCAGTGCGACGTTCGCATCGGTGCCCGCGCCGACGACCTCGAGCTTTGCCAGGCCGATGATGCGCGCGGGGAACGGCCTCGTGAGGTTCACGCCCTGCACGCGGTCCAGCGGTGCGCGGCGGTGCGAGCGGAAGATGATGCCCTTGCGCACTTCGACGTGATCGCCGGTGATGCGGAACTGCTGGAAGCGCCAGACGAACCAGAAGATCGCGACCAGCACGATCACGAGTGCGAGCACCCCGAGCAGCGCGAAGAGCAGGAAGTTGTTCGCCATCACCCAGTCGACCGGGTCGCCGCCGTAATCCAGGTAGTGCGCTTCCTCGGGGGCGAACACGCTCACGACCCAGCCGATCACACGATCGCGCATGTTCGAGATGACGATGCCCGCGACGACGATCAGCGCCAGGCCGCCCTTGAAAAGCGGGGTGAGCGGATGCATCCGGTGCCACTCGCCGTCGGCGAGTGAGGATGCGCCGCCCTCGGGCAGCACGGCGGATTCCGGCACGGCAGGCGGCGGCACGGATGCCGGCACGGCAGGGTCTCCCCCCGGGGCTCCGTTCTGCGGATCGGGGGTGCTCACAGGCCGGTCCGGCGGGTCTCGGCGACCTCGATCAGAGTGTCGCGCAGCGCCTCAGCGGCGTCCTGGCTGAGTCCCGGGATCTGCACACCGGTGGTCGCGGCGGCGGTGACCATCTTCAGCTGCGAGACCCCGAAGGCCCGATCCAGCGGCCCCTGCGTGATGTCGACGAGCTGCATGCGTCCGTACGGCACCGCCACCATGCGCTGCCAGAGGATGCCGCGACGGAACACGACGTCGTCCTCGCGCAGCATGTAGCCGAGGGCCTTCGCCTGCCGCGGCAGGATGATCAGCGTGATCAGGGTGACCGCGATCACGGCGCCGACCGGGATCCACACCCACGACTGTTCGAGCACGATGCCGACGATCAGGGCCACCGCCACCAGGAAGGCGATGAAGATCCCGTTCTGCACGAACTGCGACACGACGTAGCGCGGCGAGATCTGATGCCACGAGCCGTCGAGCACCAGTGCGCCGGAGCTGCGCGGGGTGCGCAGTGCGGTGTAGGTGCCGGCATCCAGCACCGGCGCGGCTTCGGGTGCGGTCGCCGACGCGGACGTGGGC
>JBARWR010000002.1:0-2928 GCA_049646915.1 Microbacterium sp.
CCTGTGAGGCCGAACCCCATCCCGTCACGACTCGGGGGCCCGCTGCGGCGAAAGACGCGGCCGTCTCTGCGACTTCTCGGGCGGACGGGCGCTCGTTCGGCTCCGCGCGCGTCATGTTCTGCAGCAGCTCTCGCCACTCCGGGTCCAGGGACTGCGGAAGGGTCGGAGGGCCGCTCAGGCGGCGCAGCGCCGTCTGCACGCCTCCCGTCATCGGAAAGGCGGGCTCGCCGGTGAGCGCCTCGATCAGGACGAGTCCGAGAGAGTACACATCCACGGCCGGCGTGAGCGGTTCGTTGCGCACCTGCTCGGGCGCCATGTACGCGGCAGTGCCCACCGCGATACCGGGCGAGGTCAGTCGGGGGTCGTCCATTCCGAACGCGATGCCGAAGTCCGCGAGCTTCGCCGTCCAGTCCCGTTGCGGGTGAGTGGATGCTGACATCAGGATGTTGGAGGGCTTCACGTCGCGGTGGATGATGCCGGCCTCATGCACGGTCTGCAGGCCGGAGCCGATGTCGTGTGCGAGGCCGGCCGACTCCGAGGACGACAACGGGCCGCGGTGGAGACGGGTCGCCAGGGTGGGCCCGTGGACATACTCCATCACCATGTACTGCGGGTGCCCGGGCTCCAGCCGCGCGTCGTACAGCGTGACCAGGGAGCGGTGATTGAGCGTGGCGAGCACCGCGGACTCGCCGCGGGCCCGTTCGATGGAGGTCGGCATCTCGTCGGGCTGTCGCAGGATCTTGATCGCGACCGTGCGTCCGAGTGCCGTGTCCTCGGCGCGATACACCAGGGCGGTGCCGCCTCGCCCGACGCACTCCTCGAGGCGATAGCGGCCATCGAGCAGCGCTGCTGTCGCCTGATCCTCGACCGTGTTCATCGACCACTCCAGATCCGTTGCGGCTCGGGTGCCGCATGACTGGAGACTCTACGATCGGCTCACGCCGTGGTCACCCGCCTTGACCAGCGGGGCAGGATCTGCAAGCGCGTGTCGCGCTCGCAGATCACGCGCGTGTCATGCTCTCCGGTACTGAGACACCATCGGGCAGTCGAACGGGTCGCGGGCGGCGAGCCCGACGTCGTTGAGGTACTTGATGACGATGGCATAGGAGCGCAGGACCGTCGTCTCCGTGTACGGCACGTCGTTGGCCGTGCAGTAGTCGCGCACGATCTCGCGCGCGCGGGACAGGTTCAGACGCGACATGCTCGGGAACAGGTGGTGCTCGACCTGGTAGTTGAGCCCGCCGAAGAGCGTGGTCGCCCACCAGCCGCCGGTCACGTTGCGCGAGGTGCGCACCTGCTTCGTGAAGAAGTCGAGCCGCGCATCGTGGGAGATGATCGGCATGCCCTTGTGGTTCGGGGCGAAGGATGCGCCCATGTACACGCCGAAGACGGCGAGCTGCACGCCCAGGAAGGCGAACGCCATGCCCAACGGCAGCATCAGGAAGACGGGGACCAGCAGCACGGCGAAGCGCGCGGCGATGATGCCGAGTTCGGCCCAACGCCCCTTCACCTTGGGCTGCGTGACGAGGTACTTCAGGCTGAGGTAGTGCAGGTTCAGGCCTTCCAGGGTCAGGAGGGGGAAGAACAGCCATCCCTGACGCTGGGTGATCCACCGGATGACTCCGCGCGACCGCGCGGCATCCTCGTCGAGGAACGAGATCGTGTCGACGCCGATGTCGGGGTCCTTGCCGACCATGTTCGGGTTGCCGTGGTGCTTGGTGTGCTTGGAGTCCCACCAGGAGTAGCTCATGCCGATGGAACCGGCGAGGATCCGCGCGAGCTTGAAGTTCGCCGGTCCCGAGGAGAGGATCTGGCGATGCGCCGCCTCGTGTGCGAGGAAGGCGGTCTGAGTGAACAGGATGCCGAGGGCTCCCGCGATCAGCAGCTGGAACCAGCTGTCGCCGAGCAGGAGGAAACCGGCCACGCAGCCGCCGAGCCCGACGAGGATGGCCGCGCCCACCAGCGCGTAGAACACCGGGGTGCGCCGCAGCAGCCCGGTCTCCTTGACGACGTGCAGTACTTCTTTGTATGCGCGTGCCATCGGCGGGAAGTCGGCGTTGCCGGAATAGGTCTGGCGAATCGGACCGTAGTTCGTCGTTGACGCTTCGGTCGTTTCGATCTGAGTGAGAGAGATGTCGTTCTCCTGTCGATCGGAGCCCTTGAGCTTGTGGAGCCAAAGGCATTTGCCGATCGCTGTCCTCAGGCTACGCCGGGTGGTATGCGGCCGGAGGTATACGTCGGGGCAGTGACAGGAGGCGCGAAGAAGGGGAGAATGACGGACATGGCGGAGAAGATCGAGCTGTCCTCCGGCGGCAAGGCCGCTTTGGGCATCGTGGGCATCATCCAGGTGGCGTTCGCATTCCTGGCGTTCTGGGACCTCGCTCGTCGCGATGCGCGGGAGGTCCGCGGGCGGAAGGGGGTCTGGATCCCGGTGATCCTCGTGAACTGGATCGGACCGGCCAGTTACTTCGCGTTCGGCATCCGCCGCTGAAACGCGCGGCACCGACGATCACACGCGAGAGCATGAAAGGCCCGAACCCGCGAGATTTCGCGGATCCGGGCCTCTGGCCGGGCGTTCAGCCGGGCCTTCGCACAGTGACTTGTGCGGCGTCGACCAATCTGGCGCCGAATTGCAGCAGTCGGCTCACGGAACCACTGAAGCTGCACCCAGCTCGAGGCACCATGTTCCTTCATAGAAGGTGGCGCAGTCCTGGATCAACACCGGCGTCAAAGGCCCAGACTCTCCGGAAGCGCGCCGGAAGCTCGATCTCGGCCGCAGTTGGTAGGCCCGGACGGGCTTCCACTAAGCCCCGATCCACCGACGTTCTTGAGCGGTAATGCGTTGGTGGATTTCTGAGCGGTTCGGTGGTGGTGGGCGCGCCGGTGCTGCGGCCCTCGCTGACCGCGGTGTTCCACTTGTTCGTTTCG
>JBARWR010000003.1:0-1610 GCA_049646915.1 Microbacterium sp.
GGCCGAAGCTCCACCGCAGGTGCGCGACGCCGTCGACGTCGATACGCTCCGGCGGCGTGCCCAGCAGCTCCGTGCCGAGCTGCGCGACCAGGTCCGCGGACCGCGCCACGGCGTCGTGGTCGTCAGACGGGGACTCGCATTCGACCAGGCGGCGGATCGTGTCGAGGATGCTCATTGCGGCCCCGCGACCTTGGGTGTCGCCCTGGCGCCGAAGTGCACATACTCCTCGCCCGTGGGCAGCGCGTAGAACGTCGTCGTCACCCACGTCTGGGTGCCGGGCTCGCGCACGGCGAAGACGCCGTCGCTGATCGGCGTCAGCGCGTACTCGTCGACGGGGTTCGGCTCGAGCTCCGCCAGTGGGCCCAGCAGCGTCGTGCGCAGCATCGGCCCGTCGTCGCCGGCGAACACCTCCATGCGCACGGATGCGCGCTCGTAGGTGCCGAGGAAGGGCGTGATGTCCCCGTCGAACGGCTCAACGGGCGGCTGCACGGGCTCCTGCATCCGCACTCCCGACAGCTCCGCGAAGATCTCGCGGTACAGATCGCCGTACAGATCACGCGTGTGCCCGCCGTTGGTCAGCAGCGTCACCGCGACGCCGGACTCCGGATGCACGCGCAGGAAGGCGGCCTGACCGATGGTGTTGCCGTCGTGGCCGTAGAGCCGCGCACCGTTCCAATCGAAGCGGATCCAGCCGAGACCCCACGAGTCGCCCAGCACGTGCTTGTCGGGCACCTCGGCGTGGAAGGCCTGCATGTCGGCCGCTGTGGCCTCGTCGAGCAGTCGTGTGCCGTCTGCCGCGACGCCGCCGGCGAGATGCATCCGCGCGAATGCGAGCACGTCCTCGGCGCGCGCGGTGATGAGGCCCGCGGGGCCCAGCGAGCGGGGGAGCGCCCACACCGGGGCGAGCATCTGCTCGCCGTCGGCATCGATGTGGCCGATGGCGGCGGAATGCAGGATCGCCTCCTCGGGGAGCGTGACCGTGTGCGTGAGGCCCAGGGGAGTGAACAGCAGCTCCTGCATCGCGGCATCCCAGGTCTTGCCGGTGACCTGCTCGATGATGCGTCCGAGCAGCGAGAAGCCGGCGTTGCAGTACGACCAGGTCGCCCCCAGCGGATGGTTCTGTGCGACCTCCGCGAGCAGGTCGACGTACTTCTCCAGGCAGTCATCGCCCCGGCCGGTGTCCGTGAACACGTCGCCGTCGAGTCCGCTGGTGTGGGTGAGCAGGTGGCGCACGGTGATGCCGTCGGTGAGCTCGTCGTTCGCGAGACGCAGGCCCGGGATGATCTCCGACGCCGGGGTGTCGAGGGCGAAGCGGCCCTGTTCGATCAGGCGCATGATCACCGTCGCCGTCCAGACCTTCGAGATCGATCCGATCTGGAAGAGGGAATCGGTGAGCGCCTCGGCCGACGCCTCCGGCAGGGTGCGGTTGAGCGACCCCGTCGCAAGCGTGGCGATGTCGTCCTCGCCGTCGGCGTCGTAGCGCAGGATGCCGAGCTGCGCGCCCGGAACGCCGTGAAGCTGCGCGAGAGCATCCAGACGGCGCTGCCAGTGCGCGGCATCGATGCGCGCCCGACGGGCGCCGGCGGCGCTGCCGGCGTACTGCTTCACCC
>JBARWR010000004.1:0-5357 GCA_049646915.1 Microbacterium sp.
GCAGAGCGGGAACCGCAGCGCCACGCGCCCCAGACAGCGGCTCCCGCGGATGGCGAAGCACCGGTCACGCGGGTGCGCCTGACGGACCTTCCACGTACCGCCGACGTCGCCATCGAGCGCGACGCGCTGATGGGAATCCTGCAGTACGGGCACCTCATCGATCAGGAGATGCTGGCGCGGGCCGTGGCGGAGCAGTTCCGGAATCCGGCTCTGGACGCGGTGCGCGAGTCCGTGGCATCCGCAGCGGACCGCACGCGGGTCGGGTGGTCGACCTCGGCAGCGGATGCAGTTCGCGAGCCGTATCGCAGCCTGGCCGGCGAGCTGCTGATGATGCCCTTCCCCGCGAAGGACGAGGAGCGCGCCCTGGTCTCTGCGACCGACCTCTGCCGACGGCTGATCCTGCGCACGATCGACCGTGAGAAGAACGAGCTGCTCGGGGCCGTGCAGCGCATTCCCGCCGACTCCGACGGGGGCCGTGCTCTGCGCATGCGCCTGCGGGACATCGACCTGGAACGGATGCGTTTCGTCGAGTCCTGACCCCGCGAGCGGATCGACCGGGCAGGATGGAGACATGCCAGCCGCCAGCGACATCGCGATCGAGTGCTCCGACCTGGTCATCGACCGGATCGGCCACGGTGGAGTGACGCGCGCCATCGACGGCGTCACGTTCACTGTGCCACCGGGCGAGCTGATGTGCGTGGGCGGTGCGACCGGTTCCGGTAAATCCACGCTCGTGGCGGCACTCTCCGGGATCCAGGACTCCTCGCTGAAGGTGTCCGGCGGGCGCGCTCAGGTATGCGGTGTCGATATCCGCAGGCCCGGTCGCAGGCGGCGGATGCTGACGGCCCTCAGCGGCTATGTCGCGCAGGGTGCTGGAGGCAGCCTTCCTCCGCGACTGACGGTCGGAGAGGTCATCGCCGAGCCCATCACCTCACGCGAGAAGAAGGTCAACAGCAGGGCGCTCGCGATCCGTGTGGCCTCGCTGCTGGACGAGCTGCATCTGCCTCTCGGCGCGGCCGCGAAGTTCCCGTACGAGCTCAGCGCCGGCATGCGTCAGCGCGTCGCGATCGCGCGCGCGTTCATGCTCGAGCCGCGGGTGCTGATCGCCGACGAGCCGCTCGCGAATCTCGATCTTGAGGTGCGTCCGGTGGTCTTCGACGCGATCACCCGGCGCCGTGCAGAGCAGTCCATGGCCGCACTCCTGGTCACCAACGATGCGGCCTTCATCCGGGAGCTGGATGCCGAAGCGCTCATGCTGCGCGGCGGGCACGTGGTCGCCCGGGGAATCGGCCGCAACCTCGTCTGGGCGCCGAATGCCGAGGCGGATGCCGCGCGCTGAGCGCGCCACGCCCGGGGTGTCGCTCGGGTTCGAAGCACGGTGCGGAGTTTGCTACGCTAGACGAGTTGCCCGCTCGCGGGGAACGTGATCCTCGGTAGCTCAATTGGCAGAGCAGCCGGCTGTTAACCGGCAGGTTCTTGGTTCGAGTCCAAGCCGGGGAGCCAACCCCATTGAAACCCCGCCCGCGTGGCGGGGTTTCGTCGTTGCGCGGGCAGTTCCGTCAGAGCAGCTCGGCGCGCAGCTGCTCGGGAGACTTCGGTGAGAGCATGCCGGGAGCCACATCGAACGGGGTCTTCGCGCCGTGGTCGCCGGCGGCTGCCATCCGCGCTGCGGCCCGTGCGTAGGCGACCAGCACACTCGCGGTGAACTCCGGGTTGGAGTCCAGCGCCAGGCGGAACTCCACGCTCTGTCCGGAGCCCGCGGATGTCGTGCCGCTGCGGATCACGAAGCCGCCGTGCGGCGCACCGGCGTGCTCGCGGGCGAGCTGTTCGGCGGTGATGAAGTGCACGGTCGTGTCGTACGGTTCGAAATAGTCGGGCATGCTCACGATCGCCTCGCGCACGGCATCCTGATCCGCACCGTCCTCGAGCACCACGAAGCATTCTCGGGTGTGCTTGTCGCGGGTGCTCAGCGCGGGGCGCTCACCGGCGCGCACGCGCGCGATCGCGTCGTCCGAGGGGATCGTGTACTGCACGCCGTCTGCGACACCGGGAACGCGCCGGACGGCATCCGAATGCCCCTGGCTGAGTCCACGGCCCCAGAACGTGTAGGTCTCGCCCTGCGGGAGGATCGCCTCGCCGTACAGGCGCTGCAGTGAGAACAGGCCCGGGTCCCAGCCGGTGGAGATGATCGCCGTCGTCCCGGCCGCGCGGGCCGCCTCGTCGACGGCGGCGAAGTGCTCCGGGATGCGGGCATGCGTGTCGAAGCTGTCGACGACGGAGAAAGCGGAAGCCAGTGACGGCGTCTGAACGGGCAGATCGCTCTTGGAGCCGCCGCACAGCACCAGCACGTCGATGTCGTCGCGCATCGCCGGAAGTTCCTCGAAGCGGCGCACGACCGTGTCGGCGGAGAGGGGAGCGACCGAGGCAGGGTCTCGCCGCGAGAACACGCCGACCAGGCGCATGTCGGGGTTCAGTCCGACGGAGCGTTCGACACCCCGGCCGAGATTGCCGTAGCCGACGATTCCGATGCGGATCGGAGTGGGCATCATCCCTCCAAGTCATCGACGCCGGGCATCCAGCTCGACCCGCCGCGGGTCCAGCCGCGCTTGCGGGCGATCTTCTGCGCGGTCTTCCAGTCGCCGTCCGACAGGCGGTCGATGTACAGGATGCCGTCGAGGTGATCGAACTCGTGCTGCATGATCCTCGCGCGCCAGCCGTCCACCTCGATGTGCACCTGCTCGCCGGCCAGGTCGATGCCGGTCACCATCACTCGGTCGGAGCGACGCAGGGGGAAGCGCTCTCCAGGGAAGGACAGGCATCCCTCCGACTCCTCATCGGGGTCGGGCGCGCCCGGCTCCGCTGGGGTCATCCACAGCACGGGGTTGATGATCTCGCCGCGCCAGGGATTCTCCTCATCGTCCACGTACGAGTAGACGTAGATGCGCAGCGCCACACCGACTTGCGGGGCGGCGAGCCCGACGCCCGGAGCGATGTCCATCGTCTCGTACATGTCGGCGACGAGCGTGCGGATCTCGTCGGTGATGTCCGCGACCTCCGCCGCGGGGGAGTGCAGAACGGGATCGCCCATGATGCGGATCGGAAGAACAGCCACGCCATAACCCTACTGGGCCGCTCGCGCCCGGTAGGGTGAAACGGTGTACGGGGTGGAGATGGCGACGGGTGTCAGCGACCAGTTGATCGGCGTATTCCAGAACCCCGCCCTGCTGCTGGGAATCCCGCTCGCCCTCGCCGGTGCCGTGTTCATGTCACTGGGAGCGCAGTATCAGCATCGCGGTGTCGAGAAGGTCGAGAAGCTCACCGGCGTCGAAGGCGCCTCCGGGCTGAGCGGCGCGCAGCTGAAGAGCCTGCTGACGCGTCCCTCGTGGATCATCGGCACGATCATGCTGGGCTTCGCGATCATCTGCCAGCTCAGCGCGATGGCGATCGCCCCGCTTATCGTCGTGCAGCCTCTGGGCGCGGTCGCCCTCGTCGTCACCACCCTGCTCAACGCGCGGGTCTCGGGGCATACGCCCACGAAGAAGTCGCTGATCGCGATCGCCAGCTGCCTCGGCGGCATCTTCCTCTTCGTGGCCCTGGCCGCCTTCTATGCGGTCGAGCGGGAGATCAGCGACGAGGACCTCTTCACGATCCTGGCGGTCCTGCTGGTGGTCATCATCGCGCTCGGCACCTGCTGGCTGATCCTGCGGCACCGCATGCGCGCCCTGTTCTACGTGACCGGCGCCGGGATCCTGTACGGATTCGTCGCGACGCTGGCGAAGGCCGTGATCAGCCGGATCCAGGCCGGCAGCTTCGGCTGGCTCACAGTCGTGTGCGTCATCGCGCTGATCGCCGCAGCCGTCGTGGGTGCATACTTCGTGCAGACGGCCTACAGCTCCGGCCCGCCCGACCTGGTCATCGCCGGCCTCACGGTGGTGGATCCGATCGTTGCCGTGCTGATCGGTGCGCTGGTGCTCGGCGAGACGGACGCCGCACCGGTGGCGGTGCTCATCCTGTTCGGGATCGCAGGAGCGATCGCCGTGTTCGGGGTCTTCGGACTCGCCCGATACCACCCGCAGGTTCTCAGTGAGAGCCAGGAGCTGGGCATCAAGCGAGGCAGCGAGTCGTCCTCGACGGGATCAGGTGCGCTGCCGCCCTCGACCGGTCCCGAGGGCCCGACTCCGCCTCAGTAGTCGCGGTCGATGAGTTCGGGCGCGACTTCGGCCGCAGCCGCCTCGTCGACGAAGAACACCGTGCGACGGCTTCCCTTCGCACCGGCGGCGGGGACGCTCGCGTAGCTGGCACCCGCAAGAGCCAGCCCGAGCGCGGATGCCTTGTCGGCGCCCGTGAGAACCAGCCAGACGCGCTTGGAGGCGTTCAGCACCGGACGGGTGAGCGTCACGCGCTCGGCAGGCGGTTTGGGGGAGTTGCGCACCGGGAGGGCGGCGGCATCCGTCACCGTAACCTCGGGATGGTCCGGGAACAGCGAGGCGATGTGTCCGTCCGGACCGACACCGAGGAAGCACACCGCGAACGAGGGCCACGCCTCGTTCGCAGTGCTGAAGCGCGCGAGCTCCGCGGCATATGCGTCGGCGGCCTCATCCAGGCTCAGACCGTCCGAGGGCGCGGCCACCTCGTGGATGTTCTCGGCGGGAACCGAGATGTGATCCAGCAGCGCGCGCCGCGACTGCAGCGAGTTCCGGTCGGCGTCGTCGCGCTCGACGAAGCGCTCGTCACCCCACCAGAAGTGCACGAGCGACCAGTCGATCTCGGCCGTGCGCGGATCCTCCGCTGCGGCGGCGAGCACAGCCCCGCCCATCGATCCGCCGGTGAGACAGATGTGGGCGAGGCGCCCGTTGCGGGTGCGCGTGCGCACTCGGGTGAGGAATCGGTCCGCGACACGCGCGGCCAGCGCCGCCGGTGTCGGCTCGACGACGACGGACTTGACCGATCCCTGCACCTTCATGCGCTCACGCTCCCTTGTCAGCGGGGCCCAGACGATTCCAGCCCTCGGTGATGACACGACCGTACAGCAGATCCGCGTCCAGGCGACGCAGCTCCTCTGCCAGGCATTCGCGCAGTGTGCGCCGCGGCAGGTGCAGTTCGTGATCGGGCTGGTCCGGCTGGGTGAGGATCGCCACGTCGGTGGTCGGGCGCTCGAGCAGGATGTCTCCGCTGGCGCGCGTCAGCCGCACCGACTTGATTCCCTCGTGCCAGTGCTCGGGGTCCTCGTAGGACCAGCTCACCGGCACATCCAGTGCCATGCGCAGCCAGGCCGCCAGCAGCGCGGTCGACGGCGATGCCGCCGCCCCGCGCACCTCGACCGCGGTCACACGCTCATACGGGGGCTGGTCGAGCAC
>JBARWR010000005.1:0-6364 GCA_049646915.1 Microbacterium sp.
GGTGATGATCGCGGCGAGCTCGTCACGGGTCTCGGGATCCGGGTCCTGACGCAGCCAGGCGCGGGCCTGGTCCAGGCGCTCCGCCGGCGAGGCACTCAACGCAGGGCCTCGATCACGCGGGCGAGCAGCGCGGAGATCACGGGTTCGGCCTCGCGGCCCGCCTCGATGACCTCGGTGTGGCTGAGCGGGGTCTTCTGGATGCCGGCGGCCAGGTTCGTGATGAGCGAGAAGCCGAGGATCTCCATGCCGGCCTCACGCGCGGCGATGGCTTCCAGAGCCGTCGACATGCCGACGATGTGACCTCCGATGGTCTTGGCCATCTGCACCTCGGCCGGGGTCTCGTAGTGCGGTCCGCGGAACTGCGTGTAGACGCCTTCGTCGAGACTCGGGTCCACCGTGCGGGCGATGTCGCGCAGGCGCTGCGAATACAGGTCGGTGAGGTCGATGAAGGTGGCGCCCTCCAGCGGCGAGTCGGCCGTCAGGTTGATGTGGTCGCTGATCAGCACCGGCTGGCCGGGCTTCCAGGTATCGCGGATGCCGCCGGCGCCATTGGTGAGCACCATGGTCTTCACTCCGGTGGCGGCAGCGGTGCGCACACTGTGCACCACGCGACGCACGCCGTGGCCCTCGTAGTAGTGCGTGCGAGCGCCGATCACGAGCACGTTGCGGCCGTCTGAGGTGCGGATGCTGCGCAGCGTGCCGACGTGCCCCTCCAGCGCCGGCTTGGAGAAGCCGGTCACCTCGGTCGCCGGGATCGTGGCGACGGTCTCGCCGATGAGCTCGGCTGCCTTGCCCCAGCCCGATCCCAGCGTGAGGGCGATGTCGTGGTGGTCTACCCCGGTGAGGCGCGCGATGTCGTCAGCGGCCTGAGCGGCGACCTCGAAGGGGCTCGTGCCCGGGTCGTCGAGGGGGTGCGTGAGAGTGTCTTGCATGAGTCCACTCTAGGAATGTGCGGGGCGGTCTGCCAGTACGAGAGAATGGAGTACATGTCTCAGACTTCCTTCGCCAACAGGCAGAGCGTGGCCGTCCTCGGTGGCGGCCCCGGCGGGTATGAAACAGCACTCGCCGCTGCGCAGCTGGGAGCCGAGGTGACCCTCGTCGAACGCGTCGGCGTGGGCGGCTCCGCGGTGCTGACCGATGTGGTGCCCTCGAAGAGTCTCATCGCCACGGCGGATGCCGCCGTCGCCATCTCCGAGGCGACCGACCTCGGGGTGCAGTTCTACGCGAAAGGCGGCGACGGCAAGCCGCTGAAGCCCGAGATCGCGATCAATCTGGCGGCCGTCAACAAACGACTGCTGGCGCTGGCGGGTCAGCAGTCCGAGGACATGCGGTCCACGCTGCTCGAGGCGGGAGTGCGCATCCTGTCCGGTCACGGCCGGCTCGAGGGGCCGAACGCCATCGTCGTGGCGACGGGTCCCGGCGGCACGGACTTCGACCGCGTCGAGGCCGACACCGTGGTGGTCTCGGTGGGCGCCTCACCGCGCGAACTGGACTCGGCCAAGCCCGACGGCGAGCGCATCCTCACCTGGACGCAGCTGTACGGCATGAAGGCGCTGCCCGAGCATCTGATCGTGGTCGGCTCCGGTGTCACCGGCGCCGAGTTCGCCTCGGCCTACATGAATCTCGGGGCGAAGGTCACGCTGGTCTCCAGCCGCGACCAGGTTCTCCCCGGTGAGGACCGCGACGCCGCGAAGGTGCTGGAGAAGGTCTTCAAGCGCGGCGGCATGCAGGTGCTGTCGAAGTCACGAGCCGAGAAGGTCGAGCGCACCGACGACGGTGTGATGGTCACCCTGTCGGACGGCCGCACGGTGGAGGGCAGCCACTGTCTGATGGCCGTCGGCTCCGTCCCGAACACCGCCGGCATCGGCCTGGAGGACGCCGGCGTCGAGCTGACCGAGTCCGGTCACGTGCGAGTCAACCGCGTCGCCCGCACCTCCGTGCCGAACGTCTACGCGGTCGGCGACTGCACCAACTTCTTCCCGCTGGCCTCCGTGGCCTCCATGCAGGGGCGCACCGCGGTGTTCCATGCTCTCGGCGACATCGTGATCCCGCTCGAGGTGCGCAAGATCACGGCGAACATCTTCACCGCTCCCGAGATCGCGACGGTCGGCTTCTCAGAGGCGGACATCGAGAACGGTCTGGCCGACGGCTTCGCCTACAAGCTGCCACTGGCAGCGAATCCGCGCGCCAAGATGATGGGCATCAAGGACGGCTTCGTCAAGGTCATCGCCCGCAAGGGGTCGGGCACGGTGATCGGCGGCGTGATCGTCGCGCCGAAGGCATCCGAGCTGATCTACCCGCTGGCGATCGCGGTCGAGCGCAGGTTGAACGTCGACCAGGTCTCGCGTGTGTTCGCCGCCTACCCGTCTCTGTCCACGAGCATCACGGACGCGACCCGCGCGATGCACGTCGTCAACTTCGGCTAGTCGCCGGCTTCCCAGGTCGTCTCGGGGCCGATGGCTGCAGACAGACGGGCGCTCAGCGTGCCCAGCTGTCGGGCCTGGCCGGGGGTGAGCGTGTCGAACACGATGCGGCGCACGAGCGCGTGATGCGCCGGGGTGGACTGCTGCACGGCAGCGCTCCCGGCATCCGTGAGCACCCCGAGCGTGTACCGGCCGTCGCCTGGGTCGGTCTCGCGGCGCACCCAGCCGCGTGATTCGAGGCGGGTGATCGCGCGTGACAGCCGCGACAGTGTGCAGTTCGCGTACGCGGCGAGGACGCTCAGCCGCAGCCGTCGCTCCGGGGCGTGATCGAGGGCGTAGAGGATCCCCTGTTCGAAGTGCGTCATGCCGCTGTCCCGCAGCAGCTGGGCGTCCAGCGCCGCGGGCAGCCTTTCGAGGAGGGTGGCGACGGCGGCCCAGATCTCGAGCTCCTGCTCATTGAGCGGGCCGGCGGACGGTTGCTTCGGCATGCCTTCAATCTAGTCGAACGTGCACGGCAGCACAGTCGAGGTCAAGTTGCCTGAGCAAGTCATCTCGATCTATAGTCACTTGACTGAGCAAGTCAGTTCGGTGGCGTGGGACACTGCGTCGACGCGACACGGGAGCGAGGAAGATCATGGATCTGCATCTGGCAGGCAGGACGGCATTCATCAGCGGGTCCAGCGGAGGGATCGGATACGCCATCGCGCAGGCGCTGGCGGCGGAGGGGGCGCGGGTCGTGATCAACGGGCGTGATCAGCACCGGCTGGACATCGCCGTCGACCGGCTGCACGAGCACCCGCAGGCGGAGATCTCCGGACTCGCCGCCGATTTCGCGGATGCCGATGAGGTCGCTCGTCTGCTCCGGGATCTCGGCGACGTCGACATCCTCGTCAACAACGTCGGGGTGTTCGACATCGCGGACTTCGCGTCGACCGACGACGCGGAGTGGACCAGATACTTCGACGTCAACGTGATGAGCGGTGTGCGGCTGTCACGAGCGCTGATGGGTGGGATGCTGAGTCGGGGCTGGGGCCGCATCGTCTTCGTCAGCAGCGAATCGGGCGTGAACGTGCCGGCCGACATGATCCACTACGGCGTGACGAAGGCGGCGATGCTCGCGCTGGGAAACGGATTGGCGAAACTCACGCGCGGCACGGCGGTCACGGTCAATTCGGTGCTCGGCGGGCCGACGCTCTCGGACGGCGTGCAGGCGGCGTTAGCCGCCGTGGCCGGGGCGCAGTCTCTGCCGGTCGAGCAGGTGACGAGTGCGATCATCGCGCAGAATCGCACCACGCTGCTGGAGCGCTTCATCGACCCGGCGGAGATCGCGGCCCTCGTCGCCTACCTCGCCAGCCCGGTCGCATCGGCCACCGACGGCGCCGTCCTGCGGGCAGACGGAGGAACTCTCACCTCGGTGCTGTGAGGGTTACGTCGCTGTGAGGGGCGACGCCCGGCTGGTCCGTCCCTTCAGTGCGCCCACGCGTTGGCGTCCCGGCGATCCTGATCGCGGAAGCGGATGTTGCCGTGCTGCGCGATCGTCGTCAGCGCGTGCGCCGTCACGGTCATCTCGCGGTACGCCTGATGCCATTTGGCCTGTGCTGCGCGGTATGCGGCCTGGGCCTCGCCCGTCCAGTGCGTGGACAAGACCTTGGCTGCGGCCTCGAGCCGGTCGAGTGCCGCGTCGATCCTCGCGATGTGCTCGTCGATGTCACGCCGCGTCGTATCGACGCGGTCGTGCTCCACGGAGATGATCCTGCCGTCCATGTCGTCCCTCTCTACAAGCTCTTCTGCGTGGTGCAGGTCAGCTCGCCGCTGATCGTGCCGGTCGCGTCGAAGTCGGTCGGATAACCCTGTGCCGACGTGCCGATGCGGCCCTCGGCGTGGTCGAACGCCACCGCACCGTCGTGTTCGAATGCGTCGGTGGTGAGGAACCACTGATCGTCTCCGAGACTGACCCACGTGATCGCCTCGTCCGCGCCCGCAGGGGCCGTGGCTGTGAATGCCGACAGCTCGCCCACCCGCGCCTGCGAGCTCGACGCGGAGAACTTGTCGCCCGAGGTGACGCACTGCAGGTCGGGGATGCTGATCGTCTGCTCCTCGCCGCCGTCCCTGTGCACGGTCAACGACGACGCGGACGCCGGCGAGCAGCCGCTCAACAGGGTGATGGCGACTGCCGTCGCGGCGGCACCCAGTGCGAGATCAGCGCGCACGTCCGCCCCCGGGGCCGGTCGGGTCGGTGTCGTCGGTCCTGCTGTTGAGGAAGGCCGAGCGCACGGCAGCGCGCTGATCGTCATCCATGTCCGCGAGTGCAGCCTTGAGCAGTCGGCCGGCCTCCTCCATGCGTGCGGCGAATGCGGGCACCTGGGCCACATCCCGAAGGGTCGCGCGTCCCGCGAGTGCTTCGGACGCGCGTGCACGCACATCCTCGTCCATCTCGGGATCGCGGCTCAGGCGCGCGAGCAGCTCGCGTGCGCGCAGGTCGAGCAGGCTGCCGGACTGGGCAGTGCCGAGCACTCGGGGCTGGTCAGGAACCTCGCCGTCCGGTGCGATCGTCGGATCGTCGTTCATCTCAATTCACCTGTGTGTTGTCGTAGCCTGCGGGGATGGGAAGGTCGGCGCCACCGGCGAGCAGCGAGCTGAGAACTCCGACCGAGGCGTTCAGGGCATCGAAGAAGACGAGGACGGTCTGCACGGTGTCGTATGCGGATTTGGCGAGCCACAGCGCGTATCCGATCTCGATGCCGCCGCAGAGGTAGCCGAGGATGCCGCCGATGATCGTCTCGATGGTGACCGTTCCTGCGGCGATGCAGATCGCGGCAACGAGCGCGGCGTCGAGGATCTTCGCGAACATGCCGCTCACGAGAGCGGCCGTACTGATCATGCCGCGCGACACGCCCTCGAACTCCGGTCCGAGCTCGCCGATCTTGACGCCCGCATCATGAAGGTTCGCCGCCATGTCGGTGAAGAACTGGTTGGCGGCCGTCGCCGCCTCGCCCGACCAGGATCCGGCGGTGACCGCCATCTCGTAGCGGACGTTGTCGCCCTGGACACTCGTGTAGGAGCCGAGCTTCTTGAGGGAGTCGGACACCTCATAGAGCTTGTTCCAGTCGCCGCTGAAGTTCTTGGAGATGACGTCGAGGTAGTTCCAGTCGAAGATCCAGTCCAGCACCTGCGCGAGCACCGAGGAGGGGCTCAGCCAGTCAGTCGTGAGGATGGTGGAGACCAGGTCCTCCGGGGCCTCGGTGGCCGGTGCGGACAGCTCGTCGACGGCGTTGTGGGGTGAGCGCGAGGACGCGTCCGCCGCGGGCGTGGTGGAACCGCCTCGGCCCGAGTCCGGGTACTCGCGGTCGAGGTCGGCCTCGATCTCGTCGTCGATCTCGAGCGATCGCGTCGCCGTGCCCTCCAGCTCGGTCGCGGAAGCCGTCAGTGCGGTGTTCAGCGCGCTGAAGTAGCGGTTGAGCGCCTCGACGGTCTCGTTCGCGGCGAACAAGGCCTTCGCATAGACGAAGGAGGTGTCGTAGAACTGCAGCGTCATGTGATCGGAGGTGTACGTCTTGGCCGTTGCCGTGGAACCGGCGTCCTCCGTCATCGCCTTGGCGTGTGCGGAGAGCCTCGCCGGATCGATCTTGTACATGCATTCCCCCATTACCGGTCGTCAATACGCCCAGGTTATCGTGGCGCGGGCTGCGAGAATGATCTCCATGGCACCCGACGAATCCGCCGAGCCCAGGGGAAGACGCGTGGGTCCCGCAGCGATGCCTCCGATCGATGAGTGGCCGTCGAACTGGGGCGAGCGGGAGCGTCGGCGCAGCACCGGCATGCTCTGGCTCGGCATCGCCGTCATGGTGGTCGCGGCCGTGATGGCCGGCTTCTCCGGAGGTTCCCCGGGTCCGCTGTGGTCGGGCGCGGTGCTCGCTCTCATCGGCCTCACGGCATTCGTC
>JBARWR010000006.1:0-2098 GCA_049646915.1 Microbacterium sp.
CACACGTACTCCGCTCCGGCGGCCCCCGCGCAGGCGGCGGCCGAGCCGGTGGCGAGGCGCACGGCTGTACTGGGCTTCATCGGTCTGGGCCTCGCGGTGGTGGGTACAGTGCTGGCGTGCATTCCGAACGTTCTGACGTTCGCGTTCGCCTGCGTGGTGCTGCTGGCCGCGTTCGTGGTGTCGCTGATCGCGGTGTTCCAGAAGGGCAGGGCGAAGTGGCCCTCGATCGCGGGGATGGTCCTGTCGGTCGTCGGCGGCATCGTCGGGATCGTCGTGCTGGTGATCACTCTGGCGACGGCGATCTCCCACATCCCGGTTCCGACGCTGCCCAGCGATTTCCCGACCTCGCCGACCAGCGAGCAGCCCTCGGACCCGCCGGCGACCGGCGACAGCGAAGGCCGCCCCTCGCCGGAGGCCATCGGTCAAGGGTGGAAGACTATGCTCAACGCGGGCGGCTACCACCAGTACGACGACGACCCCGAGTTCTTCACCTGCATCGGTGAGCACCTCTATGCCTCAGATCTGTCGGATGAGATGCTTCGCGACGCGGCTCTCGCGGAGAGCAATGTGGCGGACGCGGACTGGGATCATGCCTTCGAGGTCGGACAGAAAGCCACCTATGAGTGCGATCCTTCGCTCCCGAACCCGGAAGATCAGTGACCCTTCGCGTCGAGGGTGGGCGTCGAGGGTGGGTATTGCTCCCCATGGAGCACACCTCGACATCGGGTTAGTATCGTCGCGGACAGCAACATCGGAGGGGGCGTGTCGTGGTCATCAAAGTGACACCGCTGGATCAAGCCATGTCGATGGACAGGGACACGGTTGAATATCAGATTCAGCGCGTCCTGAACAGCGCCGAACAGATCGGTCAGGCGAAGAAGGCGCTGGCGAGCCTTCAGGACGGGCAGACGTCGGCGCTCTGGACCGCCGACGGCAAGTGCGTCGACCTGGCGGGAGAGTTCAAGAACAGGTACCACTCGTCGGAGCTCGCGGTCAACGACATCATCAAGCGACTCGTCGAGATCAGAGACAACCTCAAGAAGGCGATCGATGAGACCGATCAGCTGGATGCCGATCAGAAGCAGGGGTATCAGGTGATTCTCGCCAACGCTCTCGGGGCGGTCGGCGCACCCAGAGGGCCGATCGCAGTCTGAACGGAGGACATCATGGGTCAGAACGTAGAGCGGCTCGGCCGACTCCAGGTCAACAGGACGAGTCTCCCCGTCGCCATCATGCAGGGCTTCCAGTCGATGCAGCGCACGTCGGTCGATGCGGCGTTCGAATCCGTGTCAGCGGATGTGGACAAGGTTGTGCGCACAGAGGGCTTCGGCGGCCCGCTCGGCGAGGCGATCAACGAGAACCTCACCGAGCTGATCGCCGATCTCGACGAGGTCGCGACCTACCACAAAGAGCTGGGGAAGCTGGTCGGTCTCGCCGATCAGGCGATGCAGGAGACCGCGTCCGGGGCGAAGAACCTGCCTGATCCGGCGCTCACGCCCGCGCAGCAGAACACGATCGACGTGGCGAAGAAGACCGAGAGCCCGGTACAGGTGTCTCCCGGTGTCACGATGACGCCCGCGCAGGCTCAGCAGTATTACGCCGACCAGGCTGAGGCGGAGCAGGAGGAGACGGCCCGCAAGATGGCGGTTGCCCTCGATGCTCGGCTTCAGGAGCTCATCGACCAGATGCCCACGTCGAAGTACGACCCGGACAAGCCCAAGGACGATTCGTCCGGTGATGGCGGGACCGGCGGCAACCCCACGGTCAACGGACCGGGCGTGAACGGCGGTGGCGTCGGCACGGGCTCGGGCGACGGTGGAACGAACGGCACCGGCGTCTACGACCGGCCACGGGTGGTGCGTCCCGACGATACCGGCCACAACAACGATCCTCAGCCTCCCCGGTACGTGATCGATCCTCCGCGATACGTCGTGGACCCCCCGTATAATCCCCCGTACGACCCGAACGGACCGGACGGCCCGCCGAACATCGACGGCGGCAACGACGGAACGGTTCCCGGCGGCCCCGGTGGACCTCGGCTGCCGTACCCGGGTGGCACTCTCCCGGGCGGCGGTGGCGGCGGCGCTTCTCCCGGCGG
>JBARWR010000007.1:0-9198 GCA_049646915.1 Microbacterium sp.
ACAACATCGCCGCCATCCCCATCGCTGCAGCCGGGTTCCTGAACCCCCTCATCGCCGCCGCCGCGATGTCCCTGTCCTCCGTGCTCGTCGTCTACAACAGCCTCCGCATTCAGCGCGTGCGCAGCACTCGGTAGGAGAACGGCAGGAGACAGATATCCCGATGGAGTTCTTCCTGACGCTGTCCCTTGCTGCGATGCTCTACCTCCTCGTGCTCTGGATCGCGCTCACCACACCACCACCGCCCCCACAGCTCTCAGATCCCACTCTGGGCGACGAATGGGACTCCGTCGCCTTTCGGGTGCGCAAAGGCGTCGAACGCCTGCGCGGGCGATTGCGCAGGCGGTAGCGCCCTCGCGGGAGCCTGGACCGGCTCACCCGGGGAGGCGCTGTGCGCAGGCGTTTTGACCTCGCGATCGCCACCCCGCTAATGTATCTACTACATGTTGTAGAGATAGGGTGTGTGGCATGCTGTCTGACCCGGTGCTCCAATGGACGCTGACACTCGCCTTTACCGCGACTGCCGCGTACGCAACACTGCGACTCGTCACAGACGGAGCCTGACCCGGTTTCCCGGACGGTTCTTGTGTGTTGATCATGCCGCGATTTCGGCGGCGGTGTGAAGGGCTTCGTATTCGGCGGGGCTGAGGTTGCCGAGGCTGGTGTGCCGGCGGCGAGGGTTGTAGAACCCCTCGATCCACTCGAACATGGCCGACGCGAGTTGCGTCCTTGAGTCCCAGGACGTGCGATCCAGTAGCTCGCGCTGCATCGTCGACCAGAAGCTCTCGATGAGGGCGTTATCGACGCTTGAGGCGACTCTGCCCATCGAGCCGAGGAGACCTGCTTGGCGGAGTCGGTGCCCGAAGAGCCACGAGGTGTATTGCGCTCCTCGATCCGCGTGGACCACGGTTCCGGGCTCGGGGCGGCGGCGCCACCGGGCCATTTCGAGCGCGTCAACAACGATCTCTGCGGTGATCCGATCCGAGATCGACCAGCCCACGATCCGGCGGCTGAACGCGTCGATCACGGCGGCGCAGTAAACCCATCCGTCCCTCGCGCGGTGCTGCGTGATGTCGCAGAACCAGAGCCGGTTCGGCGCGTCGGCGCGGAACTGCCGCTTCACGAGGTCCTCGTGCGTGGCGGTGTCCGGCTTCCAGCCGCGCCGCTTGCGGCGATGCGAGACACCGACCAGCCCCTCCCGCCGCATCAGCCTCGCGACGCGCTTCCGGCCGACGTAAACGCCGAGCCCGAGTCGCAACTCCGCCAGCACGCGAGGAGCACCATAGGTTTCGCGGGAATCAGCGTGAATGCGACGGATCGTCATCGTCAGCTCCGCATCCGCGAGAGCCCGCGGTGATGGCGGTCGACGCACCCACTCGTAGTAGCCAGACTTCGAGACGTTCAGGAACCGGCAGGCCACCACGACGGGAACACCGTCCGCGGCGAGCTCCTGGACCAGCCGGAACCCTATTTTGGGAGCACGTTCTCCCTCGCGAAGTAGGCCGACGCGCGCTTGAGGATCTCAATCTCCATCTCCAGCACACGGTTCCGGCGCCGCAACTCGACAAGCTCACGGTGCTCATCGCTGGTCATGCCGGGCTTGCGGCCAGAGTCGACCGCGTCCCGATTCATCCAGTTCCGCAGACAGGACTCGCTGATCCCGAGATCACGCGCGGTCTGCGCGACGGGACTTCCCTGGGCGACCAGATCCAGGGCTCGACGTCGGAACTCCGGCGGGTGGGCAGCAGGCATCTCACGGACTCCTTCCGAGACGATCATCGCCTCAACTCAGGTGTCCGGAAAAGCGGGTCAGGCTCCCATCCTCGTCAAGGAGCAGAGGGGCTCATGCTGACGGAACTAGCTAAGGCATGTGGAAAGATTCATCAGTCGTACTCCGACTTCGTCATGCTCGCAGCGCTCCTCGCCGCACGCTCTTCCGAAGTATCCGGCCTCCAGGCAGGCGACGTCCGGTTCGACAAGAACATCGTGGTCATCGCCCGGCAGACATACCCCGGCAAGGGCGGGCTCATCACGAAACAGACCAAGGGCCGCAGAGAACGCCGCGTCCCGATCCTCGACCCGCTCCGGCCGATCCTCGAACGTCTCACCGAGGGCAAGGAGCCTGAGGACCGGCTACTGGTCGGCCCGAAAGGCGGCGCGCTCACCACCGCCACCGTGCGGGACGCTACGAACTGGGACCAGATCGTCAGCGATCTCGGGCTGCCGGACCTCACCCGCCACGGGCTCCGGCACACCGGGGCTACCTGGATGGCCGACGCAGGCATCCCGCTGCACGTCCTCCAGGACATCCTCGGTCACGCCTCCGTGGAGACCACGCGCGGATACCTGCACCCCGACGACCGCCACCTCGCATCAGCCGCGGAGCAGGCCAACGCCTTCCTCGCCCGATCCGCCAAAGCCAGCGGGCCGACCCGGCGCGGGGCGTCGAGGTCCCTGTGACAGGTAGCTGAAGTCACGATCGGGCGCTCTGGTCCCCTTTTGGTCCCCTTATCCACAGGCAAGGGCTACCGGAGACCCAAATCCGCCGTCCGGGCTCTCGACCCACACGCCCTCGCGTCGGCGAGGGGACCAGAGGGGGACCAACGAAAACCCGTCGCCAGACATGACGAAGCCCTGATGAAAATGGCTTCTCATCAGGGCTTTCCCGTCGGGCTGACAGGATTTGAACCTGCGACCCCCTGACCCCCAGGCGTCCAGACGGCTCCGCCGATCCCGAAATCCGCGTCGTTCCGGACCCCAGGTCATGCAGCGCGTGTCACGACATGCATGGTTTGCATGATTCTGGTCCCCTTTTGGTCCCCCTCGTCACCGCGGCTTGAAGGGCTGATTGACACTTTGTTTCTCGGTCGAAGCGTCTCTTGTGCCAGCCAGATGCATGACCGGGTCAAGGGCGTCCGAGT
This sequence comes from Microbacterium sp., assembly GCA_049646915.1. Lineage (GTDB taxonomy): Bacteria > Actinomycetota > Actinomycetes > Actinomycetales > Microbacteriaceae > Microbacterium. The sequence goes on from JBARWR010000007.1 coordinate 2,919, forward strand.
GGGCCACACGTCTTGCGTGCATCATCAGTCCTCGACGGGATGAGTACGATCCTTTGGCAGCCGCCAACCTGCCGGAACTCGATCGTCAGCGATGCTCGGGTTGGGCACTGGCAGTTGCCGCTCCTCTATGCGGACCGTGTAGCGGTGCCAGCCGGATGCTGCCTGAAACCTTGCCAGCCGGAGTTGCGTTACACCGAGAGGATCGGACACGTCACGGCTCGCGCGACCACGGAACCAGACGTCGGAGATGCCATGCGGAAGGACAAGGTCGTCCACGTCCTCCCCCGTCCCGCCTTCGTAGGAGTCGGAAAGACGATAGAAGTAGGAGCCATCCCTATGTTGCCGAGCGAACAAGAACAAATGTCGCTCATCCGCCGATTGAGCTAGAAGCTTCTCGAAGTTCTGGCACGCCCACTGCGTCGCCAGCATCTCGGCGCAAACTCGCGCTAACTGATTCAGACGCGTGGGGATCGATCCACTCTCGGTCTGTGGCCGACCCTCCCTCTTCGCTCGCGCCCACTCAGCCAACAAGCGCTCGGCTGGCGGCGACGTGACCTCGACGATGCCCTTGCGTCCTCTGCTATCGGGGTAGGTCCAAGAACCGTCTGGCATCTTGTCACCAGCGCCCGCGTCCGCCAACGAGATGTCGATCCCAAGCACTTGTTCCATCGCCAGGAACGCAATCTCCTCTTCGCGACGAGCCTTCGCCCCGACCGCATTGCTCATAGGTTCAGCGTCCTCTGGCTTCGGAGTTGCCCGGTGTCATGTGGACCACCAGCAGGTGCCTGGTCGGCCTCCTACGTCTGCTCTTCATCTGCTTGGGGCAAATCGTCAACATATGCGTGGATCGTGGCAAGCACGTTCTCGGGCTTGATGTTGAGTTCCACTCGGTCTTCACGAGCCATGAAGTATCCAGGAGCCATACGGCTCAATGCCAAGCACTCTTCACGCAACTCGGCGTCAGTAATCGTTAGCTTCTTAGTGAGGCGGAGCGCGGTTCTGAGTGCCGCGTACTCGACCGTGTGGTCTCGATCATCCTGCTGGAGCTCCCACACTGTCTCCAAGATTTGTTGATGCGGGCTGGACTCCGGCTGAGACAGAGCAATGGCATCGACCCACTTTTCTGCGTCTGCTGGACTTTGACAAGTGGCGAGCAGTTCGCGCATCTTTGCCAGATTCACTCGCTTGATCGGCGCCAGCCTCACCAGCCTCGCCAAGTCCTTCGCGCGCATGAGGGTGATGCCTTTGGTCGGGTTCGCCACCCGATCGGCCTGGATCTCGCGCATGACCGCACCGAGGTCATCTGCACCGGTCTCGAAGTCCGGTCCGACAACGATCGCAAAATCGCACTCCGCTTCATCGCGGTGGCGCGCAATAGTGGATACCTCAACGCCGCTCTTCTTTACTTTTCCGCCGGGCTTCTCTTTGCTCTTGGCCTCTAGGGAGACTCGATACTGAGTCTTTCCATACTCACTCGCAGGTAGGAACGCTTCCGCAAGCCCGTCCTGCTCGTCCTTTGCTGCTTTCGGGACGGCCTCGAAACCGAGTTGCTGGAATACCTCGACCAGCGCAAGCTCAAGGCCTTTGGCGCTAGTTAGCGATGCCATCAAGCCCTGCGCGACGGTAATTGAGTTGCGCGCACCCGACGAACGTGCAAGGTGGCGAAGTAGCTCGTCGCGAGAGTCCAGAACGGTCGAAACGGCGGAGTCATCAAGGTTTGCGTCGTGAAGCCCTGCTTCAAGAAGAATCTCCGCCATTGCGAAAAGTTCCAGAGGGAGGTTCTTCTTGCGATCGTTGAACTCGTCGGCAAAGTGTGCCACGAAGGGATGCTCAAGGTTGATCGAGAGCTGCCCGCTTGCGCTGTCCAGCATCGCCATTGGAAGCAGCGTGCCGAGGTCTTCATACACGACATCACCGATGAGACCGCCGCCATCAGTGATACGACTTTCGAGAAAAGCGATCAGCTCTGCGGCGGTCGGGAACTTCTTCTTGTCGATCGGTACGAGATGGCGGGAGTGAATCTTCTCCTCATACGAGTCCACGACCATTCGCAGGATCGGTCGTTCCGTGAGGCTCGCAGGGCTGTCAGCGAAGCGCTGCGAGGCCCGCCTTTCGCGAGCGGTCTCGGTTTCGTGTGCGTCCAGTTTCGTTCGTGCAAGGTTGAAGAGACCACGAAGGAGTTCTCGGGCGCGCTCGACCACGGGGCTCGCGAGCAGAGTCTCGCGGCTGGATCGGAGCTCGGCGTCGAGACGATCGATGTTGATAACCAGGCGGAACCGCGAGAAGGTGCCGTGGCGAAGGCTGTTTCGGTCGATTCCGAACCCTGAGTCGTCGGGGTTGATGAGTCGGCCATGGACGTAGACGAAGAAGCCGTTGCTTCTCCCAACTGCTTCAGATTTTCCCGCATCGATGGGGTCTTCGTAGAGCTCAAGGTACCCACTGACAGGGCCCAGACTCTTGTCGACTAGGAGAAAGTGCTGGTACTCGGCTTCAGGAATCTTCTCGTCCGCGTCCGCGTCTAGCTCCTCTGGAGCAGGACTCGGGATGGTGAGAATATCTTTGCCGAGAACCCACGTCCCGACCTGCTTCGCGGATGCTTTCGAGGCGACGACTTCGTTGCCGTTCAGATACAGGGAGAAGTCATCGCGCAATGGCATGGCGGTAGATAGAACCCATCGAAGCCTGCCTGCGGAGAGTTCGATCGCCATCGGTTTGAGTTCGGTGATGATCGCCACGGTCCAGGAGTCCTCGGCCTCGTCCCCAAAGAGAGTCAGGTTCTCGCGGCCGGTGTCGTCAGACAGCCAGGGACGAACGGCTCTGTGCGCTTCCTCCTCGGTGAGTTCACGAAGCGGAAGCTGGACTGGTGGCGTCGCGGTGCCTTCAGACTCGTCAGTGCGTTCGCTCGCCGGTGGAGGCGTTGGAATCGCCTTGAAATCCATGGTTGTCGAGAAGAATTTCCCGTCCGCCTTCGTGATGTGTGTCAGGCGGGTGCCCAGGACGTAAGCTGCGAGCTTGCCGATGCCGAACTTCCCGATGGTACGGCGACCACGGGCGGTTGTGCGGTTGCTGGCCTTGACGGAGTCGCCGACGATCCAGTGGACCTTGAGCCCGGTTGCATCCATCCCAGTTCCGTTGTCAAGGATGGCGATAGACGCGTCACTCGCAGCTCGGTCAGGTGACATGACGGTATGTACGCACGTCGCATCGGCGTCAAAAGCGTTTGAGACCAGTTCTTCAATCGCCTTGTTGGGGCTGCTATAGAGACCTTCGGAGAATAGGCCGATGATCTGGAAACTGATTTCGACATTGATGTGGTCTGTGACAGTGCCCGACTCGAAGAATGTGGTCATGGCTTCTTCACGGTCAGTACGACCTCGGTCCGCATCCGCTTCGCCATCGACGATTCGAGGTTCGCAGTCCGAACCGGGAGGTACCGCCTATTCTCCGGCAGCTCGCGCTCAGTTCGAGCCGCGACAAGGAAGCCAGAATGCTCATACGCCTTTCGGACGAGCACATCGTTCTGGATATAGTTTCCACGCAGCGTGGAGTTGCCGATTACCGTGACAACCTCAGAGCCGGTCTTGCAGACACGGTTAAGCTCGCGCGAGAAAAGTGCGAGATCGTGCGCGTAGCGCGTGATCGTGGCCATGGGAAGTTGGTCCGGCGCGTCCACCGAGTCCTTTATGTACTGCACCATATCCGTGACCTGCTTTAGAGCGTCGCCGTCGAGCGCGCGTTCTGCCCCGATGCTGTTCGAACGAATCTTCCGCAGTTCAGGGATCGTGTGTCCGAACCAGATCAGCGACATCTTATGGCCGCGTAGATAGTCGATCGCATTTAGGTATGGCGGTGAAGTGATAATCAAGTCAACCGATGAATCAGGCAAATCGAGCGCGCGCGCATCTCCCCTACAAACCTCAACCTGTCCAACGATGGATCGCTCATCGAGCAGCTTCTTGAGGCTTGCAACAGACCCCTCGAACCCGCGATAGACGTCGTAACTAGATTCGGTAGCCACACGGTGTGGTCTGCTGTGCGATGTGTCGGCCGCCAGCGAGGCCTTGGGCGCCTTCGTGACGATGATCCGACTCAACGCCACTTGAAGAGCCTGACGAACGGCATCATCGCCGATCCGGTCCAGCTCCCGTGCGAGGCGGTTGAGTTGAGTGCGCTGAGTTGCCGCAAACCAGTACTCGGCGAACTTCTGCGTCTCTGGGTCGTCCCATCGGGGTGAGTCCACGCTGGATGCTCGCGCAAGTGCGCAGATGCGCCCGGCTTCGGCGACGACTTCCTCGGTGTCAACGGCCTGGGTGGCAACGGAGCTCATGAGGACTGCGAGAGGGTCGACATCGAACCCGCGTGCGGCGTGGCCTCTGTCTGCCGCTGCGGCGAGGACCGTCCCTGACCCGCACATCGGGTCGAGTACCACTAGCTCCGACTCGTCTGCAGTGGAGTCCAGGTGGTCGATGGCGATGTCCGGCGCCATCCTGGCGGGGAACGGGTGGATCGTCCTTGCACCCATCAGCACTCCTTCGACTCGTACGTTCCGGCACGAGCAGGCGTGCTCCTAGAGGCCGTTCACCTTCTCATCATCCCAGGGGCGCGGGAGTCAGGTCAAAGAAGCCTGCCGGCGTGTCCGAGCGTATCGGCAGCCTCCGACACGCTCCTGGCGCCTGCGCCGCACGAGCTGGATCAGACTGACGGGGCCGTTCCAGAGGAACTTGAAGGCGTTCCAGACGAACACCAGGACCAGCAGGTGGAGCCAGCCGGGGCCGCCGTCGTTGATGATCGTGGTGCAGATCGCCGCGGCGTAGAGGTAGGCCCCGGCGAGCAGCATCGCGGGGATGCCCCACTTGAGGCCGCGTCTGGTGCGGATGGCGTTGAGCAGCAGGTTGGTGGGTGCGTAGCGGAGTACGCCATAGCCTCGTGCGCTGAGCGCCACGGACGTGCGGAGCATTGCGGGTCTCTCTTCCTCGTCATAGCGCGACGGGTGTCCGTCGTGGAGGCGGCTATGAACCGAGTGCCCGCGAGGGGCCGTCCCGAAGGACCCGCGTAGTTTGCTGAACCTGCCTCGCTACCGAGTTTACGACTGACTCGTGACAGAGGGAACCCCCGGCGGCAGGCAGGCGTGTACCTCGTCGGTGACCTTGGAGCGGAAGGGACACCGATCATGGCGACGTTGGCGGAGCAGGTGCAGGGTGAGCGGATGGCGCGGATCGCGCTGTCGATGATCGCCGAACCGAACGACCCGACCACGGGGTACGTCCTCACCCGTCACGGCGGGGTCGAGACGCTGCGGCTGATCGAGTCCGACGACGAAATGCCCGGCCTGGCCCGCGCCGACACACTGATGTGGCGCGAACGGCTGACGGCACGTGTAACGTCCGGCCTGCTGGATCAGGTAGCTCAGGCGGAGCGGCACGGGCTCAGCACGCTCATCCCGGCAGACAAGGAATGGCCCGCCTGCCTGAACGACTTGGGCGACCGTGCGCCGTACCTGCTGTGGACGCGCGGCGCGGTCTCGTTCTTGACGACGGCGTTGAGTGATCGGGCCACGATCACCGGCGCGCGCGCTGCGACCGCCTATGGAGAGCAGGTCGCGGGTGAACTGGCGATGGGTCTGGCCGATGAGGAACGAGTTGTGGTCTCCGGTGGCGCCTACGGGATCGAAGGGGCCGCGCACAAGAGCGTGCTCGCCGCGAGCGGACACACGATCGCCGTCCTGGCCGGCGGGTTGGACCGCCCCTACCCGGCCGGGCACAGCGAGTTGTTGAACCGGATCGGGGATGTCGGGCTGTTGGTCAGCGAGCTGCCCCCCGGAGCGACGCCGACCAGGCACAGGTTCCTGGGCCGCAACCGTCTGATGGCGGCGCTCTCGGGTGCGACTGTCATCCCCGAAGCCGGTCCCCGGTCCGGCTCGATGACCACCGTTCTCGCCGGACACGAACTCGGCCGGGGCGTCGGCGCGGTGCCCGGCCCCGTGACCAGCGTCACGAGCGCGGGACCGAACGAACTCATCAAGCAGGGCCTCGCCTCACTCGTCACTCAGTCGAGCGACGTGATCGACCTACTCGACGCAGACAGGACCCAGGACCGGACTGTGACGCGGTCCGAGGTCGGACGCGAGATCGGGCATCGGCGCCCGTCGCCGGGCACGCCGGGGCGCTCTCTCTGACGGCCGCCCCGCTGGTGGGGCTTCACAAGCTCGGTGCGGGGCGTGCTGCGCTCGCTGGCCGCACCGGATCAGCCGCCGCGCCCTCGTGAGCGATCGCCTGGGCAC
>JBARWR010000008.1:0-5728 GCA_049646915.1 Microbacterium sp.
GCGGAGGCATGAGCACGCGGGTGCGCGAGGGCTGGCCCGACGTGGTGAAGGGCATCTGCATCATCCTCGTGGTGCTGTGGCACGTCGTGGTCAAGCACAGTTCGCAGCTGCCGTGGAGCGACGCCGACGGCATCCCGCAGCTGTGGACGCTCGTCAGCGCACAGCTGCTGCCGCTGCGGATGCCGCTGTTCTTCCTGGTCTCCGGGATGTTCGCCGCAGGGGTCGTGCTTGCCCCCGGGCGGACGCGGCTCGCCGATCGGGCGCTGCGGCTGGGCCTGCTGTATGCGCTGTGGGTGGTGATCCAGACTTTCGCGCTCGCCGTGGCGGGCCCCGATTTCGACACCGCGCGGGCCACCGATCTGGGTGGGCTGCTGCTGAACCTCACCGTCAGCCCGACGAACCTCTGGTACCTGCTCGCCCTCGCGCTGTACCTCGTCGTCGGGCGGATCACACGCGGTGTCCCGGCGGTCGTCCTGCTGCCGGCGGCCTTTGCCGTCTCGGCAGTCGCCGCGGCGGGCATCCTGCCCGACTGGGGCAACCTGTGGCAGGTCGTGCAGAACGTGTTCTTCTTCCTCGCCGGCCTGCATCTGCGCGAACAGGTGCGCCGTCTCGCGGGGCGTCGCCCCGGATGGCGGATTGTCATCGTGCTCGGTGCGGCTTACGTCGCCGGCCTCGTGCTCGTCTCGCTGCTGGACGCCCGGCAGTGGTTCGGGGTATGGACGCTGCTGTCGGTGCTGGCTGTGGCGGCGGGTGTCAGCATCTGCGCTCTGATCGACCGGTGGGAGCCGGTGGCGGCTCCGCTGCGCTGGGTGGGGCAGCGGACCCTGCCGATCTACGTGATCCACATGATCCCGCTGGCGCTGGTGGATCGGATGCTGCGCCAGGTGGACGGCTGGGTGTTCAGCGGGCCTGTGCTGGCTGTGATCGAACCGCCGGCGGTCGTCGCGGTCGTGATCGCGGTGAGCCTCGGCGTGCACGCCCTGCTGATGCGGGTCGGGGCTCGGGCGCTGTTCGATCCGCTGGCGCTGAGGCCTTCGGCCGTCACGATCTACGGACCGTAACCCGATCCGCTGACGGACACGGCAGAAACGCAGGCGGTTCGCGACCGGGTCCGCAAGTCAGGCGCCTTCGAGGATGCAGGTCGCTCTCGACATGCGCGGGTCTTCGGCGGATGCTGGACACATGGCAGCTTTCACAGTGGATCGCGCATTCAGCGGCTTCAGCGTCGACGACATCGACGCAGCCCGCGACTTCTACGGCAACACGCTCGGGCTCGACGTCAGCGACAACCCGATGGGGTTCCTCGACCTGCATCTGCCCAGCGGCGGGTCGATCCTCATCTACGCGAAGCCGAACCATGAGCCGGCGAGCTTCACGATCCTGAACTTCCCGGTGACGGACGTGGATGCCGCGGTCGACGACCTCATCTCCCGCGGCGTGCAGACCAAGATCTACAGCGACGTGGAATTCCCGTCCGACGAGCGCGGCATCGTGCGCGGCGACGGGCACGGACCCGACATCGCGTGGTTCCGCGACCCGGCGGGCAACGTGCTCGCGGTCATGCAGGCCTGAATCGGCATCCGGCTTCGACCCGCCCGTCACGATCGGATGCCCGATCTGCTGACGAAGAGGGAGGAAGATCCGCAGATCATCGTGGCCGGATCCGCAGATCGTGGCCTGGGGGACCGGCGCCTACAGCCGGTCGACGCCCGTCACAGTGACGACCGCGGCGCCCTCCTCGTCGGATGCCGCCAGATCGATCGTCGCCGAGATGCGCCAGTCGTGGTCGCCGGCGGGGTCGTCGAGGATCTGATGCACGGTCCACTCCGCAGCGCCCTGCTCGATGAGCAGCAGCGCGGAGCTTCGGGCATCCGCTCCGGTGAGGATCTCGTCGTGCTCGGCGAAGTAGGCGTCCAGTGCGTCGGGCCAGCCGTCGAACGACGCGTCGAGCGACTCCAGCCCATCCAGGTCCTCTCGTGCGGCGAGCTGCACCCGACGGAACAGCTCGTTGCGCACCAGGATGCGGAACGCCCGCACATTGGAGCTGAGCCTCTTCGGGGCGGGCGGCACGACCGGCTCGTCGCTGGGGTCGGCGAGCACGCCGCTCACGAGCTCGGACCACTCGTCCAACAGGCTCGAGTCGACCTGGCGCACCAGCTCGCCGAGCCATTCGATGAGGTCGTGCAGATCTTCGGTCTTCAGATGCTCGGGGATGGTCTGCGACGCAGCCCGGAACGCGTCCGACAGGTAACGCAGCACGACGCCCTCGGACCGCGCGGTCTTGTAGAAAGCGACATATTCCCCGAACGACATGGCCCGCTCGTACATGTCGCGCACGACGGATTTCGGATGCAGCTCGAAGTCGCGGATCCACGGCTGGGCGGCGCTGAACGTCTCGAACGCCGCGGACAGCAGCTCTTCCAGCGGCTTCGGGTACGTGATCTGCTCGAGCAGCTCCATGCGCTCGTCGTACTCGATGCCCTCGGCCTTCATCGCGCCGACGGCCTCGCCGCGGGCGATGAACTCCTGCTGCGACAGGATCGCGCGCGGATCGTCGAGCGTCGACTCGACGATGGTGATCATGTCCAGGGCGAACTGCGGAGAATCCGGGTCCAGCAGCTCGAACGCGGCCAAGGCGAACGGCGACAGCGGCTGGTTGAGCGCGAAGTTCGGCTGCAGGTCTACGGTGAGACGGATGCCATCGGCATCGTCCTCCACGACACCCGATTCGCGCAGCGTGCGGTAGATCCCCAGTGCGCGCAGCGCGAGCAGACGCTGCTTCGCGCGCGGCTCATGATTGTCGTATACCAGTGCGCGCATATTGGCGAACACGTCTCCGCCGCGGCCGATCACGTTCAGCATCATCGCGCTGGTGATCTGCATGTGCGAGGTGAGGGTCTCGGGCTCCGAGTCGATCAGCTTGCGGAAGGACGGTTCTCCCCACGACACGAAGCCATCCGGAGCCTTCTTGCGGATGATCTTTCGCTTCTTCTTCACATCATCGCCCGCCTTGCGGATCGCGGCGGCGTTCTCGCTCTCATGCTCCGGAGCCTGCGCGACCACCGTGCCGGCGGTGTCGAATCCGGCGCGGCCCGCACGCCCGGCGATCTGGTGGAACTCGCGGGCGTTCAGCTGCCGCATCCGCTGTCCGTCGAACTTCGTCAGCGCCGTCAGCAGCACCGTGCGAATCGGCACGTTGATGCCGACGCCCAGGGTGTCGGTGCCGCAGATCACCCGCAGCATGCCGCGCTGGGCGAGCTGCTCGACCAGGCGGCGGTACTTCGGCAGCATCCTGGCATGGTGCACGCCGATGCCCATGCGCAGCAGCCGCGAGAGGGTCTTGCCGAATGCCGTCGTGAATCGGAAGCCGCCGATCAGCTCGGCGATCGCATCGCGCTGCTCGCGGGTGGCGACCTTCGCACTGGCCAGCGCCTGCGCCCGCTCCATCGCTGCGGCCTGGGAGAAGTGCACGATGTAGATCGGTGCCTGGCCCGTGGTCAGAAGGTCGTCGATCGTCTCGTGGATCGGCGTCAGCTCGTAGTAGAAGTGCAGCGGCACCGGCCGCTCGACGCCGGTGACCACGGCCGTCTCGCGGCGGGTGCGACGGGTGAGGTCGGCCGCCAGGTCGGTGACATCCCCGAGTGTCGCCGACATGAGCACGAACTGCGCCTGCGGCAGGGTGAGCAGCGGCACCTGCCAGGCCCAGCCGCGGTCGGGGTCGCCGTAGAAGTGGAACTCGTCCATCACGACCTGGCCGACGTCGGCGGCGGGTCCCTCGCGCAGTGCGACGTTCGCGAGGATCTCGGCCGTGCAGCACACGATGGGGGCATCCGCGTTGACCGAGGAGTCGCCCGTCACCATCCCCACGTTCGCGGCGCCGAAGATGTCGACCAGGCTGAAGAACTTCTCGCTGACCAGTGCCTTGATCGGCGCGGTGTAGTACGTGCGGCGCCCCTCCGCCAGGGCTGCGAAGTGCGCGCCCACGGCGACCAGCGATTTGCCCGTGCCGGTGGGCGTGGACAGGATCAGGTTCTGTCCCGACATGATCTCGATGACCGCCTCGTCCTGGGCGGGGTACAGGCTGATGCCGGTGGACTCCGCCCACTCGACGAACGCCGTGTACACGGCATCCGCATCGGCACCGCGGACTGGAGTGGGATCGAGAAGCATGATGCTCTGATCCTTTCACCTCGGCGCGGGGTGCTGACTCCCGCCGACCCTGAGGCGGCCGATCAGGCCTTCTTGACCACGCTCGATTTCAGCAGCATGGCGCCGAAGCCGTCGATCCTGCAGTCGATGTCGTGACCGTTGACCGGGTTGATGAGGCGGATGCCGCGGACCTTCGTTCCCGCCTTGATGCTCAGCGAGCCCTTGACCTTGACGCTGGTGACGAGGGTGACCGTGTCGCCGTCGGTGAGGACGTTGCCGACGGCATCCTTGACGACGCCCTCGTCGGCTGCGGAGTCGGATGCCTCGGCGACCTCGCTCGGCGACCACTCATGCCCGCACATCGGGCAGACGAGCAGCGCGCCCATCTCGTAGGCGTGCTCACTGGAGCATTCGGGACACAGAGGAAGCGATTCAGCCATGCGCCCAGCATATAGCGATATGATGAAATCATCACATCGTGGATCAGGAAGGAAGGCGGATGCTGAGCAACCTGAACCGCCCGCTGTACGAGGTCAAGGCCGGGCTCTTCAAGGGCCTCGCACACCCCATCCGCATCCGCATCCTCGAAGTGCTCTCGACCGTGCCCGAGGCGTCGGTCTCCGAACTCCTCGAGGCGACCGGACTCGAGGCGTCGCACGTCTCGCAGCACCTGGCCGTGCTGCGGCGCAACCGTCTCGTCGTGTCCGAACGGCGCGGCAGCCTGGTGTTCTATCGGCTGGCCTACGCCGAGGTGGCCGACCTGCTGCGCGTCGCGCGCACCCTGCTCGGCGAGATCCTCGAGACCACCCGGGAACAGCTCGTCGAGCGCGACGGACTTCCCGACATCCCGGTGCGCGCGTGAATCCCCGCAGCCTGCTGGGTCTGCTCCCCTCGCGCACCGACTACCGGGCGGTGCCCCGCACCTGGCGCGGCGATCTGCTCGCCGGCGTCACGGTCGGCATCGTCGCCCTTCCTCTCGCGCTCGCCTTCGGCGTGAGCTCGGGCGCGGGGGCCGAGAGCGGGCTGGTCACCGCGATCATCGCCGGCATCGTCGCGGCGATCTTCGGCGGCTCCAACGTGCAGGTCTCCGGCCCCACCGGGGCGATGGTCGTGGTGCTCGCACCCATCATGGCCGCGCAGGGCGCCGGCGCACTCGCCCTCATCTGTCTGCTCTCCGGCATCATGGTGCTGCTCGCCGGCGTGCTGCGCCTGGGGCGCACCGTCAGCTACATCCCATGGCCGGTCATCGAGGGCTTCACCCTCGGCATCGCGATCATCATCTTCCTGCAGCAGGTGCCCACCGGCACCGGGACCCAGCCGGGCGAGAGCACGAACGCGGTGATCGCGGCCGTGCAGTCGCTCATGACAGTGAGCTGGCCCAAGCTCGGCTGGTCGCTGATGCTGCTCGGCCTCGTCGTCGCGATCATGCTGATCGGTCTCAAGGTCGCGCCGAAGTTCCCCGGGTCGCTGGTCGCCATCGTGGTCGCCGGCTTCCTCGCCGCTCTGCTCGATCTGCCCGTCGACGTGATCGGCGAGCTGCCCACGGGTCTGCCGGCGCCGGTGCTGCCCGCTGTCGATC
>JBARWR010000009.1:0-7436 GCA_049646915.1 Microbacterium sp.
CGCCAGTCCCAGCCCGCCGCCGGAGCGGCGGGCGCCGGATGCTCCGCGCGCGAAGCGCTCGAAGATGTGGGACTGCTCGGCGTACGGGACGCCGTCGCCTCCATCGCGCACCCAGAGCAGCAGATGATCCGTGTCGAGGCGTCCGCCGATCGCGATCGGATCGCCCTCTGCGGAATGCGCGACCGCATTCGCGACGAGCTGCAGCAGCGCCTGGGTGAGGCGCTGCCCGTCGACGTGCACGATGCCTTCGGGGATGGCGTCTATCGACCACATGCGTGTGGCCAGAGCGGATGCCTTCGCCAGGGTCTCGACGACGAGATCGGCGACGTCGACGGCATCCACCATCAGGAAGTCCGGACGCTCCGCGCGCGCCAGGAGGATCAGGTCATCGACGAGACGAGACATCCGGCGCAGCTCGTCATCGACCAGTCGCAGGGTCTGCTCGCGCTCGGCCGGGTCGTCGCCCATCAGTTCGAGATGGCCGCGGATGACGGTGATCGGGGTGCGCAGCTCATGACCGGCGTCGTCGAGGAATCGCCGCTGCCCGTCGAACGCCGATTGCACGCGATCCAGCATCCCGTTGAACGTCACCGCCAGCTGAGCGACGTCATCCCTGCCGACCACCTCGATGCGCCGATTCAGGTCGCTGCCGTCGATCCCGGCCGCGGTCTCCTGCACCTCGCGGATCGGTGTGAGCGCGCGGCCGGCCACGAACCATCCCGCCGCGCCTGCCAGACCGAGGGCGAACACGGCGGCGATGGCCATCGTGAGGATCGTCGAGCGGACCTCCTGCTCGTCGGACGCGAGGAACTCGATGATGACCAGTGATCCGGTGGTGGCATCGCCGGTGACCTCGACCGGGATGGCGGCGTACATGGCCGAGCCCGCCACAGTGTCCACGCGATCGGAGGCGGGGACGCTCAGCGCTGCGATCGTGGCGACGAATCCGGCATCCGCGTCCAGTCGCGCCGGGGGATCGTCGGCGCTGCGTCGATCGGCTCTGTCGTTCACCACGCTGAAGTACGTCTCGTCCTGCTCCGGGACGTTGTGCGCCAGGTACGCCGTGAGCAGGTCCCGGGTGCCCGCGAACGCGCGGCCGGTGGCGGGATCCACCCCGGCGGCGAAGGCCCGCAGTTTCGCCGCTTCGTGCTCGAGCTCGGTGACGGCAGACGCCTGCACCCGCGAAAGCAGCACTCGCCCGGTCGAGAGCACGATCGCCGCGAGTGCGAGGGCGACGACCAGAAGGGTCCAGGCGAGGATGCGGGTGCGGACGGTGACCCCGCGTCGGCGCTCAATCGTCATCGTCGTCCAGGTCGTCATCGTCGTCGTCGTCATCACCATCGTCATCGTCGTCACCGGCAGGCGGCGGGGGAGCGGGGGTGACGACGGTCGCCTCGTCCGGATCGGGCGTGGGGGTCAGCGACGGTGGGAAGGGCCTGCCTTCGTGCGGCGTGACCACGACGACCGGTCCCAACTGCGGGGCGGGTGGTGCGAGCAGCGCGTCGGCAGCCCACCATCCGCCGATCAGCAGCACCGCGCCGACCGGTACAGCGGCGAGGTAAGCCCAGCGTGACATGGCCCCAGTCTTGCTGAGATCGGCCGTGGATGCCGAAAGAATGAGAGGGTTCTCATCACCGAGCCGACCGTGGAATACACGGCGGAGAATTCTTGCAAAGAAAGTCTTGCAAAGAAAGTCTTGCAAAAGAAGGTTTGCAAGAGTATCTTTGCATGCATGACGGACAAGGAACAGGGGCGCACCCTCGAACCCGGCGCACTGAAGGCGCTCGCGCACCCGCTGCGCGTGCGGATCTACGATCTGCTCAGTGAGCGCGGGCCGCAGACGGCCAGCACCCTGGCCGCCCTGATCGGGGAGACGTCCGGTGCCACCAGCTACCACCTGCGCGCGCTGGCCGCCCACGATCTGATCCGCGACGTGCCCGGGCGCGGCACGGCGCGCGAGCGCTGGTGGGAGCGTCCGAAGGGGCGGATCAACCTCCCCGGCCCGGACGACACCATGACGCCGTCGAATCGCGCGGCCGCGCAGATCGTCACTTCCGAGTTCATGCGGCTGCGTCACCAGACGCTGATGGAGTATCTCAACCGCCCGGAATCGGAGACGCCGCCGGAGTGGCGCGATGCCGGCATCGTGATGACCACCATGCTCGACATCACCGTAGAGCAGATGGCCGAACTCAAGCAGCAGCTCTCAGACGTGGTCGATGCCGCCATCGATCGCTACCGCGGGCAGGAATCCCTACCCGGCACTCGACGCGTGACTCTGCGCGCCGATATCTTCGACCTCCCCGCGGCGAACAGCCGCGGCACCGTGAAGCAGGAGTGATCATGACCAGTGCGACGCTTCGCCTCGCAGCACCGACGACCCTCGAGCGCGGCCTGAAGGCCTTCGCCGAGTCGATCTCGCGCTACGTCGATCACCGCATAGCCCTACGTGCTGAGCGCCGTGAGATCGCGGTCGACGTGCTGCGCGAGCAGCGGGCTCGCCGACGCGACCCGCGGGCTCTCGACGTCGCGCTGCTCTCACTGGGTTCTCGTCCGCGTTGACGGCTCAGTCGTCGTGAGGTCCGCACCGGCCGCCCTCAGCGCCCGGCCTGCAGTCGCAGTCCGGCCAGCAGGAGGTCGAGGCCGCTGACGAACTGGTCGCGGTCGTCGTGACCGTCGAACTCGTCGATGATGTGGTGGATGTATGGGAACCGGTCCGCATCGAGCGCGCGCCATTGCGCCGTCGCGCCGGCCAGGTACTCGTCCTTGCTCATCTCGCCGGAGGTCACGGATTCGGGCGGCTGCTGCCCCATGTCCGCGGCGGTTCCGACCACGAAGCCGACCACGGCGGAGGTCGCGTGGAAGGACTGCCGGGGGGACAGCTCGAGGCGCATGACCTGTTCGCCGATCAGCTCGTACAGCTGCAGTGAGTGGGTCTGGGTCGCAGTGTCTCGCAGCACGTATGCACCCAGCCAGGGGCGGTCCGCGATCGCGTCGAACATCGCGAGGCCGATGGTGCGAAGGTCCTCGATCGGATCGCCGGCGCCGACGCCGTCCACGGCCTGCAGCACTCCGCCCAGCACGGAGTCCGCCGCCAGGTCGAGCAGCTCCTCGCGGCCCGAGACGTACCAGTAGACGCTGGCGACGCCCCCGCCCAGGCGTGCAGCCAGGGTGCGGAAGGTCAGTCCCTGTGCACCGGACTCGTCGAGGATCGCCACGGCTCCGGCCACCACGGATTCCAGTGAGTGGGTGGCGCGGGAGCGCGTGCGCGTGCTGCGGACGCGCGAAGACGCCTCAGCTGAGTCTGGGGATGATGCCATGGCTCCATCCCACCACATGGTGTGACTCGATCGCGGATCGGCTTGCGAGTTATCGAACATTGTTCTAATGTATCGAACGACGTTCGAGCTCGAACGCCGTTCGATAAACGATCCGAGGCACTCATGAGCATCGCACCCCCCTCCGTCACCCCCGCACCTACACGTCGATGAAAGCCGCGTGGATCCCGCTCGCCGCACTCTGTCTGGCGTTCTTCGTCGAGATGGTCGACAACACGCTGCTCTCGATCGCCCTGCCGACGATCGGGCGCGATCTCGGTGGGGACACGACCTCGCTGCAGTGGATCACCGGTGCCTACTCGCTCACCTTCGGTGGACTGCTGCTGACTGCGGGGTCGATCGCCGATCGCTTCGGGCGACGTCGGGTGCTGCAGATCGGCCTGGCACTGTTCGGCCTGATCAGTCTCGTCGTGCTGTTCGTCGGAACCACGGGCGAACTCATCACGCTGCGCGCCGCCCTCGGGATCGCCGCCGCCGCGATGGCGCCGATCACCAACTCCCTCGTCTTCCGGCTGTTCGACGATGACAAGCTGCGCATGCGCGCCATCACCCTCATGATGGTCGTCGGGATGTCGGGATTCGTCCTGGGCCCGCTGCTGGGCGGAACCATCCTCGCGCACCTGCCCTGGCAGTGGCTGCTGATCGTGAATGCGCCGATCGCGCTCATCGCCAGCCTCGGCGTCCACTTCGGTGTGCCCGCCGACACCGCCGACGGCCTCACGAAGGATCGGCTCGACCTGCCGGGTGCGGCACTCAGCATCCTGACCATCGGACTGGCCTGCTACGCGCTGACGAGCGGCATCGAGAACGGCTGGATCTCGCCGATCACGGTCGCCGTCGCCGCCGGGGCCGTGGCATCCCTCATCCTGTTCATCCTCCGCGAGCGACGTGCGGCGTCGCCCATGCTCGATCTGTCGCTGTTCCGCCTCGGCACCGTGCGGGGTGCGGCGATCGCACAGATCGGCACGTCCATCGCGATGGCGGGCGTGATGTTCGCGTTGATCCTGCACTTCCAGTACGCGTGGGGTTGGTCGCCGCTGCAGGCGGGCCTGGCCAACCTGCCTCTCATCGCGACGATGATCCTCGCCACCCCGGTCACGGAGTGGCTCGTGCGCCGCTTCGGCCACCGTCTCGCGTGCCTGATCGGTGCGGGGCTGCTGGCTGTGGGCCTCGCTCTGATGGCGTGGGCGGTCGAGCAGGACTACCTCGCGATCGCCATCGCGATGGTGGTCATGACCATCGGTCTGCGCACCGTCATGACGATCTGCGCCGTCGCGCTGGTCGGCGCCATGCCCGAGAATCGCACCTCGATGGGTGCGGCGATGAACGACACCGCACAGGAGGTGGGCACCTGCATGGGCACCGCCGTGGTCGGCACGCTCATCGCAGCGCTCGTCACGAGAGTGCTGCCCGACGGGGCATGGACCCCCGAGCTGACGGCGTCCTTCTTCCACGGCGAGCAGATCGTGTTCATCGTGCTCGCCGTGGCGGTGGGAATCATCTCGGGAATCGGCGCGCTCACTCTGACGAACGCGCACACCGTCGACGAGCACCCGGCGCCCACCACGCCGGCGCCCACCTCTCCGGTCGATGCGGTGATCGATGCGAAGGGGTGAGCGCTGCGCGGATGGTTCAGCGGGTCGAGGTGACCGCGGGGACAGGCGCCGTCTCGGACGGCTTGGCCCGCGTCGGCAGCGCGATGCAGACTCCGACTGCGATCACGGTGAATCCGACCGCCCACCAGAACGCGGTGTCGAACCCGGCCGCGAGCTCGGACAGTCCGGTCGCACCGCTCGTCGTCGCTTCGAGGATGACCGCGAGGATCGCCGTGCCGAAGGCGCCTCCGAGCTGCTGTGCGAGTCGGGTGATGATGCTCGCGTGCGGCACCTCGTCGCGTTCGAGGCCGACGAAGGCGACCGACATCATCGGGATCATCAGCGTGCCCATGCCGAAGCCGCGCACCAGCAGCGCGACCATCAGCCAGAGCGTGTCCGTGCCGGCGTCCGCGACGGCGAAGGGGATCGTGGCCAGGCCCATGACGATGAATCCGGCGATCGCCACGGTGCGCGCTCCGAGCGAATCGGTCAGCCGCCCGGCGATCGTGCGACTGAGGAGCGCGCCGATGCCCTGGGGGATCAGCAGAAGCGCTGCGGTGAGCACGTCGGTGCCGCGGACGATCTGGAAGTAGAGGGGCAGCAGCAGCATCGATCCGTAGAGCGCAGCGCCCGAGAGGAACAGGATCGCTCCCGAGGCCGCCACCGTCCGCCGTCGCAGCAGACCGATGTCGATCAGGGCTCCGGTGCGTCGCCGCATCTGGCTGAACACGAACGTCACGGCCAGCACGATCCCGGCGGCGACGGGGAGCCACACATCGGCGCGCGAGAATCCGCCGTCCTGGCTGACGTTCGACAGTCCGTAGAGGATGCCGACGAGTGCGGGCGAGATGAGCACCAGTCCCACCCAGTCCAGTGCGGGGCGACCGCGGGGCGGGTCGGAGGGGAGGAATCGCCAGGCGAGCGCGAGACCGACCAGGCAGAAGGGCACGTTGATCCAGAAGATCCAGTGCCAGTCGAGCCAGGTGAGGACGAGCCCGCCCAGCGTCGGACCGATGATGGGACCGAGTGCGGCCGGAAGGCTGACCATCGCCATGAGGCGTCCGAGGCTCGCGCCCGCGGGAACCTGCTGCACCGCCAGCGTCGCCATGAGCGGCATCATCAGCCCGCCGCCGATGCCCTGCACGACGCGGAAGGCGATCAGACTGGAGGCATCCCATGCCAGGCTGCACGCTACCGAGGCGAGCAGGAAGATCGTGAGTGCGATCATCCACAGGCGTTTGCCGCCGAGCCGAGCCTGGGCCCAACCGACGATCGGGATGGCGACGCCCAGGGCGAGCAGATACGCCGTGGTCACCCATTGGATGGTGCTGACCGGCACGTCGAGGTCGGTGGCGAGCGTCGCCAGTGCGACGCTCATGATGGTGCCGTCGAAGATGACGGCGAGGCCGCCGGTCACCAGCACCAGGGCCGAGATGATGGCGCTGCGCGGGACGGCGGGCGATGCAGGGGAAGTCATGCGAACTCCTTCAAATAAGATACAGATGTGTATCTACCGTTGAGGAGTGTACGCGGGTCGGATAAGATACACAAATGGATCTTGATAAACCGACGAGACGTCGCCGAGGGCAGGAGCTCGAAGACGCCATCCTCATCGGCGGCTGGGATCAGCTGCTCGAAGGCGGGTACAACGCCTTCACCATCGATGCGGTCGCCGAACGGGCGGGCACCAGTCGTTCGGTGATCTATCGACGCTGGCCCGACCGCGACGATCTGCTGGAGGCGGCGATCACCCACGGGCTGAATCAGGGGCGCGAGATGACCCCGCCCGACACCGGCAGCCTGCGGGAAGACATGATCGAGGCTCTGCGACGATCCAACCGGCTGCGCGGTTCGATCGCGCCGCTGATGAGCGTCTTCATGGGCGCCTACTTCGCCGACTCGGGCCGCACGTTCGCCGACGTTCGCGAGCGTGCGCTGGGGCCGCGTGGCGGCGGTCCGCTCGATGTCATCCTCGAGCGGGCGATCGCGCGGGGGGAGGCGGATGCCGCCAAGCTCACCCCGCGCGTGCGATCCGTCGCGGTCGACCTGTTCCGCCATGAGATGCTCATCACGGCTGCGCCGCTGACCGACGAGGTGCTCATCGAGATCGTCGACGACGTGTTCCTGCCGCTCGTGCGGCCCGACAGCAGATGACGAGGAGCGCGCCTAATCCTCGAAGGGGCGCGCGACGACCTCGCCGGATGCGGTGAGCAGAACCTCCCACCCGGCATCCAGCTCGGCCAGCGGCCGCCCTTCCAACCAGGTGAGGGTCCAGTGGCCCTGCACACCGCGAGACTCGACCTCGGCGATCGCCGGGCGCAGCTCGGCCGGCACGGATGCCGGCGGCTGCGACCCGCTCGCCCAGCGTGTGCCGAGCTGCATCACTGCTCCACCGGAGCCAGCACGATGTCCGTGACGGCCAGCTCGTCGGCCTCCACCACCGTGAGCTCCGCGATCCGACCGACGGCCCGCAGATCATCGGCGGCGGCACGCAGCGCATCCG
>JBARWR010000010.1:0-3511 GCA_049646915.1 Microbacterium sp.
CCGCCCGACAGCGCGGCCTCAGTGTGATCCAGAGCATCCCCTGCCGCGGTGACCATGGCCCCGGCGACACCCGCATCGGAGGTCAGAATGCTCGCCGTCGTCGCGCTCAGCCCGATCACGACCACGGCGGCGAAGCCTGCGATGAGCCGACCGCGGTGCACGACAGGAGGCTTCGCCGCGGCGTGACCGATAGGCGCCGCCGAAGGAAGAGGAGCGGCGGCGGCGCGCGCATCGCGACGCAGGGGCTGGGTCCACATACCCGACAGCGACTGGTCTTCGAACGCCATCGACTCACCCCCTTCTGCGCGCACTCCGTCCTATTCAGTATGCCTGCCGGCGCGACACCCACACCACGCCCGCACCCACCGCGAGGATCGCGATCGCGATCGCGACGACGTAGCCCGCAACACCCAGGTAGCCGCCCGGGGTGATGTGCGGGTTCAAGAACGGATACGGGTACCAGTACGGGTCGCCGGTCGTGGGCGCGATGATCAGGTTCGCGCGGACGAGCGTGTAGACCGCCCAGACGATCGGGAAGGCGGCGATCGTCAGGACGGTGTGCCACGACAGCATCCGTCGTCTCGGGGCGAACAGCACATCGGCCAGCAGGAACAGCGGGATGACGACGTGCAGCACCTCATTCGACCAGGGGACCGTCGATCCCTGCGGCAGCTCGATGCCGCGCAGCAGCAGGTTGTAGACGATGCCGGTCACGATCATGTACGTCGCGACGCAGCTGAGCGACACCGCCAGCCAGCGCGGTTCGCGTGTGGCCTGTCGGCCGCCCGTCCATGCCCACCCCACGGCGATCATGAGCACGAGCGCCGCGCCGAGATTGGAGAGGACGGTGAAGAAGCTGAAGTAGTTCGTCGTCACGGTCAGCAGATGCGAGCCCCACGGCGTCTCGGCGGCCAGAGCCGTCTGGAGCGTGCGCGCGAGCTGCGCGATGATCGCCGCGAAGCCGAGAACGGATGCTGCCAGTCGAGCCCATGGCCACCAGGTCGTCATGCACGAACTCTAGCGATCCGGACCACTCCGATATGATGGGCTCGCCCGTTCGGGCCAGCTCAACTGCCGGTGCAAACCCGGCGAACAGCGTGCAGTACCAGGGGGTACCCCGTGCCAGGAATCGTGATCGTCGGCGTCCAGTGGGGCGATGAGGGCAAGGGCAAGGCGACAGACCTGCTCGGTGAGCGCACCGATTGGGTCGTCAAGTTCAACGGCGGCAACAACGCCGGGCACACCGTCGTCATCGGCGATGAGAAGTACGCCCTGCACCTGCTGCCGTCCGGCATTCTCAGCCCAGGCGTGAATGCCGTCATCGGCAACGGCGTGGTCGTCGATCTGGAGGTGCTGTTCCAGGAGCTGGAGGCACTGGATGCCCGCGGGGTCGACACATCGCGACTCAAGGTCAGCGCGAACGCGCACATCATCACCGCGTACCACCGCACGCTCGACAAGGTCACCGAGCGCTTCCTCGGCCAGCGCCGCATCGGCACCACCGGCCGCGGCATCGGACCGGCCTATGCCGACAAGATCAACCGCGTCGGCATCCGCGTGCAGGATCTGTTCGACGAGAACATCCTGCGCCAGAAGGTCGAGGGCGCGCTGGATCAGAAGAACCACCTGCTGGTGAAGATCTTCAATCGTCGTGCGATCGCGGTCGAGGAGATCGTCGACGACCTGCTCTCGTACGCCGAGCGGCTGCGCCCCATGGTCGCCGACACCGGACACCTGGTCGATGAGGCGCTGAACCGCGGCGAGGTCGTCGTGTTCGAGGCCGGTCAGGCCACCATGCTCGACGTCGACCACGGCACCTACCCGTTCGTCACCTCGTCGTCGGCCACCGCCGGAGGCGCGGCGACCGGCTCGGGTGTGGGGCCGGGGCGACTGGACCGCATCGTCGGCATCGTCAAGGCGTACACGACCCGCGTCGGCTCCGGCCCCTTCCCGACCGAGCTGCTCGACGAGCAGGGCGAGTGGCTGCGTCAGACGGGTCACGAGTTCGGCACCACGACGGGCCGCGAGCGCCGCACCGGCTGGTACGACGCCCCCATCACGCGCTACGCGACCCGCGTGAACGGCATCACAGACCTGGTGCTCACCAAACTCGACGTGCTCACCGGCCTCGATGAGATCCCGGTGTGCGTTGCCTACGACGTCGACGGCGAGCGCTTCGACGACGTGCCCGTGAACCAGACCGACTTCCACCACGCGAAGCCGATCTACGAGAACTTCCCGGGCTGGAGCGAGGACATCTCGAAGGCGCGCACCTTCGAGGATCTGCCCGAGAACGCCCGGGACTACGTGCTGACCCTCGAGAAGATGAGCAACACGCGCATCTCGGTCATCGGAGTCGGCCCCGAGCGCGAGCAGGTCATCGTCCGCCACGACCTGGTCGACTGAAGCCCGTCTATATGGCGCAAAGCGCCCTGTTTCGGGTTCATCAGGGGCGGTTTGCGCCACATAGACGGGTAGTGAGGGAGCGATGATGACGCGATTCTGGGTAGGCGGGTACGGAACCGACATGGAGGGGGATGCCGACGGCATCGGCCTCCTCGCGGCGGATGCCGGACCCAGCACGCTCACGTATCGCGGCGTCGCCGCCGCGGTGGAGTCGCCGTCATGGCTGGCTCAGCATCCGAGCCTCGACGTCGTCTACGCCGGGCTGGAGGGCGCCGGAGCCGTGCAGGCGTTCGCCCGCTCCGGAGAATCGTCGCTGCGTCCGCTCGGTCCGCCGGTGGCGGCGGGCGAGTCCGTCTGCCACGTCGCGGTGTCACCCGACGGACGGATGCTGATCGCCAGCTGCTACGGCGACGGCCGTGTCATCCGGTACGGCATCGCCGACGACGGAACCCTGGTGCCGGCAGCCCCCGACAAGGCCGCGGCGCTGCGTGCGGCGCTGTTCGGCGTGGAGCACGAAGATGCCGAGACGGATGCTGCCGCAGCATCCGACCCCTACCCCACGCCGACCGGCGCCCTTCGTCTCGCTGCGCTCGCTCAGGAACCGGCGCGCGTCTCGCATGCGCACGAGGCCGTGTTCCTCCCGGATGGGCGCATCGCGACCACCGACCTGGGCTTCGACCTGGTGCGCATCTGGCGCCCTTCGACAGGCTCAGGGACCGGTTCGATGGCGATCGACCACGAGGTCGTGCTGCCCCGCGGCACGGGCCCTCGACACATGGTGCTGCACCCGAGCGGACATCTGCACGTGGTGACCGAGTACTCCTGCGAGGTGTTCACCCTGGCATCCGCCCGTGACGGACGATGGGGTCTCGCCTCCGCGACGGCCGCGTCGCCGATCGCGCAGGTGGGAGTCGACTTCCCCGCCGAACTGGCGATGTCGCGCGACGGACAGACCCTGTACACCGCCCTGCGCGGCAGCAACACGATCTCGGCGCTGCGCGTGAAGGGCTCCGGCGAGGCGCTCGAGCCGTTCGCGCTCGCCGAGTCGGGGGTGGACTGGCCGCGCCATCACCTCGTGCACGAGGGCGTGCTGCTGGTCGCAGGG
>JBARWR010000011.1:0-1809 GCA_049646915.1 Microbacterium sp.
GGGGCGGCGTAGGCGGCGAAGGTCATCGCCATGGCCGCGCAGCTGGCGATCTTGCCGATCACGAAGCACCAGCCGGCGACGAATCCCGCCCACGGCCCGATCTCGGCGCGGGCGTACGAATAGGTGCCGCCCGAGACCGGGTGCACCGCAGCGAGCTGAGCCGACGACGTCGCGTTGCAGAAGGCGACGAAGGCGGCGACGGCCAAGGCGATGAGGATGCCGGACCCGGCCGCACCGAGCGCCGGCGCCCACACCGCGAAGACACCGGCGCCGATCATCGAACCGAGGCCGATGGCGATGGCATCCGTCAGTGTCAGACTGCGTGCGAGTGGCATCCGTCCATGCTGTCACCGGAAGGTGAACGGCAGGAGGCCTACTCGGCGTCGGCCCGGGTGACCCGCTTCTTCTCGCGGATGTACACCTCGCGACGGACCTTCGCCACGACATCGCCGGTGGCATCCGTGATGACCGTCTCGAACCACTCCAGCACCTTCGCTCCGCCGCGGGCGCGCTCGCGCAGGGCTTCGGCCTGCTCCCTCGAGACGTGGAAGTGCGCGGTGAGCACCCCACGACCGGGCTTGACGAACTCGATCTCTCCGCGGGTGTCCCACACGACGTAGTCCCTGCCGAGCTGATGCATCACGAGCATGAAGAAGTACGGGTCGGTCATCGCCGACATCGACCCGCCGAACGCGGTCTTCACGTAGTTGCGGGTGAAGACGTTCACGTGCAGTTCGACGGTGGCGTGCGTCCAGTCGTCGGAGAATCGGCGGACGCGGATGCCGCTGAACAGGTTCGGGATCCACAGGCTCATGCCCATGGCGAGCCGGCGAGGGGTGATGCGCATGGCGGACAGTCTGCTCGATGGCGGTGCGGCTCGCCGCATCCGCTGGCGGGGTTCCACAATTGTTCTAGTTGCACCAGTTGATCTAGTTATCATAGAGTAATAGGTGTGGAGGTGGACATGCTCATCCGAGTCGATCCCGACAGCGCTCGACCGCTGTTCGAACAGATAGCGGCATCGGTGCGCAGCGATGTGCTCGCCGGCCGGCTGGTTCCGGGAGACCGGCTTCCGGCGGCGCGTGAGGTCGCGGAGGCGGTGGACGTGAATGTGCACACCGCGCTGCGGGCTTATCAGGAACTGCGCGATGAGGGCTTGATCGACCTGCGTCGCGGACGCGGAGCCGTCGTCTCGGCATCCGCCGCGCCGCTCGCCGAACTCGCCCACGACATCCGCGCCCTCGTCGCCCGTGCGGCCTCCCTCGGCGTCGCACCCACCACGCTCG
This sequence comes from Microbacterium sp., assembly GCA_049646915.1. GTDB lineage: Bacteria > Actinomycetota > Actinomycetes > Actinomycetales > Microbacteriaceae > Microbacterium. Next base: position 1,287 of record JBARWR010000011.1, read on the forward strand.
CAGCCCTCGTGAAGGAGACCACCCTATGAATAACGACATCCGCCGCTCGCGCACCGCATTCCTCTGGGTCGGGCTGGTCGTCCCACTGGCCATCCTCGTCGTCTCGGCCGTCATCATCATGGCGTGGATGCCGGAGCTGCCCGACCCCATGGCGATCCACTGGGGCCTCGACGGCGCCGACGGGTTCGCGCCGAGGTCGGTGTACATCCTGTCGATCCTCGGCATCGGTGCGGTCGTGGTCGTCTTCTCCGCGGCGCTCGCGCTGGGTCTTCACCGCCTGCCGCGCAGCAGCACTCAGCCGGCCATCGGCCCGTGGTCCGCCACGGCACGATTCCTGGGCGCCATGAACCTCGGACTGGCCTCGCTGTTCGCCGTCCTCGCCGTGGCGGGTGCCGGCATGCAGCGCGGTCTGGCGGATGCGGCCGACGCGCCCGACATCGGCATCGCGACTCTCATCGCGTTCGCGGTCATGCTCGCAGTCGCCGTGCTCGGCTGGTTCCTGCAGCCCCGCAGCCCGCAGGGC
>JBARWR010000012.1:0-4233 GCA_049646915.1 Microbacterium sp.
GCGACGCGAACGCGTCCCCGACGAACTCATCCAGCTCCGCACGCACCCGCTCAATCTCACCCTGATCCACGCCGCGAGGTTAACAGTTCCAGAAACGATTAACAAGAACCTAACCAAGTACTACTAGCCGACCGCCCGAAGCAGCCGGTAGCCGATGGACTGCCGGTGGTTTCGGGCATCCCGACGCGAGAACGCCCACCCACGCCGTCTCCGACGCCCCAGGTGCACCCGCCCCCTCAATCACTGTGAGCCCGACCCGTCAACGGATGACCATCGCCACCGACACGTGCCCGTGCGACGACTGCGGTGCCCGGCGCACACCGTTCGCATCGGTCTCAGTGTCATGGCGGGTCACAACATCGCCGATGCACCTCCTGAGGTTCTCAGCGAGCTTGGCCTGAAGACTAGGCTGAGCACCTTGTCCACGGTGTCTCGGAGGCACAGATGAACGGGAGCATTGGGCAGATGGGGGAACTGGAGTTCGACTTCGACGCGGTCGACTTCGTCACCAGTGATCACCACTTCGGGCATGCCCGCATCAGTGAACTCGCTGGTCGGCCATTCGGCTCCGTCGACGAGATGAACGACGCCATGATCGAGCGCTGGAATGCTCTCGTGGGGCTGGATGATGTTGTGCTGCACCTGGGTGATCTCGCGCTCGGACCGATTGACGACAGTGTCGGGCTCACTGTGCGGCTGAACGGGCACCGTCTGCTCGTACCCGGTAACCACGATCGGGTGTCATCTGCGACGCAATCCAAGCGCGCGATTGAGCGGTTTCGCCCGCTGTATGAGGATGCCGGCTGGACCGTGCTGCCGGAGCTTCTCGTGGGAACCCGCAATGGGCTGCAGCTGCTTGCGTCGCACTACCCGTACTCAGGCGATACGACCGGGCCGGATCGGCACGTCAAGCATCGGCCGGTTGACGAAGGCATCCCGCTGATCCACGGTCACACGCACGAGCACGACTTCGGTGCTCACGGCACGCATGAGTTCCATGTCGGCGTGGATGCGTTCGACTTCGCGCCGATCCCGTTCGCCGTCGTGGACGCGTGGCTCGAGCCGCTCTGAACTGTCCGTCAACGTGTCGGCTCAGCGGGGAGCGACAGTCGTGGAATCGCTCGAAATCGACGAGTGGCGGGCCCCCGACTGGCCCGGTGGCACATATCGGATGCATCTCGGCATCGGTCACGGCGCGTTTCGTCTCGCTGCGCTCGCTCAACGACCGGTGAGGGCAAAGCAAAACCCCCGCCATGTAGAAGCTAGGCGAGGGTTTCTGGGATGATTGTAACGATCACCCGTGTGGCTCCGACCGGCATCGATCCGGTGACCTTTCGATTTTCAGTCGAACGCTCTACCAACTGAGCTACAGAGCCGCGCGACCGGCGAGCCTGTCGCGTCCTAGACGAAGAGCCTCCTCGAAAGAAGGCTCATCGCGTGGAGCGACCCTGACGGGACTTGAACCCGCGACCTCCGCCGTGACAGGGCGGCACGCTAACCAACTGCGCTACAGGGCCATAACTTTTCAATTGTACCGGTAAGAGTGACCCCAACGGGATTCGAACCCGTGCTACCGCCGTGAAAGGGCGGCGTCCTAGGCCGCTAAACGATGGGGCCGCAGAGACTCCCTGGGGGTTTCCCTTGCCGACGCTCAAGCATAAGGGAGATGTCTGCGAAAAACGAAATCGAGGGCGGGTCTTCTTCCCGCCCGGGCGTTTCGGAGGGACGATGACTGTGTTCTCTGTGCTCGCAGACATCCGATGGTCTGTTGCGGATGTGACGAATGTTGTTAGTGTGGCACTTGTGAAACCGGCGGAAGGGGCCGCGTGAACGACTATCCGAAGGCGGATGCCACGGCATCCGACGAATGCGGCTGCGCGCCGTCGCCGGCCGAGAGGCGCACCTTCTGGCCGTCGTCGAAGGTCACCCGCCGCGGCGCGTTCGCCGTCGGTGCGCTCAGCGCGATGGGTCTCACCGCATTCGGCGTCTCCACGAGCGCTCAGGTCGCCCACGCAGCCGATTACCCCAGCTGGGATGACGTCAAGCGTGCGAAGGCGAGCGAGGCGGCCAAGGCCGCCGAGATCACCCGCATCCAGAACCTCATCGCCGCACTCACTCAGCGCGCCGCCGAGGCGGAGGCCGCGGCGCGTGCCGCTGGCGACGCGTTCTACGAGGCCCAGCAGGCGTTCTTCGAAGCTGCTGGCCGCGCCGACTCCTTGCAGGAGCAGGCCGACGCGCAGGCGAGGATCGCCGATGAGAGTTCGCGTCAGGCCGGGCAGGTCGCGACACAGCTCTACCGCAGTGGCGGCGACCAGGCGGCTCTCGAGGTCTTCCTGTCGGGTTCGTCCCAGGGTGCCGACGACCTGCTGTCTCGTCTGGGCAGTATGGATCAGCTGCTCGAGTACAGCAGCACGATCGCCGACAAGGCGTCCGCGGCCCGCGACTCCGCGCAGTCGCTGAGCGACCAGGCCAAGAGCGCACGCAACGAGCGCGACCGCCTGCAGAAGATCGCCGAAGAGAAGATGATCCAGGCGCAGCAGGCCTCGGATGCCGCGCAGGCCGCTCTCGATGAGAAGCAGAACAACCTCACCACGCTTGAGGCGCAGCTCGCCGCCCTCAAGGACACCACGGCCGCCACAGTCGCGGGCTACCAAGAGGGCGAGCGCAAGCGCAAGGAAGAAGAGGAGCGTCGCCGCAGGGCCGAGGCCGAGCGTCGCCGCAAGGAAGAGGAAGAGCGCCGTCGCCGGGAAGCCGAAGCCGCCAAGAACAACCACGGCGGTGGAGGCGGAAGCAGCTCCGGCGGGGGTGGCGGCGGTGGTGGTGGCGCGTGGCGACGCCCGCACGGCGGTCGGATCTCCTCGGGCTACGGATCACGTCCTGCGCGCTTCGAGAACGGCGTGTGGCGGTCGACGTTCCACCGGGGCCTGGACTTCGCCAACGGATGCGGCGCGGCGATCTACGCCGCCTCTTCCGGCCGTGTGGACGCGGCATTCTACAACGGCGGGTACGGCAACTACGTCCGCATCCAGCACGGTGGCGGCGTCGCGACCGGCTACGGACACATCGCCCGCTTCGCCGTGTCGTACGGTCAGCACGTCAGCGCCGGTCAGGTGATCGCCTACGCCGGCAACACCGGTGCGTCGCAGGGATGCCACCTGCACTTCGAGGTGTACATCAACGGCGGCACGACGAACCCGTACGGCTTCCTGGCGGCGCGCGGCGCGCTGTAGCAGCGCGACACCCCCAGCATCTCCCAGGATCTTTTCGAGATTCTTCCGGAGGCTGTCGATCTGACGCCTTCCCGTTCGACGTCTTCAGTGAGAGGGTCGATAAGCGATCCCGAACACAGGAGAACATCATGAAGTACATGCTGATCATGCGGGCGGACGACGAGGGCGTCGAGGCATTCAAGAAGATCCCGTTCGAGCAGGTCATCGAGGCCATGGGCAAGTACAACGAGTCGATGATCAAGGCCGGGGTGCTGGTCGCCGGCGAGGGCCTGACCGACGCGGACCAAGGGTTCGTCGTCGACTTCTCCGCGGAAGCGCCGCTCGTCACCGACGGTCCCTACGGCGAGACCAAGGAGCTGTTCAACGGCTTCTGGATCATCGAGGTGTCCACCCGCGAAGAAGCCGCCGAGTGGGCGAAGCGGGCACCCCTCGGCCCCGGCTCCTTCCTGGAAGTGCGCCGGGTGACCGCGGAGGAGGACTTCCCCGCGGACAACGAGTGGATCCAGAAGGAAGCGCGCTGGCGCGAAGAGGCCGAGCGCGCGCACCAGTGACATGCCCGACGCCGACGATGCGATGGTGCGCTCTCTGACGGAGCGCACCATCGCCGCGGTCTGGCGCATCGAGTCGGCGAAGATCGTCGCGACCCTGACGCGGATGACGGGAGACTTCGGACTCGCCGAGGATCTCGCGCAGGAGGCGCTCGTCGACGCGCTGACGCAGTGGCCCGAATCCGGCGTGCCCCGCAACCCCGCCGCCTGGCTGACCACTGTGGCCAAGCGGAAGGCGGTCGACGCCTGGCGCCGTCAGGAGCGTCTCGACGACCGGATCGCTCTGCTGGCCCACGCCCTGGAGCGCGAGCAGGCCGAAGTCGCGAACCAGGAACCGTGGGACCCGACGCCATCGACGACGACGTGCTGCGGCTCGTGTTCGTCGCCTGTCACCCGGTGCTCGCGCGGGAGGCGCGCGTGGCGCTCACCCTCCGCGTCGTCGCCGGACTGAGCAC
>JBARWR010000013.1:0-6814 GCA_049646915.1 Microbacterium sp.
GTTCGGCGCCACCATCACCATGACGCCCTCAGCGCCGTGCTTCGCGAACACGCCGAGCGTCTCGATGGCGATGGTGTCGGGCTCGCCGGGACCGGCGATCGTCCAGGGGTTCTCGCGCACCGCCCGCACCAGGGTTCCCGCCACGCGGTGCAGGGCGAAGGGCGAGCGCTCCGAGGCGGTCCCGATCCGGTGGATCGCACGAGCCAAGCCGGTCAGCGTGATGGCGTGCACGGGTGCGCCGCATCCATCGATCGCCGTGAGCGCGATCTTCTCGCCCGTCAGCCGCTCGACGATCTCTCGGATGTGCACCTGCAGCGGATGGGTCTGCTCGAGGTAGCCCTCGGTCGGCCAGCCGGTGGCGACACATGCGCGCAGCATGAGCGCGTGCTTGCCCGAGCAGTTCATCCGGATGCGGGACTGCACGGCGTGGTCGCTCATCATCTCGCGGCGGGTCGCGGCATCCGTCGGCCACGCCGCGGGGCAGGCGAGGTCGTCCTCGGTGAGTCCGGCGGCGGTCAGCATCTCACGGACCACCTCGACATGACGGTCGGTGCCGGAGTGGCTCGCGGTGCCGAGTGCCAGCTGCTCACCCTGCAGAGACGCGCCCGCCGTCAGACTCGCCACGGCCTGCAGCGGCTTGAGGCTCGAGCGCGGCAGGATCACAGCATCCGAATTGCCGAGCTGGGCGATCACCTCGCCGTCCGGTGAGAGCACGACTGCGGCGCCCGCATGGCGGGATTCCACGAAGCCGCTGCGCTCCACGACGGCGAGTTCGACAGCATCACGGACAGTCAGGGTCTCCAGCACCCATCCAGCCTAGTGCGCCTGGCCGTCACAGCCGGGGAGGTGCGAGACTGACCCCATGGCACAGCTTCCGCTCGGCGAACACCGCTACGCCCTCACCACCACCTGGACCGGCAACCGTGGCACGGGCACCAGCGGATACCGCGACTACGCGCGCGATGTGACCATCGCGGTCGACGGCAAACCCGAGCTTCTCGCTTCCGCCGACAAGCCGTTCCGCGGTGACCCGACACGATGGAATCCGGAGGATCTGCTCCTGGCAGCACTCTCGGAGTGCCATCTGCTGTCCTATCTGCATGCCTGCGCGACCGTCGGCGTGGTCGTCATCTCCTACCGGGATGAGGCCACGGGAACCATGCGTGAGGACGGACGCGGCGGCGGGGCGTTCGCCGAGGTCGTGCTGCGCCCCAGGGTGACGGTCGCGGATGCCGCGATGCTCGAGGCCGCGGAGCGGGCGCACGAGCAGGCGCACGACTGGTGCTTCATCGCCAACTCCGTCAACTTTCCCGTTCATCACGAGGCGACGGTCACGGTCGCGGACTGACGCGTAGCGGCGTCTGGCGTGGGGATCAGCGGCGCTCGTGCGGCAGCGCCTGCCTGATCTTGTCGATCGGGTTCTGCGCCGGCGGCTCGTTGTACACGCCGGCGAGCTCCTGACCGCTGAGCCCGTGGATGGCGGCCATGATCTCGTCGGTGGCCAGACGGCGCGCTTTGCCGCTGGTGGCCGGTCCGTGCTTGGAGACGTCGATCGGCTGGCCGAAGCGCACCGTGACCCGCTCCTTCAGCGACGGCATCTTCGCGCCGACCGGCATGACCCGGTCGGTGCCGATCAGACCGACCGGGACGACCGGCGCACCGGTCTGCAGTGCGAGGAAGGCGACACCGGTGCGGCCTTTGTAGAGTCGTCCGTCCGTGGAGCGGGTGCCCTCCGGATAGAGCGCCACGGCGAGTCCCTCCTCCAGCAGCTGCCGCTGCTGATCCAGGGCGTCCAGCGCGGCCTGACCGCCGCCGCGGCGCACGGGGATCGCGCCGACAGACGTGAAGAACTCCCGGGACAGCGCACCCTTCAGGCCGGTGCCCTCGAAGTAGCTCGACTTCGCCAGGTAGTGCACGGGGCGGGGAGCGGCGACGGGAATGGCCATCGAATCGATGAAAGACAGGTGATTGCTCGCGAGGATCACCGCGCCGTCGCGCGGCACATTCTCACGGCCCTCGATGCGCGGACGGTAGACGAGCTTCGCCAGCGGGCGTGCGACCATGCGTCCCACCGCGTACTTGAATCCGGCATGTCGGGGGACCTGCGATTCCGTCTCGTGCTCGGATTCGACCGACTGCTCAGAACTCATCAGAGAAGTTTATCCAGCTGTGCATTCCTCACGCGGCATGGCGCCGGCCGTGGCGTTCAGCATCGACAAAGCCGCATACGGCAGGATGAGAGCTTCCCCTTCAGCGATCATGAGGTCCCATCTTGCGCGTGCGTCCCCTCGCCCTCCTCTCCACACTCGCCGTGTCGGCGCTGCTGCTGACCGGCTGCGGTGCCGGTCCCGAAGCTGCTGACAAGCCGGATCCGACCGCGTCCGGACAGCCGCAGTGCTTCGTGGACGCGAAGCCCGGTGCGGCGTCGGACGCCATCAAGGTGACCGGCGAGGGCCTCGACGCGAAGGTCGAAGTCCCTGATGGCACTGAGTTCGTGGATCTGGAGCGCACCATAGTGAAGAAGGGCGATGGCGCTGATGTGCACGCCGGCGACTTCATCTCGATCCGCTACCAAATCATCGATACAGCTACGAATAAGGTCATCGAGACGTCTGAGCGAGGCGTCGATGGCGTCCTGCCTATGCTGCTGGACCCGGCCAACGCGCAGCGGCAGATCGTGGACTCCACGCAATCGCCCGTATTCATCGCGGCCGCCGAGTGCGCGCCGCTGGGATCCGACATCGTGCTCGGCCTCCCAGGTCAGGAGGGGCAGAGCGGTGTCGTCATCTACATGCAGACGCTCGAGGAGCTCCCCACTACAGCATCCGGCGAGCCCGTCGACGCACCTGCGGGTATGGCTTCCGTGACGCTCGCGAAGGACGGTGCTCCCACGGTGGAGATCCCGGAGGGTGACGCGCCCGTCGAGACGCTCATCGGACTGCTTAAGCAGGGGGACGGACCGAAGGTGGTGGCGGGTGATCTGGTAACCGTGCAGTACCTCGGCGTCAAGTGGAGCGATGGCAGCGAGTTCGACTCCTCGTGGAGCCGCGACGCCGCGCCGTCTCAGTTCCCCACCACAGGCGTGGTTACCGGCTTCCGCAAGGCGTTGGAGGGTCAGCAGGTCGGTTCGCAGGTGCTGGTGGAGATCCCGCCGGCCGAGGGGTATGGCGCCAGCGAGGGTAATGAGCTCCAGAAGGAGAGTCTGATCTTCGTCATCGACATCCTCGGAAGCACTCCGTTGCTCGCCGCGTCGGCTGAGTGAGACGCCGCGCCGTCGCATAGGCTGGCGACATGCGTCGCGTCATCGTCCTCGGCTCCACCGGCTCCATCGGAACGCAGGCCCTGGATGTGATCCGCGCCCACCCGCGGCGGTTCGAGCTCGTCGGGGTCTCCGCCGGATCTCAGGCCGAACTGGTCGCACAGCAGGCCGAGGAGTTCCACCTCGAGCACACCGCGCTCGGTGCATCCGAGTCCGAGCAGCTGGTGCGCGACGTCGAGGCGGATGTCGTGCTGAACGCGATCACCGGATCGATCGGACTCGGTTCCACGCTCGCCGCGCTGAAGGCGGGGCGCACCCTCGCGCTGGCCAACAAGGAGTCGCTGATCGTCGGCGGCGAGCTGGTGCGCTCGGCGGCGGCCCAGGATCAGATCGTTCCGGTGGACTCCGAGCACTCCGCGATCGCCCAGGCGCTGCGCGCCGGCACGAAGGCGGAGGTGCGCCGCCTGGTGGTCACGGCATCCGGTGGCCCGTTCCGTGGGCGCACCCGCACCGAACTGGCCGAGGTCACCCCGGCGCAGGCCCTCGCGCATCCGACATGGGACATGGGGCGGATGGTCACCACGAACTCCGCGACGCTCGTGAACAAGGGTCTCGAGGTCATCGAGGCGCACCTGCTGTTCGACGTCGACTACGACGACATCGAGGTCGTCGTGCATCCGCAGTCGATCGTGCACTCCATGGTCGAGTTCGTGGACGGCTCGACCATCGCGCAGGCGTCGCCGCCCGACATGCGTCTGCCCATCTCACTCGGTCTGGACTGGCCGCACCGTGTCGGTGGCGTGGGTCGCCCGCTGGACTGGCGTCAGGCGAGCAGCTGGACCTTCGAGCCGCTGGATGATGAGGCATTCCCCGCCGTGGCGCTCGCGAAGGCCGTGGGACGGGCGGGCAAGACGCTGCCGGCCGTGTACAACGCCGCGAATGAGCAGGCCGTCAACGCGTTCCACGACGGGCGGCTGTCGTTCCTCGGCATCGTCGAGACCATTCAGCGTGTGCTCGACGTCCACGACGCCCCCGATGAGCTCACGCTCGACGCGCTCGCCGATGCGGAGACCTGGGCGCGCACGAAGGCCGACGCCCTGATCGCCTCCTCCTGAGAAGACCGTCTGTGGGGCGCAAACGACGCCTTGCGGATGCGGGATGGGGACGTTTGCGCCCCACAGACGGTCTTGGCTGCGGGGTCAGGGCTGGTCGTCGTAGGGGACCGGCCAGTGCGAGTCCGGTGCGCGCCAGCCGGCGGCGATGAGCGCCCGGCGAGCGAGCTCGCGGGCCGAATACGGTGTGCGCACCCCGCGGATGTCGCGGTAGTCCTGGTGGCCCGGACCCGCCCAGAGGATCGCATCCCCGTCGCCGACCATGTCGACGGCGGCGACGATCGCCCTCTCCGGCGGGGAGAACTCGTGGATCTCCGCATCCGGACGAGCCGTGCGGGCCCCATCGACGAGAGTCGCGCGGATGGATGCCGGATCCTCGAAGCGGGGGTGGTGGTCGGTCACGACGAGGATGTCGCTGCCTTCGACCGCCGTGCGGGCCATGTCGAGTCGCTTCGTCGCGTCGCGGTCGCCGTCGGCCCCGAAGAGCATGAGCACCTTGCCCGGCGTGACGCGGCGCACGGCGGCGAGGGTCTTCTCGAATGCGTCGGGGGAGTGCCCGAAATCGACGTAGACGGCCGGTCCGGTCTCGCCGGAGACGAACTGGGTGCGCCCGGGCAGGTACGCGATGATCTGTCCGTCGCGCTCGAGGATCGCGGTGATGCGATCCCAGTCGTAGCCCGCCTCGAGCAGCATCACGATCGCCAGGCCCGCGTTGGCCGCCATGTGCTGTCCGATCACCGGCACGAGTGTGGTCAGTGACCGCCCGTCGGGACCGCTGAGCGTGAACACCGTCCCGTTCTGGCGCTCGTCGTCGATCGTGACGACCCAGTCGGCTGAAGCCGCGGCATCCGGATCGGCGGCGATCGACGGCGTGCCGATCGTCACCACCGGGATGCCGGAGCGCTCCACGACCCGGGCGCCGAAGGCCGAGTCCAGGCTGACCACGCCGCGGCGTGCGCGCTCGGGCGTGAACAGCGCAAGCTTGGCCTGGAAATACTCCTCCATGTCGGCGTAGTCGTCGAGATGATCGTGCGAGAGGTTGGTGAAACCGGCGACGTCGAACACGATGCCGTCGACACGATGTCGAGAGAGCGCCTGCGCGCTGACCTCGACGGCCACGGCCTCGACGTTCCGCTCACGCATGAGGGCGAGCAGCGCGTGCATCTCGGAGGCCTCCGGCGTCGTCAGACGCGACACGATCACCTCCCCGGCGATGTGCCGCTCAGCCGTGGAGGACAGCCCCGAGACGACGCCCAGCTGGTCGAAGATGCCCTGCAGCAGGTGCGAGACGCTGGTCTTTCCGTTGGTGCCCGTCGTGCCGAACAGCAGGGGCAGCGGATCGGATGCCTCAGTGCCGTAGACCCACGCGCTGAGGGCGCCGAGGACGGCGCGCGGATCATCGACGATCACGACCGGGAGTTCGGCGGACTCCGCGATGTCCGCGCCCGCGGCATCCGTGATGATCGCCACCGCGCCCTGCTCGGCGGCGGTGGACGCGAACTCGGCGCCGTGCCTGTTCACTCCCTGAATGGCGACGAAGGCCTCACCTGCGCGAAGGTCTGCGGTGGCGAGGGTGATTCCGGTGAGCTGGACGCCCGCGAGGTCACCGCGGGAGTCATGGCCGAAGCGGTCGGAGAGCTCGGCCAGCGCACGATGGGGTGGTTCGGCGGGGCGGAGCACAGGAGGCAGGGTAGTCATGTCGAGTCCATAATCTCACGCGCGGCCGAGGTTCCCGGCACAGCCGAGCGCCGGACACCTCGGTCGTCGAACCTCAGCGGCGGCGGTACGCGCCGATCGAGAGAACGAGCGCGGCGAGGCCCACGACGAGTCCGCCTCCGCCGAGGACCAGCGGCAGCGCCGAAGCCGTCGAACCGTCTTCAGCGGCATCCGCCGCGGTCGTATCCGGGTGATCGCCATGACCGGTGCCTGCACCGTCGGCGTCGTCCGCCTCGGTCAGCGAGACGACGGGCGCCGGCGCATCCAGTGAATGCGGATCCTCGCCGTCCTTCGCGATCTGCGTCCACTCGTTGGTCCCGGTCACACAGCGCTGCTCGACCGGGAAGACGAGCTGGTCGGCCGCGTGCTTGTCCGTGATCACGGTCAGGCCGACCATGCCGCGCAGGCCATGGGGAACGGGTGTCACGGCGGTGAAGGTGACGGCGGAGACGCCACCGCTCGCGGTCTTCTCAATGTCGGCGCTCCAATCGGAGTCGAAAGTCGGCCAGGCCCCGCCGATGCCCTCGGGCATCGTGACGCGCAGCGCGGTGGTCGGCGAGTCGTCGCATCCGTGGCTGAACGAGAAGGTGAGCAGGGTGGATTCGCCCGCCGGGATGTGATCGGGCGAGACGCCGACGTGCGCGGAGGCGGCGGCGGGAACGGCGAGGATGAATGCGCCGGCGAGGGCTGCGGCGAGGGCGCCGCGTCGAAGGGTGTGGGACATTGC
>JBARWR010000014.1:0-5102 GCA_049646915.1 Microbacterium sp.
GGATGTCGGCATCCGGCCCCTCTCTCGCGTCCGGGCGGCCTGCGCTCGTTCTCGCCGAGGCGTCTGAGCCCTCAGAGCTCTCAGATCTCGAGGGGCTGGCCGTGTTCCGGCACCCGCAGTCGCTCACCCAGCCCGGCGTACTCGAATTCCCGTACGAGGCGCTCGCGGGTCTCGCTGAAGTGATGCCAGCCCTCGGCGTGCGCGGGAATGATGAGCGCGTCACCGAGCGCGCGAGCGGCCACCACAGCGGTTCGCGCGTTCAGCGTGAGGTCGCTGTCGCCGAATCGTCCGACGTTGGCAGCACCGGCGAACAGCACCGCCACATCGATGTCCCCCTCGTGTGCGACGATCTCGGCGACCAGCGCGACCGAGGCGTTGTCGCCGGAGACGTAGACGGTCGGATGCTGCGGCGCCCGCAGCAGGAATCCGGTGACGGGGCCGGACAGCGCCTCGGCTCCGTCCGGCCCGTGCAGGGCGGGGACAGCCATGATCTCGACGTCGCCGAGAGCGAGTGACTGCCACGGCTCCAGGCCGGTGACGCCGTCGATGCGCGCAGCGGCCGCCGGGGTGGAGATCACCGTGCCCACCCGGGACAGGAACTCGCGCCCGGCGTGGTCGAGGTTGTCCGGATGCTGGTCGTGCGAGAGCAGCACGGCATCGATGCCGCCGACCTCGTCGGGGCTCAGCGCCGGCCCGACGAGCTTGTGCAGTGCGATGCCGCCCTCGTAGGTGCCGGGCAGGTCGAATGTGGGATCGGTGAGCAGGCGGAGTCCGGCGTATTCGATCACGGCCGTCGGGCCGCCGACCAGGGTGAAGGTCATCCGTGAGTTCATGCTCTCCATCCTGCTCCTCCTGAGCGGAACGGGGGGCGGTCATGCCGCCCGGACATGACGAAGGCCCCGGGGTGGAGCCCAGGGCCTTCGTGTAAGAGTCTAGCCCACGAAGCGTCTCGTCTCGCTCCGGTTCCTGAGCGAGCGAAGCGAGTCGAAGGGCGCTAACGATCGGTGAGGCTACAGTGCTTCGACGATGGCGCGCATCAGCTCAGCCGTCTCGGAGGGCGTCTTGCCGACCTTGACTCCGGCGGCCTCGAGGGCCTCCTTCTTGGCCTGAGCGGTGCCCGCCGAGCCCGAGACGATGGCGCCGGCGTGGCCCATGGTCTTGCCTTCGGGGGCGGTGAAGCCCGCCACGTAGCCGACGACCGGCTTGGTGACGTTCGCCTTGATGTACTCGGCCGCACGCTCCTCGGCGTCGCCGCCGATCTCGCCGATCATGACGATCGCCTTGGTCTCGGGGTCGGCCTCGAATGCGGCGAGCGCGTCGATGTGCGTGGTGCCGATGACCGGGTCTCCGCCGATGCCGATGGCGGTGGAGAAGCCCAGGTCGCGCAGCTCGTACATCATCTGGTAGGTCAGGGTGCCCGACTTCGACACCAGTCCGATCGGGCCCTTGCCGGTGATGTTGGCCGGGGTGATGCCGACCAGCGCCTCGCCGGGGGTGATGACGCCGGGGCAGTTCGGCCCGATGATGCGGGTCTTGTTGCCCTTCTGGGTCGCGTAGGCCCATGCCTCGGCGGAATCGCCGACGGGCACGCCCTCGGTGATCACGACGAGCAGCGGGATCTCGGCGTCGATGGCCTCGATCATGGCGTCCTTCGTGAAGGCGCCGGGGACGAACGCGATCGACACGTCGGCGCCGGTCTTCTCCATCGCCTCGGCGACGGATGCGAAGACGGGCAGCTCGACCTCGCCCTCGTGCGGCTTCTCGTGCGTGACGGTGGTGCCGGCCTTTCGGGCGTTCACGCCGCCGACGATGTTCGTGCCGGCCTTGAGCATCAGCGCGGTGTGCTTGGTGCCCTCGCCGCCGGTGATGCCCTGGACGATGACCTTGGAGTCCTTGTTGAGGTAGATCGACATTTCTCTGATTCCTTCAGTCTCAGGCGTTGGCCAGCTCGGCGGCCTTGTCGGCGCCTTCGTCCATGGTGGCTGCGAGCGTGACGAGCGGGTGGGCGGCGCCGGCGAGGATCGCGCGGCCCTCCTCGACCTGGTTGCCGTCCAGACGCACGACGAGCGGCTTGGTGGCCGCGTCGCCGAGGATCTCGAGTGCCTTGACGATGCCGTCCGCGACGGCGACGCAGGAGGTGATGCCGCCGAACACGTTGACGAACACGCTCTTGACCTGCTCGTCGCCGAGGATGACATCGAGACCGGATGCCATGACCTGCGCGTTCGCGCCTCCGCCGATGTCGAGGAAGTTGGCGGGCTTGACGCCACCGTGCTTCTCACCGGCGTAGGCGACCACGTCGAGGGTCGACATGACGAGTCCCGCGCCGTTGCCGATGACGCCGACCTGGCCGTCGAGCTTGACGTAGTTCAGGCCCGACTCCTTGGCCTTGGCCTCGAGCGGGTCTTCGGCGCCCTTGTCGGCGAGCGCCTCGTGCTCGGGGTGACGGATCTCGGAGGCGTTCTCGTCGAGCGTGACCTTGCCGTCGAGCGCGATGACATCGCCCTCTTCGGTGAGCACGAGCGGGTTGACCTCGACGAGCGTGGCGTCCTCGCCCTTGTAGACCTCGAAGAGCTTGACGAACACGTCGGAGACCTTCTCGATGAGCTCCTCGCGGAAGTTCGCCGCACGGGCGATCTCGACGGCCTTGGCCTTGTCGATGCCGGTCAGCGGGTTCACCTCGACGCGGGCGAGAGCCTCGGGCTTCTCGACGGCGAGCTGCTCGATCTCCATGCCGCCCTCGACGCTGCACAGCGACAGGTAGGAGCGGTTGGCGCGGTCGAGCAGCACCGAGAAGTAGAACTCCTCTGCGATGCGTGCGCCCGCGGCGACCATGACGCGCTTGACGACGTGGCCCTTGATGTCCAGACCCAGGATCGCCTGGGCTGCCTCATACGCCTCGTCGGAGTTCTTGGCGACCTTGACGCCGCCGGCCTTGCCGCGGCCACCGGTCTTGACCTGCGCCTTGACGACGACCACGCCACCGAGCTTCTCTGCCGCTGCCTTCACCTCCTCGGGGGTGTCGGCGACGATGCCGGCGAGAACCGGCACTCCGTAGGATTCGAAAAGGTCTCGTGCCTGGTACTCGTAAAGATCCACGTGCAGTCCTTCGCTGGTTGCGGCGGGTGGGACGCGACAGTTCTGTCGGGTGTCGATGGGACTGGGCCCGATCTCAAAGCCTACTACCGCTGGCGACATCACCCGAACGGCCGCCGCTAGGCTTCCCCTATGCAGCAACCACCCCAGCTCCGCACCGGCGTCGTCGCCGCAGCGCTCGAGCTGTTCGCCGCGCAGGGGTTCGACGCGACCTCGGTCGAGCAGATCGCCAAGGCCGCCGGCGTCTCGCGCTCCACCTTCTTCCGACAGTTCGGGGGCAAGGAGGATGTGGTCTTCACCGACCACGAGGTGATGCTCGACGAACTGCGCGCATTCCTCGATGAACCGCACGAAGATCCGTGGCTGGCCGTGTGCGAGGCATCCGAGCTGGTGTTCGGTCACTTCGCCCGCGATCCGGAGCTCGCGCGCCGCCGCTACGAGATCGTCCGTCAGGTTCCGGAGCTGCGCGATCGCGAGATCGTGACCGTGTTCCGCTACGAACGCCTGTTCGACGAGTACCTGCGCCAGTCGCTGCCCGGCATCGACCCGCTCGACGCGGTGGGATTCTCGGCGCTCGTCACGGCCGTGCACAACCACGTGCTGCGTCAGCTGCTGCGCGGCAACCGCGTGCCGGTCTCGACGCTGCGCACGGCGATGCAGGACGTGCTGCGCCGCTACGGTGTGCACCCGGACGGGTCGGATGCCGCATCCGATGATGTGGTGGTCGCGGTCTTCCCGCGATCGATGCCGATCGCGGAGATCTCCCGGCGCGTGCAGGCGCAGCTGTCTGATCCGGATCCGGCCTGATTCAGCCCGGACGAAGCATCCGGGCCGAATCGGACTACGGGTGCGTCAGGCGTCGCAGCTGCACTTTCCCGAGGCGTTGCGCACCATGAAGCACACGTCGCAGACGCCGTAGTCGCGCTCCTCCTTCGGCGTGGCCTTCGGCGTCTTGGGCGTGCGGGGCGAGGCTGCGGAGGCCGGCTTGGCCGCCCGCGATCCGGCCGACCGCTTCGAGGCGACCGTCGCGGACGGCAGCGCGCTGGGCTGGTTCACGTAGAAGTAAGGAGCGCGTCCGTCACTGGCCAGCAGCGGCAGCGCGCGTCCGGCGATGAGGATCTGCTCGTCCTCGATGAACCCGTTGATGTAGGTGCGGCCGATGTGCAGCGGCGCGCCGTCGCGGCGCAGCGCCTCGATGTAGCGACCGCGGTCGATGAAGCTCGTGACGCCGACGGCATCCGAGACGGCTCCGATGAACTCGTGGTTCTCGACAGGGATGCGATGTGCGCGCAGCGCGTCGGCGAGGGATCGGTAGGGGCGGGAGGTTCCTGCGGGGGTGGGCCCCTGTGATTCGTTCATTTGCCTCAATCCTCTCACCTGCGAGATCACACGCATCACCACAGACCGTTCGTGGAACACTGGGGGCATGGCTCGCGCGACGGTGATCGGCAGCGGCCCGAACGGGCTCGCTGCCGCGGTCACCCTCGCCCGGGCGGGGTACGCGGTGGAGGTGCTCGAGGCATCCGAGACCGTCGGCGGCGGGGTGCGCACCATGCCGGGCCCCCTGCCCGGGTTCGTCTTCGACGTCTGTTCGGCGGTGCATCCGTCGGTGCTGACCTCGCCGTTCTTCCAGGCATTCGGCATCCGCGACCGCATCGACTGGATCACGCCGGAGATCTCCTACGCCCACCCGCTCGACGGCGGGCGTGCGGCGATCGCCTGGCGCGACATCGACAGGACGGCGGATGACCTGGGCTCGGATGCGCGCGCCTGGTACGCGCTGGTGCGCCCGCTCACGCGTCACCTCGAGGGGGTGGTGGACTTCACCGGCCATGCGCTGCTGCGGATGCCGGATGAACCGATCACGGCCCTGCGCTACGGCATCCGGATGCTGGAGCAGGGCACCCCGTTCGCTCGACTGACGCTGCGCACCGAGGCCGGAGCCGCCCTGATCGCCGGAGTCGTCGCCCACGCCAACGCGCCGATGCCCTCGCTCAGCGGAGCGG
>JBARWR010000015.1:0-2636 GCA_049646915.1 Microbacterium sp.
GCTGCACCGTCGGGGTGATCGGTGGCCTCTCGGGCGGACGGCTGCGTGGATCGGCGGGTGGACGGTTGTGGTGGTCGCGACCAGTTCCGGGTTCGGGAAGTACTCCGCCCCGGACTTCGGGGTGCACATGATCGTGCACATGTCGCTGAACATGCTGGCCCCTGGGCTTCTCGTCCTCGGCGGCATCGTCACCCTGCTGCTGCGCGCGAGCCGCTCTGACCGAACCAAGCCTGCGGGCTTGCACGACTGGATCACGTGGGTGCTGCACTGGCGGGTGCTGCAGTTCCTCTACAACCCGCTGATCGTCTTCGTGGTCTTCATCGGCTCCTACTACGGCCTCTATCTCACCGGCATCTTCGGCGACTACATGCGGTTCCACTGGGCGCACCAGCTCATGAACCTGCATTTCCTCATCGTCGGCTACCTCTACTACAGCCTGATCATCGGCGTCGACCGGCCACCACGCCCCCTCCCGCACATCGGCAAGCTCGGGTACGTGCTGGCGGCGATGCCGTTCCACGCGTTCTTCGGCGTGATCCTGATGACCAGCCCCGTCATCATCGCCGAGACCTTCTACCGCTACCTCGACTTGCCCTGGGCCGATCTGCAGGCTCAGCAGTATCTCGGTGGCGGTGTCGCCTGGGCGGGTGGGGAGATCCCGCTGATGATTGTCATCGTCGCACTCGGCATTCAATGGAGCAGGCAAGACGCCAGGGAGGCCCGCCGTAAGGACCGGCACCTCGACACCGGCCGCGACGACGAATACGACGCCTACAACCAGATGCTCCACCGCCTCACCGACCGTGAATCGACCCGCCTCGGCCCCCGACCGACCGTCCGAGAGGACACCCACTCATGACGACGACAGACACCACCACACCGGTGGTCCTCGCTCCGGTGGAGCTCGACATCTCCGGGATGACCTGCGCGGCCTGCGCCGGACGCGTCGAGCGCGCACTGGGCAAGCTCGACGGCGTGACGGCGAGCGTCAACTACGCCACCGAACGCGCCATCATCTCAGGTCTTCCTAACAGCGATGTCGAGACGGCGATCCGGCAGGTCGAGAACGCCGGATACGGTGCGCACCTGCGCGACGGCAGCGACGACGCCTGGTCGACGCGCGCCACCGAGGTACGGATCTCGTCGCTCCGGAGGCGCCTGGCCGTGTCCGCGCTGCTCACCGTCCCGCTCATGGACATCACGATCGTCCTGGCCCTCGTCCCCGGCTGGCGGTTCCCCGGCTGGGAATGGGTCTGCGTGCTGATGGCGCTGCCGATCGTGACCTGGGCGGCGTGGCCGTTCCACCGGGCGACGCTCCGCAACCTCCGTCACGGTGCGGTCAGCATGGACACGCTCGTCTCTCTCGGCATCGCCGCCTCATTCGGGTGGGCGATCCTGACCCTGCTGCTCGGGTTCGGCACCACCGAGGCCGCCGGCTACTGGCTCGGCTTCGGCGTCACCCCCGCAGGTGCGGACTCCATCTATCTCGACGTCGCCGCCGGCATGACGACCTTCCAACTCGCCGGCCGCTACTTCGAGACCCGCTCCCGCCGAAAAGCCGGCGATGTGCTCGGGGCGCTGAACGCTCTTGCCGCCACCCACGTCCGGGTCGTTCGCGACGGCGTCGAGACGATCGAACCCGCCACGGCGCTCCGCGTCGGCGACACATTCGTCGTCCTCCCGGGAGAGACGATCCCCGCTGACGGCACCGTCCACGCGGGCGCCGCTGCAGTGGATGCGAGCATGATGACCGGGGAACCGGTTCCCGTCCCGGTCGGCCCCGGAGCCGCGGTGACCGGCGGCACGATCAGCACCGACGGTCGCCTGGAAGTGACCACGACCTCGGTCGGCGCCAACACCCAGCTCGCCCAGATGGCCGCGCTCACCGAGCAGGCCCAGGCCCGCAAAGCGCGCGTGCAGAACCTCGTCGACCGGATCGTCACCTGGTTCGTCCCCGCCGTCATCACCCTCGCGATCATCGTCACTGCCGCATGGGCGCTCACCGGAACCCCGTTCGCGCAGGCATTCGGCATCGGGATCAGCGTCCTCATCATCGCCTGCCCCTGCGCACTCGGGCTCGCAACGCCGACTGCGCTCATGGTCGGGATCGGGCGAGCCGCGACCCTCGGCATCCTGATCAAGGGCCACGACGCCCTCGAAGCCTCCGGCACCATCACCACCGTCGTTCTCGATAAGACCGGAACCCTCACCACCGGGCGCATGACCGTCGAAACCGCGACCCCCTTTGGAATCGCCGATCATGAGCTGTGGCGTTTGGCCGCGTCCGTCGAGCAGGGTTCCGAGCATGCTATCGCCCGCGCGATCCAGGACGCCGCCCGCGCCCACGTCACCGACCTTCACCCGTTGGAGGACTTCACCGCCCTCCCCGGTCTCGGTGCTACCGCCCGCATCACAGGGAGCACGCTCCTCGTCGGGAACGCCGACCTGCTCCGCGAGCACGGCGTCGACCTCACCCCTGCGGTCGCCGCTCTCGCGGATGCCAACGAGCACGGGCACACCGTCGCATTGGTCGCTCGCGACGGGCAGCTGATCGGGCTGCTTGCCCTTGCCGACACCATCAAGCCTGGCGCTGCGGACGCCATCACAGCGCTGCACGCCCAGAACCTCACCACCGT
>JBARWR010000016.1:0-2227 GCA_049646915.1 Microbacterium sp.
GTCATCGACGACACCTGCCGCACTGCGGACGAGCGGATCCTGGCCATCGGCGAGGTGGCGAGCTTCGACGGCCGTGCGGTGGGTCTCGTCGCACCCGGATACACGATGGCCGAGGTCGCCGCCGCAGTGCTGCGCGGCGGCGAGGCATCCTTCCCCGGATACGACGACTCGACCAAGCTCAAGCTGTCCGGCGTCGACGTCGCCAGCTTCGGCGACGCGATGGCCACCACGCCGAACGCCCTCGACGTCGTCTACACCGACCCGGTCGCGGGCGTGTACAAGAAGCTCGTGCTCTCGGACGATGCGAAGACGCTGCTGGGCGGCATCCTCGTCGGTGACGCATCCGCGTACGGGGCGCTCCGACCGCTCGTCGGCGCGCCCCTGGGCGGGGACCCGGCCGCCTATCTGCTGCCGGAGGGACTCTCTGAGGCTCCCGTCGGCGAGCTTCCGGATACCGCGGTGGTGTGCTCCTGCGCCAACGTCACCGCGGGACGCATCCGGCAGGCGGTGCACGAAGAGGGCTGCACCGATGCCGCCTCGGTGAAAAGCTGCACACGGGCAGGAGCCACCTGCGGCTCCTGCGTGTTCATGGTGTCGAAGATCGTCGGCCAGGAGCTGGCCAAGAGCGGACAGGTCGCCTCCACGGCGCTCTGCGAGCATTTCGACCTGTCGCGTCGGCAGCTCTTCGATGCGGTGCGCGTGTCGGAGCTGACGACGTTCAGCGCGATCATCGCCCGGTTCGGTCGCGGTCGCGGCTGCGACATCTGCAAGCCGGCGCTGGCCAGCATCCTGGCGGTTCTGGTGGGCGAGCACGTGCTCGATGGCGAGAACGCCGCGCTGCAGGACACCAACGACCACGTCATGGCGAACATGCAGAAGGACGGGACGTACTCGGTCGTGCCGCGGATGCCCGGCGGCGAGGTCACGCCCGCCGGCCTGATCGCGATCGGCCGCATCGCCGACGACTACGGGCTGTACACGAAGATCACCGGCGGCCAGCGCATCGACATGTTCGGCGCACGACTGGAGCAGCTTCCGGAGATCTGGGGGCGTCTGGTGAGCGCCGGGTTCGAGTCGGGCCAGGCGTACGGCAAAGCGCTGCGCACCGTGAAGTCGTGCGTGGGCTCCACCTGGTGCCGGTACGGCGTGCTCGATTCGGTGGGCATGGCGGTGCGGCTCGAACTGCGATACCGCGGGCTGCGAGCGCCGCACAAGCTGAAGCTCGGTGTCTCGGGGTGCGCACGCGAGTGCGCGGAGGCCCGCAGCAAGGATGTCGGCGTGATCGCGACCGAGGACGGCTGGAACATGTACGTCGGCGGGAACGGCGGCTTCTCGCCCCGGCATGCCCAGCTGCTGGCATCCGGCCTGGACGACGACGGACTGATCCGCGCGATCGACCGGTTCTTCATGTACTACATCCGCACCGCCGATCGGCTGCAGCGCACCGCCCCGTGGTGCGAGGAGCTGGACGGCGGGCTCGACGGGCTGAAGAGCGTGATCTTCGACGACGAGCTGGGCATCTGCGCGGATCTGGACGCCGCGATGGCACGTCACGTCGAGCGATACGAGGACGAGTGGGCGGCGACGCTGCGCGATCCCGAGAAGCTGCGTCGCTTCAGCTCGTTCGTGAACGCCGCGGACACTCCCGATCCCTCGCTCGCCTATGTCGCCGAGCGCGGGCAGGTGCGGCCGGCGACGGCCGATGAACGAGCCGCCGGCGGCGTGCTCATCGCAGGAACGACATTGGAGGTACGGGGATGACCACGACATCGGAGTACGAGACGCTGGTGCGCGTGTGCGCCGTGAGCGACCTGGAGGTGGAACGCGGCCGTGCCGCCCTGTTCGGCTCCACGCAGATCGCTCTGTTCCTGCTCGCCGACGGGTCGCTGCACGCGGTGTCGAATCGTGATCCCTACACCGGCGCGCAGGTGATGGCCCGCGGGATCGTGGGAACACGCGATGACGCGCCGACCGTCGCCTCGCCGCTGCACAAGCAGGTCTTCGACCTGCGCACCGGACTCTGCCTCGACACCAGGGGAGGGGAGCCCGCCGCACTGCGGGTGTGGCCGGTCCTCGAGCACGACGGCGAACTGCTGCTGGACCTGGCGGAGGCTCGGGCGGAGGCGGCATGACGCTTCTGCTGGGCGTCTCGCTCGCCGGACGCGATGTGCTGCTCGTCGGGGGAGGGGAGGTCACGGCACGGCGGCTGCGCCGGTTCGTCGACGAG
>JBARWR010000017.1:0-2312 GCA_049646915.1 Microbacterium sp.
GGCCGCGGCGGCGCAGGGCCTGACGGTGAAGGCCGTCGGCGCGGGGCACAGTTTCACCGGCATCGCGGTCGCACCCGGTGTACTCCTCGAGCTCGACGACCTGCAGGGTCTCGTCAGCGTGGACGCCGCGACGGGGCTGGTCACGCTGCTCGCCGGAACGCGGCTGCATCGTGTGCCCGCACTGCTGCGCCGCTACGGGCTGGCGATGGAGAATCTCGGCGACATCGACCGGCAATCCATCGCCGGTGCGATCTCCACCGGCACGCACGGCACAGGCACGGGCTTCGGGGGCATCGCGACACAGGTGCGCGGTCTGACGCTGATCACCGCCGACGGCGAATTCCTGCGCATCGACGAGACTCAGAACACCGACCTGCTGAACGGTGCCGTCGTGGGGTTGGGCGCACTCGGCGTGGTCGTCGAGGTGACGCTGCAGTGCGTGCCGGCCTTCGTCCTCCACGCCGTGGACGCCCCGGTCGCTCTCGACGACGTGCTCCCCAGCATCCATGCGCGTGCGGAGGCGGCGGATCACCTCGAGTTCTACTGGCATCCCCACACCGATGTGGCTCTGACGAAGACCCAGACCCGGCTGCCGGAATCCGCCAGACGGCATCCGATTCCTCCGCTCCAGCGCTGGCTCGATGAGACCGTGCTCGCCAACGGCGTCTTCGGCGTGTTCTGCGCGGTGAGCCGTGCCGTCCCGGCGATCATCCCCGCGTTCAACCGGCTCGCCGTGCAGCTGACGGGAGACGACGAGTACACGGATGCCTCGCACCAGGTGCTCATCAACCACCGCAACGTGCGCTTCCGCGAGATGGAGTACGCGCTGCCGGCGCAGAACGTGGTGCCGGCGTTCGAGGAGCTGCAGCGGCTCATCGCAGACCGGGGCTGGCGCATCGAGTTCCCCGTGGAAGTTCGGTTCGCGGCATCCGACGACCTGTGGCTGTCCACCGCGTCGGGTCGGGACAGCGCCTACATCGCCGTGCACCGCTACTGGCGCGTCGATCCGCGGGAGTACTTCGACGCCGTCGAGCAGATCATGCTCGGTCACGGCGGGCGACCGCATTGGGGCAAGCTGCACAGCCTGAACGCACAGCAGCTGCGCGAGCGCTACCCGCGCTTCGACGATTTCCTCGCACTGCGCGATCGGCTCGACCCGCAGCGTCTGTTCGGCAATCGTCACCTGGAGCGGATTCTGGGCGCCTGAACGCACCATCACCCAGCCGATGCGCAGTGTTCGATGCATAGGATGGAGGAACATCCAAGAGGGGGCAGCACATGGAGTGGCTCTGGCCGGTACTGATCATCGTCGGCGTGCTGGTGATCGTCGGAATCTACCTGTGGTCGACGTACAACTCGCTCGTCCAATTGAATGTGCGTGTCGATGAGGCCTGGAGCGGCATCACGGTGCAGTTGAAGCGTCGCGTCGACCTCATCCCCAATCTCATCGAGACCGTGCGCGGCTATGCGGCGCACGAGAAGTCCGTGTTCGAGGGCGTCACCCGCGCCCGAGCCGAGACTCTGTCGGCCACCGGCCCCGCCGAGGCCGGCGTCGCTGAAGGACACCTGCAGCAGGCGCTGCGCAGTCTGTTCGCCGTGGCCGAGGCCTACCCTCAGCTGCAGGCAAGCCAGAACTACCTCCAGCTGCAGCACGCGCTCGTCGACACCGAGGACAAGATCCAGGCGGCCCGTCGGTTCTACAACGGCGGAGTGCGCGAGCTGAACACCAAGATCAAGGTGTTCCCGAACAACATGTTCGCCCGTGGCCTCGGCTTCACCGAGCGGGAGTTCTTCGAGGTCGCCGACGGTAGCGCGATCTCCGAACCGCCCAGGGTCCAATTCTGATCGGCTGAAGGCCCCGCTCCGGCGGGGCCTTCGTCATTCCCGAGGGTGCACGTGCCGCTCGACCGTGCTCTCGCGCCCGTGCAGAGCGTGCGCGACGGCATCCGCCGCATCGCCCCACCCCGACACGCTGATGCGTTCCAGGCCCTGCCACAGGGCCGCGCGGACGAGCTCCTCGGCGATGCGTGCCGCATCCGCCTCCGGATGGGCATGCTGCTCCCACCAGGCCGATTGCACACGCAGGACGGATGCCGCGCGGTCGGCCTTCAGGTCGACCCGAGCCACGATTCGGTCGCCGACCAGCACCGGCAGCGAGTAGTACCCGTAGCGCCGCTTGTCGGCCGGCACATAGATCTCGATGCGGTAGTCGAAGTCGAACACTCGCAGCGCGCGGTCGCGGAACCACACCACCGGGTCGAAGGGCGTCAGCAGTGCCGCCCGATCGATGCGGCGGGGCAGCACGGCATCCC
>JBARWR010000018.1:0-4682 GCA_049646915.1 Microbacterium sp.
ACCCAGACCCTGCAGTTCTGGCACCTGCTCTCCGGCGGGGACGGCGTGACCATGTCCTCACTGCTCGACCAGGTGAACCAGGCTCAGGACGCCTACCGCATCCGTCCGACCGTTCTCGCCTGGGGCACCCCGTACTACACGAAGCTCGCGATGGCGGGTGCCGGCGGCCGCGCCCCGGATGTCGCGATCATGCACGCCACGCGCGTGCCGGGCTGGGCGCCCGGCGGTCTGCTCGACAGCTGGGATCTCGACCGGCTCGCCGCGCTCGGCGTCGACGAGTCCACGTTCCCCGAGCCGATCTGGCAGAAGGGCATCGTCGGCGGCCAGCGCTTCAGCGTCGCGCTGGACGCACACCCGTTCGTGCTCATGTTCAACACCGATATCTGCGATGCGGCGGGCCAGCTCGACTCCGACGGACGGCTGAAGACGACCTCCACGCCCGAGGAGCTCCTCGACCAGCTCCGCGCTGTGGGAGGATCCGCCGACGGACACGCGCTGTCGTACGGCTACCTCGGCGACGGGGCGCAGATGTGGCGTCTGTTCTATGGGCTGTACTCCCAGCATGGCCTCGCGATCGACTTGCCCGTCGGCGGAAAGATGGGCATCGACAAGGATGCCGCCGTCGAGTCGCTGCAGTTCATGCAGTCGTTGCTGGACGGCGAGATCGCCGCCGCGCAGAACGACTACGGCAGTGCGGTGGCCGAGTTCGCCACCGGCAAGAGCGGGATGCTGATGACCGGCGTCTGGGAGCTGCGCACGATGCAGAACGCCGGCATCCCCTTCGATGCGACGATGATCCCCACGATCTACGGCACCCCTGCCGTCTACGCGGACTCGCACTCCTTCGTGCTCCCGCACCAGGCGAACGCCGACGAGCACCGACGCGAGCTGACCTATCAGTTCGTCGCCGACATGCTGAAGGGCTCGTTCGGGTGGGCCGAGGCGGGGCATATCCCCGCATACCTGCCCGTCACCTCCTCCCCCGAGTACGCCGACCTCCTCCCCCAGGCGCACTACGCCGAGGCGGCCGACCACGTCGTCTACGACCCGGAGGCCTGGTTCACCGGATCCGGGTCGAACTTCCAGGGCGAGTTCGGTGCGGCCGTGCAGGGCGTGCTGCTCAGCGGCGACGATCCCGCGGCGGCCGTCGACCGCTTCGAGCGGCGCGTGAACTCCCTGCTCGCCCAGCCCAACCCCGCCGACCCCGAAGGGACGTGGAAGCCATGACGACCACAGCCAGCACCCGCGCGGTCGTGACCGGCCGCAAGAGCACCCCACCGTTCCGCACGGCCGGGCTCCAGCGCCGCGAGCAGCTCGTCAGCTGGGCCTTCCTCGCCCCGTTCCTCATCGCATTCGCCCTCTTCCTCGCCTGGCCCATCGTGCACGGCATCTACCTGAGCTTCACCGACCAGTCCCTCACCGGCGCGGGCGGCGGGTTCGTCGGCTTCGCGAACTACGCCGAGGCGCTGGTCGACCCGGTCATGTGGCAGTCCATGTGGAACACCGTGTGGTTCACACTTCTGTCCACCGTGCCGCTCGTGGCCATCGCGCTGCTCATGGCCGCTCTGGTCGATCGGGGTCTTCCCGGCCAGTGGCTGTGGCGGCTGTCGTTCTTCATGCCGTACCTGCTCGCCTCCACCGTGATCTCGCAGATCTGGGTGTGGATCTTCAACCCGCAGATCGGCGCGGCCAACAACATCCTCCAAGCGATCGGCCTCGAGCCGCTCGCCTGGCTGCAGAACCCCGACACGAACATGCTGTCGATCGTGATCGCGACGATCTGGTGGACCGTGGGCTTCAACTTCCTGCTCTACCTCGCCGCGATGCAGAACATCCCCTCGCAGCAGTACGAGGCGGCCTCGCTCGACGGCGCGAGCGCGTGGCGGCAGTTCTGGTCGATCACGCTGCCGCAGCTGGGCCCGGCCACCGTGCTCATCCTGATCCTGCAGATCCTGGCATCCCTGAAGCTGTTCGACCAGGCGTACCAGATGCTCGGCGGCGTCGCGAGCGACACCACCCGCTCGATCGTGCAGTACATCTACGAGGCCGGCTTCGTGAACTACCGATTCGGCTTCTCCGCCGCGATCTCGTACGTGTTCTTCGCTCTCATCATCATCGTCGGCGTCGCGCAGGCCCTCGTGCTGCGCCGCAAGAAGGAGCTGTGATGTCCACCGCAACGCTCTCGCCCACCGAAGCCGTCACCGTTCCCGGCAGTCGACGCGCACGCCATTCGCACCTGCCCGGACAGAAGCCGTTCGCGCCGCTGCGCGTGGCTGCCTTCGTCATCCTCGCTCTGCTCGCGATCGGCTGGCTGCTGCCGTTTCTGTGGGCGGTCGCGACCGCCTTCAAGACCGAGACGGATGCCGCCTCCGGCGACCCCTCGTGGATCGGCGCCAGCGGCATCACGGGTGATGCGTTCTCGGCGATCCTCTCGCAGGGCAATGTCTACGTGTGGGCGTGGAACAGCCTGATCACCTCGATCGCGATCACCGTGATCACCGTCGCCATCTCGGCCGGCGCGGCGTACGCCTTCTCGCGCCTGGACTTCCGCGGCCGGCGCTGGCTGTTCGTCGTGATCATCGCGTCGATCGTGGTGCCGCCGCAGGTGCTGATCATCCCGCTGTTCTACGAGATGCTCGCGTTCAACATGATCGACACCCACTGGGGTCTGATCCTGCCGCAGGTGGTGGCACCGGCGATGGTGTTCATCCTGAAGAAGTTCTTCGACGCGGTGCCGATCGAGCTGGAGGACGCGGCACGGGTGGACGGCGCCAGCCGGTTCCGCATCTTCTGGTCGATCGTGCTGCCCCTGTCGCGGCCGATCCTGGCATCCGTGGCGATCTTCGTGTTCATCGGCGCGTGGAACAACTTCCTCTGGCCGTTCCTGGTCATCAACGACACCACCCTGATGACGCTGCCGGTGGGACTTCAGACCGTGATCAGCGCCTACGGGGTGCAGTATGCGCAGGTCATGGCCCAGGCCGTGCTGGCCGCGCTCCCTCTGATCATCGTGTTCATGATCTTCCAGAAGCAGATCGTCAAGGGCGTCGCGACCAGCGGCTTCGGCGGCCAGTAGCCGATCACCCACCACCTCACCCAAGGAGAGCAATGTCCCAGGCCCGCATCACCATCGACCGCGACTTCACCATCGCCGACGTGCCCCGACGCCTTTTCGGGTCGTTCGTCGAGCACATGGGCCGCTGCGTCTACACCGGCATCTTCGAGCCCGGGCACCCACAGGCCGATGAGCGCGGCTTCCGCAAGGACGTGCTCGCGCTGGTGCGGGAGATGGGCCCGACCGTCATCCGGTATCCGGGCGGCAACTTCGTGTCCGGCTACCGCTGGGAGGACGGCGTGGGCCCGGCGGCTGATCGCCCGGTGCGCATCGATGGGGCCTGGCACACCGTGGAGACCAACGCGTTCGGGCTGCACGAGTTCGTCGACTGGGCACGCGAGGCCGAGGTCGAGGTGATGGAGGCGATCAACCTCGGCACACGCGGTGTCGAGGAGGCGCGGTCGCTGGTCGAGTACGCGAACCACCCGGGCGGCACGTACTGGTCGGATCTGCGGCGCAGCAATGGCGCCGCCGATCCGTTCGACATCAAGCTCTGGTGCCTGGGCAACGAGCTCGACGGCCCGTGGCAGATCGGGCACAAGACCGCGCACGAGTACGGCCGGCTGGCGCAGGAGACGGCGAAGGCCATGAAGCTCGTCGACGACTCGATCGAGCTGGTCGCGGTCGGATCCTCCAACCGCGGGATGCCGACGTTCGGCTCCTGGGAGCACACGGTGCTCATGCACGCCTACGACGAGGTGGACTACATCTCGATGCACGCCTACTACCAGGAGCACGACGGCGATGCCGAGTCGTTCCTCGCGGAGGCCGTGGAGATGGATGCCTTCATCGACGGCGTGGTCGCGACGATCGACGCGGTCAAGGCCGCGGGCAAGCACACCAAGCAGGTAGACATCTCGTTCGACGAGTGGAACGTCTGGTACCAGTCGGGTCTGGACACCGACGATCGGCCGCATCAGGTATCGAAGGCGTGGCGCGAGCACCCCCGGCTCATCGAAGACACGTATTCGGTGACGGATGCCGTGGTCGTGGGCACGTTCCTGAACAGCCTGCTGCGCCACGGTGACCGCGTGAAGATCGCCAACCAGGCCCAGCTGGTGAACGTGATCGCACCGATCCGCTCCGAGGAGGGCGGTGCGGCATGGCGGCAGTCGAGCTTCTGGCCCTTCGAGCGCATGGCGCGTCTTGCGCGGGGAAAGATCCTGCGCACGGCGGTGTCTGCATCGCAGATCGACACGAAGCGCTACGGCGATGTGGATGCCGTGGACGCGGCCGCCACCTGGGACGAGGAGACCGGACGGGTCGTGCTGTTCGTCGCCAACCGGTCGCTCGTCGACGCTTCGGATCTCACGGTGAACCTGCACGGCTTGGGCGACCTGCGTGTGCTGAACGCCGAGACGCTGACGATCCCTGCGGGCGGCGACCGCCACACCGCGAATCTGGAGGCTGCCCCGGATGCCGTGCACATGGTGCCCCTCGCGGCCGCCGATGTCGTCGACGGCGCCGTGCGCGCCACGCTGCCGGCGCTGAGCTGGTCGGTGATCGAGCTCGGCTGATCCGTCGGCCCTGCGCTCGGCCCGGCGAGACTTCACTCCGAGCGTGAGAC
>JBARWR010000019.1:0-3033 GCA_049646915.1 Microbacterium sp.
GCGGAAGCTGGCGTCAGGCGCGGGCGCGACGCGCGCGATACGCGGCCACGGCGTTGCGATTCGCGCAGGTGGTGGAGCAGTAGCGCTTGGAACGATTGCGCGACAGGTCGAGGGCGAGCGCCTGGCAGTCGGCGTCCGCGCACACGTCCAGTCGGCTGCCCTCATCGGAGCGGATGACATCGATCAGTGCCATCGCGGTCTCGACGAGGATGCGCTCGGCAAGCGGATGATCATCGGCGACCGCGTGCAGATGCCAATCGGTGGCGTCGTGGCGCATGAGACGTGGAGTGAGGGCCACGTCGGCAAGGGCGGCGTTGACGCGCTCGACCATCTCGTCGCGCGGCGCCAGCAGCATGGCGCGCAGTCGCGGGCGCAGGATTCGCAGTGCTTGCAACTCGGCCTCGTCGCGGTCGATCCGGCCGGTGTAGGGATACTCGGCGAGGAAGGCCGCGAAGTCCTCGCCGGTAGACAGAGTGTCGGGCTCTTCGGCGGAGTTCACCAGCGAGACGGCTGCGAGCAGCGTCTCTTCCGTGTCACTGGTGAAGATCATGTTGACATCTTACATGTCCGCGGAATAGTGTCATCACTCATGGGGCTCATGACACATGACACCCGAGCGCATTCGCGCGTCGGAGTCGGTCTTCTCGTTGCGCTGGGCGCGGCGTTCTCGTTCGGGATGTCCGGAGCCTGGGCGCGCGGACTCATCGACGCGGGCTGGACGCCCGGTGCGGCCGTCACTGCGCGCGTCTGGGTGGCCGCGCTCATCCTGCTCGTGCCGACGGTCCTCACGATGCGCGGCCGCTGGGTGCTGCTGCGCCGCAACGCCGGCATGATCATCGCCTACGGTCTGCTGGCCGTCACGGCCACGCAGCTGTTCTACTTCCAGGCCGTCGCGGTCATGGACGTCGGCATCGCGCTGCTCATCGAATACACCGCCCCGGTTGCCGTGGTGCTGTGGCTCTGGCTGCGCCGCGGAGAGAAGCCCACCGGGCGCAGCATCCTCGGGGCGGTGATCGCGTTCGTGGGTCTGGTGCTCATGCTCGATATCCTCACCGGTGCGCGGATCGACGGCGGCGGCATCCTCTGGGCGCTGGGCGCCATGGTGGGAGCTGCGACCTACTTCGTGCTCTCGGCCCGGGAGGACACCGGCCTGCCGCCGATCGCGCTGGCCGGCGTCGGCCTGCTGCTCGGTGCGCTCGGGCTCACGACCGCGGGAGTGATCGGCGTGCTGCCGATGGCGTGGTCCTTCGACGACGTCGCCTACCGCTTCGGAACGGTGCCCTGGTTCGTGCCGGTGCTCGCGATCGGGCTGCTCGCGACGGCGCTCGCCTACGTGCTCGGCATCGCCTCGACTCGGATGCTGGGATCGCGCCTGGCGTCCTTCGTCGCGCTCGCCGAGGTGATCGCCGCGATGCTGTTCGGCTGGATGCTGCTGGGCCAGCTGCCCGGCCCGGTCCAGCTCATCGGCGGGGTGCTCGTGATGGCGGGTGTCGTCGTGGTGAAGCTGGGTGAGCCTGCGGTTGCTCAGGGGCCGCTCGCTGTTCCGGTGTGAGCGGCGCCCGGGGGTTCGACGGGGCTCTGTGGCGACGGTCGGCCCCTCGAAGGGCCGGGCTGCTCCGAGCGCCCTCTTGTACGACCTGTCGCGGTCACCTACTGTGACTGGGTCACCTGACGTGACCGCGGGAGCAGAAGAGAGAACGGCATGAATCAGCAGCATCCGTCATCCGCCCATGCATCAACCGTCGAGACCGTGCAGGTCAACGGCATCCGGGTGAGCGTCCGACGCTCGGGCAGCGGCGAACCCATCCTGCTGCTGCATGGTTTTCCGCATACGAAGGAACTCTGGCGGAATGTGGAGCCGCTCTTGACCGCGGGCGGCCATCAGGTGATCGCCCCGGACCTCCGCGGACTCGGCGACTCCGAGCGTGCGCGAACCGGCTTCGAGGCGCAGAACCAGGCCAAGGACCAGGTGCGGCTGCTCGACGCATTGGCTGTGGACGCCGCGCACGTCGTCGGATTCGATGTGGGTGCTGCAGTCGCATTCGCCTTGACGACTCAGCATTCGGGTCGCGTGCGGAGTCTCACGATCATGGAGGCAATCGTCGGTGGACTGCCTGGGGCGGAGGAGTTCTTCCGCGCCGGAGGCCCGTGGTGGTTCGGGTTTCATCAGGCGCCGGGCGGTCTTGCCGAGGACATCGTGGCGGGCAGCGAGGACCGCTACATCCGGTACTTCCTCGAGAGCAGAGCGAGGACTCACCTGCCCGACGATCTGGCGAAGCGCTTCATTCAGGCGTACACAGGCCGTGACAGTCTGCGGGCGGCGTTCGAGCACTACCGTGCCATGCCGTCGAATGCGGAGACGAATTCGTCATGGGCGGAGCACGGCAGACTGAACCTTCCCGTGGCTGCGGTCACCTCGACGGTGGGTGGTCTGCTGGCGCGCCAACTGGCTCCGTTCGCCGACGACCTCGAGGAGCACCTGCTGCCGGACAGTGGGCACGTCGTGCCGCTCGACGCGCCGCAGGAAGTCGCGGAGATTCTGCTGGCGACGGCTGCACGCGCAGCGTGACCGGCAGCCGTCGTACCCCGCGAGAGTGCTCGGCAGCCCGAGCCCGCGTTCATCGCGCGGGCTGCCTCTCGTTCCCGAGCGGTCGTGCTCACTGCCGTCGGCGGATCAGCGCTGAAGCTTGCTGAGCAGCGCGCTCAGAACGGCGCGAGGAGTTCCTCCGGAACTGTGGCCCAGGGATCGCGGCCGTGATCGTCTTCGGTGATGCCACCTCGCGCGCGGCTCTCAGCGGCGCCGTCTTCGGTGAAGGTGAGGGTGTTCTGGGGTGGTGGTTTGTCGATGTAGACGTGGCCGGTGGGGCTGCTCCATTCCAGTAGGCCGTCGTCGAGTTGGGTGACGTGCCAGGGGGTGTGGTGTTTGAGGACGTGATGTCGTCGGCAGAGGGCGGAGAGGTTGTCGTCGGAGGTGGGCCCGCCGAAGGCGGCGTCCTTCGTGTGGTCGAGATCGCTGTCGCGGACCGGCATCCC
>JBARWR010000020.1:0-5869 GCA_049646915.1 Microbacterium sp.
CGGCGAGGCCGCCGACGAGCATTCCCGCAGCGACGGCTGCGGCGGCCGCGCGGAGCACGGCGCGATGTCTGGTGATGTGCATGTGGACTCCTTGGCTCTTCTTTGAGTGGCTTCTGGTTCTCCGAAACTGAACGAAAAGCTTTTCGATAAGGTATAGCGTGAAGATCTGCAGGCCGTCAAGGGATCGGCCCGATAACCTTTCATGGGGAGACGAATGAGCGACAGCACGACGACCAGGGCAGTGACGCTGAGCGACGTCGCCGCGCGCGCCGGCGTGTCGATCGCCACGGCCTCGAAGGCTCTGAACGGCAAGGGCGATGTCGCCGAGTCGACGCGGGCGCGGGTGCTCTCCATCGCGGCGGAGATGTCGTTCACGCCGAACGCCATGGCTCGAGGCCTTCTGGCCGGTCGCACCGGAACCGTCGGACTTCTCACCAGCGACCTCGAGGGCCGGTTCATGCTGCCGATCCTGATGGGTGCCGAGGATGCGTTCGGCGCCGGACGCATCAACGTGTTCCTGTGCGATGCCCGGGGAGACACCATTCGCGAGCAGCATCACCTGCGCGAACTCCTCAGCCGCCGCGTCGACGGCATCATCGTCGTCGGGCGGCAGACCGATCCCCGGGAGTCGCTCGGCCAGGACATTCCCGTCCCCGTCGTCTACGCGTACGCGCCCTCCGACGATTCCCGAGATCTCTCGCTGACACCCGACAACGTTGCGGGTGGCCGGCAGGCGATCGAGCATCTGCTCGCCTGCGGGCGCACCCGCATCGCTCACGTCAGCGGCGACCCGGGGTACGCCGCCGCTCAGGATCGCCTCACCGGAGCACGTGTCGCGCTCGCCGACGCCGGTCTGGAACTCGTCGGCGATCCGATGTTCTCGGAATGGAGCGAGCACTGGGGACGCGATGCCGTCGCAATGCTGCTGCAGCGTCATCCGGAGATCGACGCCATCTTCTGCGGCTCGGATCAGATCGCGCGCGGTGCTCTAGACTCGGCGCGCGACTTCGGGCGATCAGTGCCGGACGATCTGGCCGTCATCGGCTACGACAACTGGGAGGTGCTGGCAGAGAATTCGCGTCCTGAGCTCACCAGCATCGACGCGAACCTCCAGCAGTTGGGGCGGCAGGCTGCCCAGAAGGTGTTCGAGGCGATCGATGGAGTCGACATCGGCTCAGGTACGCGTCACCTGCCGGTGCGTCTCGTCATCCGCGGTTCCACGATCGCCCGACGCTGACACCAGGTTGCGGCAGTGCCTGCTCTGCCACCGGTCTCCTTACCGCCCTCTGAACGATACCGCGAGACTTCTGCTCCAGCATGAGACTGCACGTCACGTGTGCCGTCTCATGCTGAAGGGCAAGTCTCGCGGGGAAGGGGGCTGCGGATGGGGTGGCGCGGGACCTCGGGTGCCGAGGACACGGGTGGCCCTGTCGAAGCAGGGGTCGAGCAGGGCCCTGGCTGGTGCTCGTCGGCGTGCCTACTGTTCTGAACTGTGTGCTGACGCACGCCATTTCGGAAGGACAGTCATGACCGTAAC
This sequence comes from Microbacterium sp., assembly GCA_049646915.1. Classification (GTDB taxonomy): domain Bacteria; phylum Actinomycetota; class Actinomycetes; order Actinomycetales; family Microbacteriaceae; genus Microbacterium. The sequence goes on from JBARWR010000020.1 coordinate 1,538, forward strand.
GCTCATCACCGGCGCCACCAGGGGCATCGGATTCGAGACCGCCAGGCAGCTCGTCGCCGCCGGACACACCGTCTACCTCGGCGCGCGCGATGCCGATCGGGGGCGGGAGGCGGCGGCAGGGATCGGCGCACGCTCCGTGCAGCTCGATGTCACCGACGACGACTCGGTGGCTGAGGCGCTGGCGGCCATCCATGCCGAGGAGGGGCGGCTGGACGTGCTCGTGAACAACGCGGGAGTGCTGGAGACGGATCTCGACGCAGAGGCCGCTGAACGATCCTTCGGCGTCAACGCGATCGGCATCGTGCGAGTCACTGAGGCCGCGCTGCCCCTGCTGCGACGCTCGGCCAACCCCGTCGTCGTCACCGTCTCCTCCAGCGCCGGCTCGTTCTGGGCGGTGACCAACCCGGATCGCGTGGAGCACGGACTCCCGCTCGCGCTGTACTCCGCGTCGAAGGCCGCCGCCACGATGCTGACCCTGCAGTACGCGAAGGCGAATCCCGGCATCCGCTTCAATGCCATCGAGCCGGGGCCGACCGCGACCGACATGACCGCGCGCTTCGGCATCGGAAGACCGGTCGAGGAGAGCGCTCAGGTCGTGGTGCGCTTCGCGACTCTTGACACCGATGGCCCCACCGGCACCCTCCAGGACGAGGACGGGCCGCTGGCCTGGTGAGGATCGCTGTCCGTCAGATGTGATCGCGCCACGAGTGCTGGGGTGCGAACCCCAGCACCTCGCGGGCGTGGTCGATCGAGAGCAGCGTCTCGTGCTCGCTCACCTCGCGCGTCACCGGGACGTCCGGGAAGACCTCGGCGATCAGCTCGGCGTTCGGTCGCGACATCACCGTGTCGGCCGCGGCGATGATGAACCGGTCGAAGCCGGGAGCGGCGACCTGCAGCGCGCGCTCCACGGCCTGGGCACCGTCGCGTGCGTCGATGTAGCCCCACAGGTTCCACTTGCGGCGCAGCGCGTCGGCGTCGAAGGACGGGAACTCGGCGTAGTCCTCGGGGGCCATCACGTTCGAGAAGCGCAGTGCGGTGATCGACAGGTCGGGATGCCAGCGCACCAGCTCACGCGCCAGCTGCTCCTCGAGGGTCTTGACGAGCGAGTACACCGACTCGGGCCGGGCCGGATACTCCTCATTGACCGGGATGTAGGGCGGCGGCACGTCGAAAGGAAGGCCCAGCACCGTCTCGCTGGATGCATAGACGATTCGGCGGATGCCGAGCCGCACGGCCGCCCAGAACACGTTGAAGGTCGCCGGCATGTTGTTGTGGAAGGTCGCGACGTCGCTGCGGATGCCGGGGGCGGGAATCGCCCCGAGGTGCACGACGGCGTCGATGCCGTCGTGGCGGTCGCCCACCGCGGTGAGCGCGTCGACGACCTGGCCGTAGTCGGTGAGGTCCACCTGCACGAAGTCCGCGCCGCGAGTGCCGACGACGTCCATGCCGATCACGTCCCAGCCGTTCGCACGCAGCTCGCGCGCGACGACGGTGCCGAGCTTGCCGGAGGATCCGGTGAGGGCGATGCGCATGAGTGTCCTGCTTTCCGTCGGGGACTTCTCTGCAACGTTATAGGGTGACTGTGTTCCGGCACGAGATGGGGGATGCCGCATGGCCGTCACTCTGCATGACGTCGCCGGCCTCGCGGGCGTGTCGATCAAGACGGTGTCGAACGTCATTAACGACTACCCCCACATCCGGCCGGCCACGCGGGCGAAGGTCGAGGCGGCTATCGCGGAGCTCGATTACACGCCGAACCTCACCGCGCGCAATCTGCGCTCCGGCCGCACGGGGGTCATTGCGCTCGCCCTGCCGGATCTGAGCCTGGCCTACTTCGGCGAACTCGCGGCGCAGGTCATCCGCGAGGCCGAGGCGGCGGGTCTGGTGGTGGTGGTCGAGCAGACCGGCGCGGACCGCGATCGCGAGCTCGAACTGCTGCGCAGCCCACGGCTCAAGCTCACCGACGGACTGATCTTCAGCCCGCTGGGCATGGGCCCGGAGGACGCGGCCGCACTCGACGTGCCCTATCCGATGGTGCTCCTGGGGGAGCGCATCTTCGACGGACCGGTTGATCACGTCACGATGCGCAACGTCGAGGCCGCACGTGCCGCGACGGAGCACCTCATCGCCTGTGGACGCCGACGCATCGCTCTCATCGGTGCGCACGACGGCGAGAGCATGGGTTCTGCGACTCTCCGGGTACAGGGTTACCGCGAGGCGCTCGATGTCGCAGGCATCCCGTACGACGATGAGATCATCGGGCGGACCTCGCTCTGGCATCGTGCCAACGGCGCGGACTCGATGCGTGAGATTCTCACCCGCAGCAGCGAGGTGGATGCGGTTTTCGGGTTGAACGACACGCTCGCACTCGGTGCGATGCGAGCGCTGCGGCAGGCGGGCCTGCGCGTTCCCGAGGACGTCGCGGTGATCGGATTCGACGATCTCGATGAAGCGCAGTTCTCGTTCCCGACCCTGACGACGGTCGATCCTGGGCGGGAGTGGATCGCGCGGACGGCGGTCGCCACGCTGCTCGAGCGCATCGCAGGGAAGACGGATGCCGCACCGCGAACGCTGCTTGCCGACTTCCGCATCCGCGAGCGAGAGTCCGTGCCCGACGTCTGAGAGCGGCGGTCGGTCGTCGCATGATGTTGACAGCGTCGATCGATCTGAGCTTGAATATCTCTACAACGTTGTATATCGGTCGATCGCCGCTGATCCAGTGGCGACGACATCGGGGTCTTCTCAGGGGGGCCGGAGAGGATGACCATGACCGCTGCGCGCATCTCCATCGACCGTGAGGCCGTCGTCGCGCCGATCGATCGGCGCATTTTCGGCTCGTTCGTGGAGCACCTCGGTCGCTGCGTGTACGACGGCATCTACGAACCCGGCCATCCCACGGCCAACGAGGACGGCTTCCGCCTGGACGTCGTCGAGCTGGTGCGCGAGCTCGGCTCCAGCACGATCCGCTACCCCGGCGGCAACTTCGTCTCGGGCTTCCGCTGGGAGGACTCCGTCGGACCGCGTGAGAAGCGTCCGGTGCGCCGCGACCTGGCCTGGCATTCCCTGGAGACCAATCAGGTGGGCGTGGACGAATTCGCCCGCTGGCTCAAGCTCACCGGCTCCGAGCTGATGATGGCTGTCAATCTCGGCACCCGCGGCATCGAGGCCGCCCTCGACCTGCTCGAGTACTGCAACCATCCCTCGGGCACCGCACTGAGCGATCAGCGCATCGCCAACGGCACGATCGAACCGCACGACATCCGCATGTGGTGCCTCGGCAACGAGATGGACGGCCCCTGGCAGACCGGCTACATGACCGCCGACGACTACGGCAAGCTCGCAGCCCGCACAGCCCAAGCCATGAAGGCCGCCGACCGCACACTCGAGTTGGTCGTCTGCGGCTCGTCGGGCTCGTCGATGCCGACCTTCGGTGACTGGGAGCGCACGGTGCTCGAGCACACGTACCAGCACGTCGACTACATCTCGTGCCACGCCTACTACCAGGAGCGCGGGGGAGACCTCGGCTCATTCCTCGCCTCCTCGCTGAACATGCAGTACTTCATCGAGACAGTCGTCGCATCCGCCGATCACGTCGGCTACAAGCTCAAGAGCGACAAGAAGATCAAGCTCTCCTTCGACGAGTGGAACATCTGGTACCTCGACGAGCACCAGGCATCCGACGAGGTCAACGACGAGTGGCGCTACGCGCCGCGGCAGCTCGAGGACGTGTACTCCGTGGCGGATGCCGTGGTGCTGGGCAACCTGCTGATCACGCTGCTGAAGAACCACGACCGCGTGGCATCCGCGTCCCTCGCCCAGCTGGTGAACGTGATCGCGCCGATCATGACCGAACCCGGCGGAGACGCCTGGCGGCAGACCACGTTCTTCCCGTTCTCGGTGACCTCGCGCCTGGCGAAGGGCGAGATCATCAAGCCGCGCATCGACGTCGGCACCTACGACACCGCCGTGCACGGCGCGGCGCCTCTCGTAGACTCGGTCGTCACGACGGACGGTGAGGGCTCGGCGGTGTTTCTGGTGAACCGCAGCCGGACCGAGGCGATCTCGGTCTCGATCGAGGTCGACGAGCTCGGCGTTTCCTCGATCGACGAGGCAGTCACCCTGTGGGACGACGACGTGTACGCGAAGAACACGCTGGCAGAGCAGAATCGCGTGGGCCTGAAGGGCCTCGAGGGCGCCATTCTCGAGAACGGCATCCTCACTGTGACGCTGCCGCCGGTGTCGTGGTCGGCGCTCGCGCTGTCCTGACGCACTGACGCCGGTCCACGCCCTGACGCCGCTCCACCCGGCGAGACTTCTGTTCCCGCGTGAGAC
>JBARWR010000021.1:0-5083 GCA_049646915.1 Microbacterium sp.
GGCGATCGCCGCCGGGTCGCCGTGGCCGTCGCCGGCATGCACGGTGTCGAGTGCATGCAGCTCTGCGGAATCGCCCGATCCATACGCACCGGCGATGCCGCCCTGCGCGTGTGCGGTGCTTCCCTCACGGAGCTGCCCCTTCACGAGCACCTCGACGTCATGTCCGAGTGCGTCCGCGCGCAGCGCCGCGGTGAGCCCCGCGATGCCCGCGCCGACGACGAGAACGTGCATCAGGGCTTCGCCGCCAGCATCCGCTCCAGCGCCAGCCGCGCCGGAGCCGCCACGTCATCGGCGACCAGGATGCGGTTCTGCACGGTGCCGGCCACCAGTTCCTCGAGCACCCAGGCCAGGTAGCCGGGGTGGATGCGGTACATGGTCGAGCATGGGCAGACCACGGGGTCGAGGCAGAAGATCTCGTGCTGCGGATGCTGCGCGGCCAGCCGCCGGACGAGGTTGATCTCGGTGCCGATCGCGAAGGTCGTCGGCTCCGTCGCTCCGGCGATGGCACGGCGGATGTAGTCGGTGGAGCCGGCTTCGTCCGCGGCATCCACGACCTCCATCGGGCACTCCGGGTGCACGATCACGCGCACGTCGGGGTGCTCGGCACGGGCCTGGTCGATCTGGGCGACGCTGAACCGCCGATGCACGGAGCAGAAGCCGTGCCAGAGGATCACGCGGCTGTCCTCGAGCTGCGCGGCGCTCGATCCGCCCAGCGGCTGACGCGGGTTCCACATCGGCATCTGCTCCAGCGGCACGCCCATCGCCTTGGCGGTGTTGCGGCCCAGGTGCTGGTCGGGGAAGAACAGCACCCGCCGGCCGCGCTCGAAGGCCCATTCCAGCACGGTGCGCGCGTTCGACGAGGTGCACACGATCCCGCCGTGCCGGCCCACGAAGCCCTTGATCGCGGCGGAGGAGTTCATGTAGGTGACCGGAATGACGGGCACCAGGCCGTCGGCATCCGGCTGATCCATCGGACCGTAGACGTCGGCGAGCTGTTCCCAGCAGTCCTCCACCTGGTCGATGTCTGCCATGTCGGCCATCGAGCATCCGGCGGCCAGGTTCGGCAGGATCACGGACTGCTCGGGGCCGGAGAGCAGATCGGCGGTCTCGGCCATGAAGTGCACGCCGCAGAAGACGATCGCCTCGGCATCCGGGTGCTCCAGCGCGGCGTTCGCGAGTTGGAACGAGTCGCCCACGTAGTCGGCGTGACGGACGACCTCCTCGCGCTGATAGAAGTGCCCGAGCACGACCACGCGGTCGCCCAGAGTCTGCTTGGCCGCGCGGATCCGCTCGTGCAGCTCGTCCTCATCGGCATCCCGATACTCGAAGGGGATCTCGCCCTGTCGCGGTGCGCCGGTCGGGATGACGTCGCCCATCGAGGAGCCGGGGCCGTAGCCGGGGCGGGTGTCGAAGTCCCAGGGCCCTGCGGCGAGGTCGGTGGTACAAGTGGATTCCGTCGATTCGCCGGTGATGATCGCCTGCAGGGCGTGGTCGACCGAGGGATCGATTTCAGGGGAGAGGAGGGGTGTGGACATCGGGCGCCGCCTTATAGTCACTTCGACACTTAGTGTGCACGAACAGATTATGTCGATATGACCAGAAGTGCAATCCGAGTCGTCTTGTGACAGCCGGCTACACATGTCGGCTCAAACGACGGATGTCGGCTCACACCGCGCTTTTGGGCCGACATCCGGATTCTGAGCCGACATCTGTCGGCCGGCGGAGACGTGGGGGCCGGCGGAGACGTGGGGGGCGGATGCCGAAGGTCAGTCCGCGGCGTAGCGGTACAGGCGCGCGGGGCGGTGCTTGCCGGTGCGGAACGACTCGGTGGGCACGAGTTCGTCGGAGCCCTCCAGCAGACGGCGGAAGTTCGAGGGATCCAGGCGTCGGCCGAGTACGGCCTCGTACACCTCGCGCAGTTCGGTGAGCGTGAACTCATCGGGCAGAAGGCCGGCGGCGATGCGGCTGTAGGCGACCTTGTTGCGCAGCCGGTCGAGCGCGTACTCCGCGATGCGGTTGTGATCGAACGCCAGCGGCGGGATGGCGTCGACGTCGAACCACTCGACGTTCTCCGGCGCGCCGCTGGCCGAGCGCTGCGCATCCACGAGATCAGAGCGCAGCAGCGCCCAGTACACGATGGAGATCGCACGGGTCGGCGCGCGATCCACGTCGCCGAAGGTGTACAGCTGCTCGAGATAGCTCGGCTTCAGGGCGGTCGTCTCCGCGAGGGTGCGGGATGCCGCGGCATCCAGGTCCTCGGCAGGATCCAGCCAGCCGCCCGGCAGCGCCCAGGCGCCGAGGTGCGGCTCTCGCGTGCGAGGCACCAGCGGCAGCATCAGGCGGTCGCCGTCGGGCGCGGTGCGCAGCGAGAATATGACGGTCGACACGGCGACGCGGATCGCGTCGTTCTCGCCTGTGGTTCCGGTCACGATGAAGAGCCTAGAGGAGCGGCGGGCCGGAGCCGATGAGGTCCATGTGCGCGGGTGGCAGGCCCGCTATGCTGGAGGCCTAACTGAACACAGGCCGTACGACCTGTGCGGGAGAGTCCGGTGAACGCAGCCGGGCACCGAAGGAGCAAGCCTCCCCGCCAATCTCTCAGGTACCCCTACCGTGCTGGTCCGGCCGCTCTGGAAAGCGATGCTCACGCATCCGCCGACGGTGAAAGCCCCTCTCTGAGCGGGCGAAGCTCTCAGGCACGATGACAGAGGGGGAGTTCCGAGGACGACGATGGCGCCGTCCTGCCCGACCTGACCGGGAGAACTCCATGACCGAAACGTCTTCATCCGATCCCGCGGCGCAGCCGCGATACACCCCGCTCCGTGCGCGCCATGAGGCGCTCGGAGCGTCGTTCACCGACTTCGGCGGCTGGCAGATGCCGGTGCGCTACACCTCCGACCTCGCCGAGCACCACGCGGTGCGCGAAGCTGCGGGCGTCTTCGACATCTCGCACATGGCCGAGTTCACTGTGGAGGGCGCGGATGCCGCCGCCTACCTCGACTACGCGCTCGCCGGGCGACTCTCGGTCATGACGATCGGCAAGGCGAAGTACTCGCTGCTGCTGGCCGAAGACGGCGGCATCATCGACGACGTCATCGTGTACCGCCTGGGCGAGACCCGCTTCCTGATCATCTCCAACGCCGGGAATCGGGATGCCGTGCGCGAGGCGCTTCTCGTGCGGACGACCGGACTGGCCGTCGCCGTCGAGGACGTCTCCGACGCCTACGCGCTGATCGCCGTGCAGGGACCCGCGGCAGAGCAGATCCTCACCGAGGTCGCCGGCATCGACGAGATCAGCGTCCCCTGGGCGGAGCAGAAGTACTACTCCTGGGCCAGCGCGACGTTCGCCGGCAAGCCCCTGATACTGGCCCGCACCGGGTACACCGGCGAGGACGGCTTCGAGCTGCTCGTCGCCTCCGCCGACGCCGAGTCGCTGTGGGATGCCGTGCTCGCCGCCGGCGAGAAGCACGGACTCGTGCTGGCAGGCCTCGCTGCGCGCGACACGCTGCGCCTCGAGGCGGGCATGCCGCTGTACGGTCACGAGCTCTCCCGCGAGATCAACCCGGCGCAGGCCGGGCTGGGTCGTGTGGTCGTGACCGACAAGGAGCGCTTCGTCGGCAAGGATGCGGTCGCCCCTTCCGCAGATGCCCGCGTGCTCGTCGGCCTCACCGCTGAGGGCCGCCGCGCCGGCCGTGCCGGCTACGCCGTCGTCTCCGAGGACGGCACCGCCCTCGGAGAGATCACCAGCGGCGCCCTCAGTCCGACGCTCGGCCATCCCATCGCGATGGCCTTCGTCGATGCCTCTTCCGCCGAAGAGGGAACCGCAGTATTCCTTGATGTGCGGGGGACGAAGATCCCCGCGACCGTGACAGCCCTGCCTTTCTACCGGAGGAAGAAATGACCGATCTCAGCACCCTCAAGTACAGCGAAGAGCACGAATGGGTCGCCGTCGACGGCGAGACCGCGACGATCGGCATCACCGACTTCGCCGCGGACGCCCTCGGTGACATCGTCTTCGTCGAACTGCCCGCCGTGGGCACCGAACTGAACCGCGGAGACGTCTTCGGCGAGGCCGAGTCGACCAAGTCGGTCTCCGAGCTCTACTCGCCCGTCGCCGGAACGGTCACCGACATCAACCAGGCCGTCGTCGACGACCCCGCGCTGCTGAACGCCTCGCCGTTCGAGGACGCCTGGCTGATCAAGGTCACCATCGCCGACGGCGCGCTCGACGGTCTGCTCGACCGCGACGCCTACACCGCGATCACGAAGGGCTGAGAGTGGTCTCCTTCGCCGACCGTCACATCGGGATCACCTCCGACGCCCAGCGGCAGATGCTCGACACCCTCGGCGTCGCAGGCTCGGACACCGAGCCCGTCGAGGTGCTGATGCGCCAGGCCGTTCCCGCCTCGATCTATACGGATGCCGCCGACTCGAGCATCCCGGCCGCGGCATCCGAGGCTGAGGCCATCGCCGAACTGCGCGCCCTCGCGAGCCGCAACACGGTGAACCGGGCCATGATCGGCCTGGGCTATTACGGCACCTTCACTCCGTCGGTCATCCAGCGCAATGTGCTCGAGAACCCGTCCTGGTACACGGCCTACACGCCGTACCAGCCGGAGATCTCGCAGGGGCGGCTCGAGGCGCTGATCAACTTCCAGACCATGGTCTCCGACCTCACCGGCCTCACCACCGCCAACGCGTCGATGCTCGACGAGTCGACGGCGGTCGCCGAGGGGATGCTGCTGGCGCGGCGCGCTTCGAAGGCGAAGACCGATGTCTTCGTCGTCGACGCCGACGCCCTGCCGCAGACGAAGGCACTGCTGAGGACGCGGGCGGATGCCGTCGGCATCGAGCTGATCGAGCGCGATCTCGCGGGTGGCGAGGAGCTGCCTGAGGCGCTGTTCGGCGTGTTCGTGCAGTACCCCGGTGCCTCCGGTCGTGTCTGGGACCCGAGCGCCGTCATCGACGCGGCTCACGTCGCCGGCGGCATAGCCGTCGTCGCGGCGGACCTGCTCGGCCTCACGCTGCTGCGCTCGCCCGGATCGCTCGGCGCGGACGTCGCCGTGGGCACGACACAGCGCTTCGG
>JBARWR010000022.1:0-15535 GCA_049646915.1 Microbacterium sp.
CATCCGATCTGCTGGACGGACTCGACGACCCGGCGGCGGGCTCAGGCACTCCCACGGCATCCGCTCCGGTCACCGTCGAGGTGACGCTCTCCGCCGCCGAGCACGCGCGTCTGCGCGACCGCGCCGATGCTCAGGGGGTCTCTCTCGAAGAGGCTCTGCGTCGCCTGATCTGACGCGGGTCAGCCGTCCATCGCGACGCGGGTCCGGGGCAGCGCCTCGGGATGCTCCTGCTGCAGCCAGGTCATCATCTTCTCGCGCACCTCGCAGCGGATGACCCATTGGTCACTGGAGTTCTTGGCCGACATCACGAAGCGCACGGTGACGAAGCCGCCCTCCGATCCGGTGACGACCACGCTCGAGCTGCGGCGATCCCAAGCCGGCGAGGCGTCGATGATCTCCTGGAAGCGCTCGCGTACGGCATCCATGGGCACCCGCCAGTCGAGGTCCATGAGGACGATGCCCATGATCCGGTCGGAGCGGCGGGTCCACGTCTCGATCGGGTTCGTCGTGAAATAACTGCACGGCAGCACCAGGCGCCGCTCGTCCCAGACATTCACGACGACGTACGACAGGTTGATCTCGCCGATCCGGCCCCATTCCCCCTCGACCACGACGACGTCGCCGACCCGGATCGCGTCGGTGAACGCGATCTGGATACCGGCGATGAGGTTGCCGAGGATCGATTGCGCCGCCAAGCCAGCGACGATGCTGACGATGCCGGCCGAGGCGAGGATGCTGGTGCCGACCGCCCGCATCTCGGGGAAGCTGAACAGCGCCGAGCCGACGGCGATTACCGCGATGATCACCAGCACCAGCCGGTGGATGACGAGCATCTGCGTGCGGCGACGCCTCCCCTCCGCCCCGACGAGCGCGTCCTCCTCATCTGCCATCAGCGTCTCGAAGCCGAACGAGACCAGGGCGGCGAGCAGCCAGGCGCCGGCGGCGATCGTGACGATGAGGAACAGTCGGGACACACCCGGCCACGAGCCCGACTCGCCCGGGCCGGTGAGGGCGCAGGCGATCCAGACCGCCACGATCAGCGCGGTCGCCCAGAGCGCTCGGTGCACACGGCGGGCGAGGTCGCGCACCCAGGGGACGCGTCGCGCGATCAGAGCAGCCAGCAGCCGGATGAGCAGCACCGCAGCCGCGGCGATCACCACCGCGATGGCGATCAGCGTGATGGTTCCGATCCAGGAGTCCCAGGTGAAGTCCATTGCCCCACCCTACGTTCGACAGCCCTACCTTCGACCACGGAGACCGGCCGATTCGCATCCGAATCGACCGGTCTCTCGGGAGTCGTGAACGCTCAGACGGCGAGCACGGTCGACTCCAGTCGCTTGTACGACTCCTCCATGCCGTCGGTCATGCCGGTGGCGAGGATCATGTCGCGAGTCTCCTGATCGGGGAACTCCATGAACACGGTGACGAGGGTCGCGCCGTCCTCTTCGTAGAAGTTCGCGTCGTTGAGGATGTCGGGGCCGTCGGTGCCCTGCATCCGCTCCAGCTGCACCGCACGCCGCGGCGCGTCGACGAGGAGCATCTCACCCTCGAATCCAAACGGCTCGCCTGGGGTGTCGCCGACCGGAGCCCAGGAGTTGCGATAGCGATCCCCGGCGGCCAGCCCCACCTCGCACTCGGTCATCTCCCACCCGTCGGGTCCGAGCATCCACTGCTTGATGAGCTCGGGCTCGGTGTAGGCGCGCCAGACCAGGTCGCGCGGACCTTCGACCAGGCGGGTGATGCGCACGTGGGTGTCGTCGAGCATCTCGACCTGCGTGCCCTTGCCCTGTGCGTACTCGCGCAGGTCCTGCAGCACGGCATCCAGCTGCGACATCGCCATGCGGGTGCCCTCGACGGCGCCCATGGCGACGACCTGCTCGAGCGCGTCGAGTGACGCGAAGTGGCTGGTGTTCCGCATCCGCGTGCCGTCTTCGGTCGCCTCGAAGGTGAACTCCATTCGCATGGCGGGCAGGTCGGTGTTCGGCTCGCCCTGCTCGTCGCTGAAGCCGTCGATCACCTCGAACCGGTGCGGCTGTTCGATCGCGAGGAATTCCCAGTACCCGGATGCCAGCTCGCCGCGCGGGCCGTGCATCGTGTACGTCGCGCGTCCGCCGACCTCGTGGTTCCACGAGGTGAACGAGGCGGGCCAGCCCGGAGGGCCCCAGAAGCGCTCGAGCTGGCGCGGGTCGCTGTACACACCCCAGACGCGCTCGATCGGGGCGGCGAGATCGGCGACGACGGTCATCGTCAGGTTCTCGTGGTCGGTGGTGATGTCGGTGACGGGCATGTCAGTCTCCTTGGTCGGTCTTGTCGATCGGGGGCGCCGGCTGTGCCAGCAGGTCGTCGAGCCGGGCGATACGTGCTCGCCAGAGCTCTTCGTACCGGGCGAGCAGGGCTCGCGCACGAGCGATCATCTCGGGATTCGCGCGGACGAGCCGCTCGCGTCCCTCGGCGCGCTTGACGATGAGCCGTGCCTCTTCGAGCACGGCCACGTGCTTCTGCACCGCGGCGAACGAGATGTCGTAGTCGCGGGCCAGCTCGGACACCGACTGCTCGCGCTCGATCGTCCGGCGCAGGATGTCGCGCCGGGTCGCCGTCGCCAGTGCGTGGAACACACGGTCGGTCTCCGCTTCGCTGAGTTCATCTTGTACAACCATTTGGTTGTACGTTATGCCGAGCGGATACCAGTGTCAAGAGGTTCCTCGTCGGACCCGAATGTCACACCCGTCCTCTCGGAACTGTCTTATGTATGACAGCCGAGAGAATCGAGTGCACATGCCGGGCAGGACTGCGGGTACGCGCCGCACATCCGTCGTCGATCGCCTCTCGGATGCCGTGCGCGAAACCCGCTTCGGTGCGGGCATCGCCACGCGCATCGCGGACGCCCGCACCCGGGTGATCCCGCTGCACTGGTCCAATCTGTTCGGTGTCGCCGCCATGGCGTGTCTGGTGATCGTCTTCATCACGGGGATCTTCCTGATGTTCGTCTACGCGCCGTCGAGTGAGCAGGTGCGCTACAGCGGCACCTATCCGCCCCTCGTCGACATCGAGATGTCCCGGGCGTACGCCTCGACGCTGGCGCTCTCCTTCGACATCCCGGGCGGTCTGCTGATGCGGCAGGCGCATCACTGGGCTGCTCTCCTGCTGCCCGCCACCGTGATCGTGCAGATCCTGGTGAACTTCTTCACGGGGGCCTTCCGCCGTCCGCGCCGCGGCTCCTGGGTGCTGCTCTTCCTCGTCTTCGTCATGTCGCTCGCCGCCGGCTGGAGCGGCTACGCCCTGCCCGACGACCTCCTCTCGGGCACCGGCCTGCGCATCGTCGAGGGCATCACCCTCGGCATCCCGTTCGTGGGGACGTGGCTGACGAACCTCCTGTTCGGGGGAGGGTTCCCCGGTCGCATCATCGAGAACCTCTACCCCCTGCACGTGCTCGTGTTCCCCGGCGCCCTCCTGGTGTTCCTCGCACTGCGCATCCGCTTCGCCTACCGTCAGCGGCCTTCGCAGTTCGCGGGCCCCGGACGCACGCAGCAGAACGTCGTGGGCCTTCCGCTGTTCCCGCAGATGGCCACACGCGCGAGCGGCATGTTCCTCGTCGTCAGCGGACTCATCCTCGCCGTGTCGGCGACGGTCACCGTCGCACCGATCTGGCTCTACGGACCCTCATCGCCGGGTGATGCGTCGGCCGGGAGCCAGCCGGACTGGTACACCGGGTTCCTCGACGGGGCACTGCGCCTGATTCCGCCCGGGTGGGAAGTGGAGTGGCTCGGCCGTACCTGGACCCTCGCGGTGATCGTGCCGCTGGCCGTGGTCGGACTCTTCCTGCTGCTCGTCGTCGCCTATCCGTTCCTCGAGGAGTGGATCACCGGTGACCGCCGAGAACACCATCTGCTGGATCGACCGAGGAATGCCCCCGGACGCACGGCGATCGGCGTCGCGGCGATGACGTTCTACGGCACCCTGTGGGGAGCCGCCAGCAGCGACCTCATCGCGACGCACTTCATGGTCGGCCTCGAGCAGACCATCCACTTCTTCCAGGCGGCGGCGATCCTGGGCCCGATCCTCGCCTTCGACATCACCCGTCGCATCGCGACCGGGCTGCAGCGCAAGGACCAGGAGCTGCTGCTGCACGGGTACGAGACCGGACGGCTCGTACGACTGCCGGGAGGGGAGTACGTCGAAGTGCACTCCGCGCTGACGCCCCACGAGCGCTGGCGGCTGATCCGCGAAGACGCTGCTGTGCCGCATCCGTCTGCCGATGACCGCGAACGACTTCCCCTGCGGGAACGGGCCCGCGACGCACTGTGGCGCGCCCTGTTCGAGCAGCGACTCCAGCCCCCCGGCAACGCCGAGTCGGCGCGGGAACCCATCGCGGCCATCGGCACCGAGAACTCACGGAAGGACAACGCATGAAAGAGATCCTGATCATCGGAGGCGGCTACGCCGGCTTCTACACGGCCTGGGGGCTGGAGAAGCGCCTCCGCCCGGGCGAGGCACGGGTGACGGTCGTCGAACCACGACCGTTCATGACGTATCAGCCATTCCTGCCCGAGGCGGCAGCGGGGTCGGTCGAGGCACGGCACGTCGCGGTCTCCCTGCGCCGCAACCTGAAGCACACGAACGTGATCACCGGCCGCGTGGTGCAGGTGCGCCACGCCGACAAGGTCGCCGTGATCCGCCCGATCGTCGGGCCCGACCGGGAGTTCCGATACGACCTCGTCGTCGTGACCGCCGGCGCTGTCACCCGAACTTTCCCGATCCCCGGCATCCTCGACGAGGCGATCGGCCTCAAATCCGCCGAGGAGGCCGTCGCCGTCCGCGAGTCGCTGCTGAGAGCCTTCGAGCGCGCATCGGCGATGCCTCCTGGCGAGGAGCGGCGCCGCACGCTGTCTGTCACCGTGGTCGGTGGCGGCTTCTCCGGAGTCGAGGTGTTCGGCGAGCTGCTCGCGCTGGCCTCATCCCTGCTCCGTCGGTACCGGATGCTGTCGCAGTCCGACCTCGACTTCCACCTCGTGGAGGCGGCGCAGCGCATCCTCCCCGAGGTGAGCGACCGGCCGGGTTCCTGGGTCGTCCGCGAGCTCGAGCGCCGCGGGGGCCACGTGCATCTGGGCGCCCAGATGCGATCAGCGCTGAACCGTCACATCATCCTGTCGACGGGCGAGGAGTACGACACGTCGCTGTTGATCTGGACGGCCGGCAACGCCGCCAATCCCATGACGGCGCGCCACACCGACCTGCCCATCGACGAACGCGGCCTGCTGACGGTGCGTGCCGATCTGCGGGTCGAGGATGCCGAGACCGGATCCGTCGTCGAGGACGCCTGGGGCGCCGGAGACAACGCGTCCGTGCCCGACCTCGCCCGGGGTGACGGCGCGAGGACGGTGCCGAACGCGCAGCACGCGGTGCGGCAGGGTCATCGGCTGGCGAAGAACCTCGTACGTGTCCTCCGCGGTCGCCGTCCGGTCGACTACGAGCACCACAGCCTGGGCGTCGTGGCGACGCTGGGTCTCGGGCACGGCATCTTCCAATGGCACGGCGTGGTCGTGAAGGGCTTCATCGCCTGGATCATGCACCGGGGCTACCACGTGCTGGCTGTGCCCACCTGGGACCGTAAGGTGCGAGTGCTGTTCGGCTGGCTGCCCGGACTGCTGTTCGGGCGCGACATCGTGTCGCTGCCTGCGCTGCAGATGCCGCGCGAGCTGTTCACCACGGGTGGCGAGCCGCCCGCTGCGGCGACGATCGACGCATGATCGACGGCGCCCCGGCCGCCCCGCGCATCCTCAGCGACGCGGCGGCTGAGGACGCCGGCCCTCTTCCCTGACCCAGTCCGCGAGAGTCGTGGATGCGATCCTCAGCGGTGAGCGCGGAAGGAGCAGGTCCCCCGAGATGTTGAACCCCACCGGCGCGACGGTGTCATCGGACACGACGTAGCGCGGATCGTTGTCCATGCGCAGGACGCGGTGCACGAACTCCGGAAGCAGCATCTCCTCCGGTCCGCCCAGGTCCACGGCACTGCCGAGAGGCGCGCCCATCGCGACGTCCACCAGCGCATCGGCGACATCGGATGCGGCCACAGGCTGTACCGGCTTGGCCGGCAGCCGGACCGTGTCCTGCGCGGTGTTCCACTCGGCGATTCTTCTCGCGAAGCTGTAGAACTGCGTCGACCTGATGATCGAGAACGGGATCGGGCCCGATTCCACCGCGCGCTCCTGCAGTCGCTTCGCGGCGAAGTACCCGTCGTCGCCGACGCGATCGGCGCCGACGATCGACAGCAGGATGTGATGCCGGATGCCCGCGCGCTCCTCGGCATCTGGCAGCAGAGCCGCGGTCCGCTCGAAGAAGTCCCGCGCGGCGGATCCTGCGAGATCCGGCGCATTCATCACATCGATCACGGCATCCGCATGCTCGAGCGCGGCATCCAGCCCCCGACCCGTCGTCGCATCCACACCACTGGTCGGCGACGCGACGACGACTGCCTGTGCTCGGCGCTCCAATCTGTCGACGACCTTCCGGCCCACCTGCCCGGTTCCACCCAGCACGACGATCCGCATGTTCACCACTCCGTTCCGGACCTGCAGCCGCTTCGAGGGCGCACCGTCCTTCAGCTAAGACCGGACTGCGCCACGGTCTGTGACGCCGACAGAGATCGGCCCACGATCGGGATCGCCATCATGCGCGCCGCATCGTCTCATTCCGGGACGTGTCGTCCGAATCACTCAGCACGGGCTCTCTCTTTGAACGACATCCGCGCCGCTTGCACCGACTCGTAGTGCTCATCCGTCCACTGCACCATCTGGGCGAAGAGGGGCGAGAGCGAACGTGCGAGTTCCGTGGCCTCATATTCCACGCGCGGCGGCACGGACGGATGATACGTACGCGTGACGAAGCCGTCTCGCTCCAGCTGGCGCAACCTCTGAGTGAGCACTCGAGGGGTGACCCCGGGGATGTGCGCGCGCAGGTCTGTGAATCGTTGGCGCCCGAGGTGGTTCAACGCCCAGAGCACGTGCGACGTCCACCGACCGAAGATGGTCTCCACGAGCGGGGCGATGGGGCAGGGATCGGTCTCTTCGCTCAACGACTTCGACATGTCCTCGTAGTATCTATTAGGTAACTAGTAGTCAAAGAATACTAACGTGAAGACGCCCATTCGATTCGATATCGACTCAAGGATTCTCATGACTCAGTACCCGATGACTCTCCCGACGCGTCAGGCCCCTGCACCACGGACCACGCCCGTGACACCTCATGTGCAGCTCGATCAGTTCGCACCGTCGCAGACGCAGAACGAGTTATGGCAGCGCATGTCGGCGATGGCGAACACCGACGTGGGGCGAAGTCTCATCTCCGCCCCGACGTCGAAAGCAGTTCACCTTCGGCCCGGCCACGCGTCCGGCCCCCGTGAGGCTTTCCTCATCGGGCACGAATTCGCGCACTTCCATGGCGACGGCAGCGGCAGCCTCCATCTCACTCTTCCGATTGACCTGGTGCAGGTTGCTGTCGACGCGGGATGGGCCGAGCCTCACCCGGCGGTGGCGCTCGGGTTCGCTCCGCCCACTGCCGTGATGGTCTTTGCACCCCGCAACGACGAGGAGCTCGAGATCGTGTGGCATCTCGTCGAGGCGAGCTTCGCCTTCGCCACGCAACCCATCGCCTGATCCCCGGATGCGGCTCCGCCTGCGGAAACGAGGAGCACCTGGCGCCGGGGCCACCGGGTAGTGGCTGGTGATCGCGACGCGGTTGAACGGTGAGTGCATCGCGAGGTGTGCATGCGCAGACAATACGCACAGCCGTTCAGCGGGGAGGCGCGCATGCGGATGAGCATGAGGGGGTCCTTCGGACAGTCGTGGTGGTGTGGCGCCCCGCACCGCTGGCAGTGCGGGACGCCACGGTCTGATTACGCCGCGCTCTCGTTACGCCGCGCTCTCGTTACGCCGCGCTCGACACGTCGCCGGCGAGGTAGGCCTTGCCTGCGGAGGCGATGACCTCGGCAACGATGTCCGGGTGCGCCACGGGAGTGGCGTGCGACGCGCCCTCGATCTCCCGGGTACCGCGAGATGCGGCCCGCTCGGCTCCCGCGCGGCAGACCGCTGCCGGGATGTTCAGATCCTGGTCGCCGTACACGTGCCACGAAGGGATGCTCTTCCACGCCGGACGCGCGGTCTTCAGCCCCTCGGCGAGCGCAGCCTCGGTCACGGGTCGCTGCGTCGCAGCCATGAGGGCGGCGACATCCTCGGGGACATCGGCGGCGAACTGCCGGTGGAAAACCTCCGGGCGGATGGCGAACTCATTGCCTCCCGTCGCGACCGGGTACGCCGTAAGAGCCTCACCCAGTGTGCTTCCCGGTGCGCTGGTCGACAGCTCGAATGCGCTCTGCCCGGTGTCCGGAACGAACGCGGACACGTAGACGAGTCCGACGACGGCCTCGTTGTCGGCGGCGGCCTCGGTGATCACCATTCCGCCGTAGGAGTGCCCGACGAGGATGACCGGAGTTCCGATGGCCGCGATGACATCCCGCACGTACGCGGCGTCTCCCGCCAGGCTGCGCAGCGGGTTGGCGACGGCCACGGCGGTGACGCCGTGACTCTGCAGGCGCGTGATAACGCCGTTCCAGGATGCAGATTCGGCGAAGGCGCCGTGAACGAGGACGATGGTGGGCTTCTCGATGGACATGGTTCTCTCTTTCTCTTTCGGGATGGGGGGTTACTCGGCGAAGGCTTTGCGGAGGATGTGGACGGCCTGCTCGATCGCAGCCGTGGTGGCGGCGGAGCCGCGCAGCGGGTTGAGCATCATGAAGTCGTGCAGCGTGGTGTCGTAGCGCACCAGGGTCGTGCGCACGCCCGCCTGCACGAGCTTGCGGCCGTATGCTTCGCCTTCGTCGCGAAGCACGTCGTTCTCGTCGACGACGAGGAAGGTGTCCGGCAGCCCCTTGAGCTCGTCGACCGGAGCGCGCAGCGGCGAGACGGTGTCCTGCTTGCGGGTCTGAGGATCGGGCGCGTAGCAGTCCCAGAACCACGCCATGGCATCGGCGCGAAGGTGGAATCCGGTGGCGAACTCGCGGTAGCTGTCGGTGTTCTGTCCCGCATCGGTGACCGGGTAGTACAGCGACTGGTGGATGAAGACGACATCGCCGCGCCGCTTCGCAAGGATCGCGACGGCGGCGGCCATGTTCCCGCCGACGGAATCGCCGGCGATCGCCAGACGCGAGGCGTCGAGGCCTTTCGTCGCGCCGTCGTTCATGATCCACCGCGCGGTCGCGTAGATCTGCTCGACAGCGACGGGGTAGCGGGCTTCGGGGGAGCGGTCGTATTCGACGAACACGATCGCGGCATCCGCGCCGGTCGCGAGGTCGCGCACCAGCCGATCGTGCGTGCCGGCGTTGCCGAGCACCCAGCCGCCGCCGTGAGCGTAGAGGACGACCGGAAGATCTGCAGCTGAACCGACGGGCTTGACGATGCGCACCCGTACGTCGCCGACTTCAGCGGGGACGGTGATCCATTCGTCGACGACATCCGGCATGTCGATCGGCGCCGCCTGAACGTCGTCCAGCAGTTTTCGTGCGCCGTCGACGCCGAGGTCGGCGAGGAACGGGGGCTTGGAGGTGGCATCGGCGAATGCCTGTGCGTCGGGCTCCAGTACGTGGTCGGTCATGTCGGTCCTTTCGGTCGGGGGTTCAGGGCTGCGATCTCTCTGCTGCCCATGCCAGACAAGACCGCGCATGCCCAGAGGCTGTGACGGCGCCGACCCTCATCGGCAGCCGCAGACTGTTTTTAGAACGAATTCCATTCAATCGCTTTCTATTTAAACGTCATCGATGTACTGTGTGTGCCAATTGACGTGCACCACACCCCCTGGAGCAGCGATGAACACGAATGCGCAGTACCCGCACCCCTCCGAAGACGACGGGATCGAAGCTTTCCTCGCGCATCGACGACGCCTGTTCGGCATCGCCTACCGCGTTCTCGGCAGCAGCTTCGAGGCCGAGGACGTCGTGCAGGAGACGTGGATCCGATGGCAGCTGTGCGATCGGACGACCGTCCGCGATCCGGGCGCCTTCCTCGCCACGACGACGACCCGGTTGGCGATCAACGTGCTCACGAGCGCCCACTCCCGGCGCGAGACGTACCTGGGTCCCTGGCTGCCCGAGCCGGTCGACACCTCGCACGACCCGACCCTGGGCGCCGAGAACGGAGAGGCGCTCGAGTACGCCGTCCTCCTTCTGATGGAGCGACTGACACCCATGGAGCGCGCCGCATACGTCCTGCGCGAGGCGTTCACCTATCCGTACTCGAGGATCGCCGAGATCCTGCAGTCGACCGAGGTGCGCGCACGTCAACTGGTGTGCAGAGCGCGCAGACACCTGGCATCCGGAACGACGCGTGCGGTGAGCCGGGGTGATCAGAGGCGAGTGTTCCTGAGCCGGTTTCTCGACGCGGCCCGGGGACGCGACGCGAGCGCATTGGAGAAGCTCCTCGCCGGCGGCGATGCAGATCAATCGCGCTCGATCCAATCGCGTACGAGGTTCTCTGTGTTAGATTCGGCCCGTGACCAAGGCAGCCGAACCACCCGTCGTATCGCTGGATGACATGGTGTGCTTCAACGTGCACGCCACCTTCCGCGCGGTCACGTCGGTGTACCGGCCGCTGCTGGAGCCGCTCGGCGTCTCATACCCGCAGTACCTCGTGCTCGCCGTGCTCTGGGACCAGGGCGACCTCACCGTGGGCGCCCTGCGCTCCCGGCTCCAGTCCGACTACGGGACGATCACGCCGCTCCTCAAGCGGATGGAGAAGCAGGGGCTGATCAGCCGCGCGCGCAATCCGGAGGATGAGAGGTCGGTCATCATCAGCCTCACCCCCGAGGGCGATGCACTGCGCGTGCACGGCCCGAGGATCTATCAGGCGGTCACCGACGCCTTCGGCTTCACCCCCGAGCGAGCCGCCGCGGCGCTCGAGGTGCTGCGGTCCATCACGGACCGCGTGGCTCAGCGCGACGAGTAGGGCGCAGGGCGGCCGGCGCCCCGATGCCGGTGTCGTGAGTCCTACCGCCGCCTTGGCCGGAGCCGTCGCGCTCGGAATGCTGCTGACCGGATGCAGCGGCGCAGAGTCACCCTCGCCCTCGACATCCGATGCTTCGGCCTCGACATCCGAATCGCCGCAGTCGCAGCCGTCGAGCTCACCGGATTCGGGTGGCACCACGACCTCCGACGGGGCCGGCGTCGCCGTCGACGAGGTGCGCGACGGAACCTGGCAGGTCGGCGACGCCGGCGAGGTGGAATTCGCCGCCGAGGGCGGCAGCCTGTCGCTTGCCGAGGTCCGACCGTCCGACGGCTGGCAGCAGCGTGTGACCGACGAGAAGCCCGACGAGATCGAGGTGCACTTCACGCAGGGCGATCAGGAGTGGAAGTTCGAGGTCGAGTCCGAGCGCGGCACTCTGCAGATCTCCAAGGAGCTCACCATCCGCAACGGTGCCAGCGGGGACTTCACGATCGGAAGCGCGGCCACGCTGACCCTCGTGGTGGACGGCAGCACGATATCCGTGTCCGACATCACACCGGCATCGGGCTGGAGCACGGTGAAGCAGGATGAGAGCCCGGATGACGTCGAGCTGGACTTCCGCAACGACAGCACCGATGGCACGGCCGAGTTCGAGGCCGAGGCCGGCAGCACCGGCGTGAAGATCGAGATCTCGCAGAAGCTGCGCGGCACGGCCGGCTGACGGGCGCTTCGACGAGTTCACCGACCCGGCGGCCTACTCCGCGGGGGTCTCGTCGTCGTAGCGGGGCCGGTCGTCCACCGCGCCCGGGGCGTCCAGACCGGCCGCGGTCTCCTCGGCGAGCGCGCTCATCTGCTGCTGCGCCTCGTCGACGGCGACCGTGTCGATGGCTTCCGTGGCCGCCTCGTAGACTTCGGCGAGCGTATCGTCGACGTCCGCTTCGTCGACCCACTGGATGTCATCCGTGGAGTGGTCGTACTCCACGGGCACCAGGGCGAAGTCGTCGCCGTACTCCTCCAGGCCGGACCGCACGCTGTGCCGTACCGCGCGCACCGCGTACTTGTCGCGCAGGATCAGCGGATCACGCTGGAGATCTCGCCAGAACGACACCATCATCAGCCCCATGATCATCGCGAACGGCAGCGCCGCGATGATGGTCACGTTCTGCAGGGACTTCAGCCCGCTGCCCTCCTCGCCCGAGACGAGCAGCACGGCTGCGATCACGCCCACCAGCGTTCCCCAGGTGGCGGCGACCCAGCGCGCGGGGTCAGGTCGGCCCTGCTGCGAGAGGGTGCCCATCACGAGGGATGACGAGTCGGCGCCGGTGATGAAGAAGATCGCGATCAGCAGGATCAGCCCGACGCTGGTGACCGTCGACAACGGCAGGTTGTCGAGAACGCCGAAGAGCACCTCTTCGGGCGGGTCGGTGGTGAGGTCGGCTCCGTTCATCTGCTGGTCGATGGCGGTGGTGCCGAAGATCGCGAACCAGATCAGCGAGATGACGGCCGGCACCAGGATGACGACCGACACGAATTGGCGCAGCGTGCGACCGCGCGAGATCTTGGCGATGAACATGCCCACGAAGGGCGACCAGGAGATCCACCACGCCCAGTAGAAGATCGTCCACGACGACAGGAAGGCCTGGGAGGTCTCGCCCTGGGATGCGGACCGGCCGATCATCGTGGGCAGGTCGCCGACGAACTGCACGGCCACCGCCGGGATGACGTTGAGGATCAGCATGGTCGGACCGACGAAGAACACGAAGACGGCGAGGACGAACGCCGCGACGGCGTTGATGTTCGACAGCGCCCGGATGCCCTTGGAGACGCCCGACACGGCCGAGGCGATGAAGCAGGCGGTCAACACGGCGATGACGATGATGAGGATGCCGTTGCCGAGGTCGCCGATGCCCGAGACGATCTCGAGTCCGTGGCCGATCTGCAGGGCGCCGAGCCCGAGCGACGCCGCGGTTCCGAACAGCGTGACGATGATCGAGAAGATGTCGATCATGCGTCCGATCGGCCCGGCTGTGCGGTGCTCGCCGAGCAGGGGCGCGAAGATCGACGAGATCAGCGGGGTGCGCCCGCGCCGGTACGCGCCGTACGCGATCGCCCCTCCGACCAGGGCGTAGAACGCCCAGGCCTGCGGCCCCCAGTGGTACAGCACCTGCACCTGGGCGGTGTGCATGGCATCCAGCGTGTTCGCCTCGACGGTTCCCGGCGGCGGCGACTCGAAGAAGGTGAGCGGCTCGGCCGCACCCCAGAAGACCAGGCCGATGCCCATCCCCGCGGCGAACAGCATCGAGATCCACGAGAACATCGAGAACTCGGGCTGCTCGTCGTCGCGTCCCAGCCGGATGCGGCCGTAGCGGCTGAAGCCGACGAAGAGCATGAACACGAGCACGATCGTCGCGATCGTGGTGAAGAAGACGCCGAAGTAGTCGATGACCCAGTCGAGCATCGTCGCCGTGGTGCCCGACAGGTTGTCGCCGGCGAACACGCCCCAGGCGATGAACGCGATCATCAGCGCGATCGCGACGCCGAACACCAGCGGATCGGTGCGGTAGGTGCGCCCGGTCTCCTCGACCGAGACGCCGGGGATCAGCGCCGGATGCACCCCGCGCGGCACGGGTTTGGCGAGGTCGCCGACGATGCGACGGGCCGCCCGCCCGACGCGCACCGTCCCCGTCTCCGCCGTCCGCTTGGATGGGGTCGAGTCCGGCGTGCGATCCGCGGGGCCGTCGGCTGGTGTCCTCATGACAACTCATACTCGCATGCGGCCGTCCGGATGCGGCGGCATCCGCAGTTCGCGAGTGTTCGGGAAGTCTCGCAGGCGTGCCCGTCGATGAACCCCAGAAAGGGCGGGGTTCGGGATCAAAGTCACCCGGAGATACGTTCAGCGCCGCCCGAACACCGCGTGCAGCAGCGGCACGACTGACGCGCACATCAGCCCGATCCCCAGCGGCGCCGCCGGATCAAGCAGCAGGGCGCCGCCGATCAGCATCCCGCCGAAGATCACGGCCGACACGGCTCGGAAGGCGACCCGGATGATCCGGTCGAGACGGTTCTCGAGACTGGAGACATCGAAGGCGAGGGTGCCGGCATCCAGCCGATCGAGCGTGGCATCGACGCGTGCGGGCAGGCGCCAGAGCGTGCCCATGTTCGTGACCGTCTGCGAGCCGAAGTCCTGCAGCAGGCCGGCGCTCTGGTCGCGGATGAGCCGATTCGCGTACGGCTCGACGGGCTCCCAGATGTTGAACGTGGTGTCCAGCGAGCTGCACAGCCCGGAGGTCAGCGACACAGCGCGGAAGAGAAGCAGCATCCGCTCCGGGAACTGCACCGGCAGAGAGCGCATGGTCTCGCCGAACTCGCTGCCGAAGTCGGTCAGCTCTCGCGGGTCGACGTCGCGCAGCTCATGGAATCCCATCCCGCCGAACCGCGCGAACAGCACGGTGAGCGCCCGCTCCAGCTCGGCGGTGCGCGCCGACGGCAGCAGCACTCCGATCTCCTGCGCGGCCTTCACGAGCCCGTGGCTGTCGCGCGAGGCGACGGCGATCACGAGGGTGCGCAGGCCGGAGCGGATGCTGTCGGGCACCTCGGCCATCATCCCGAAGTCGATGAAGGTGAGCCGCCAGGCCGGGCCGGCGGGCGCGTCCAGCGGCGTGACGAAGATGTTCCCCGGATGCGGATCGGCGTGCACGAAAGAGTGCGTGAACACCTGGTCGAGCATCACGTCGGCGAACACGGTCGCGACCTCAGCCGGGTCGATGCCGGCCGCCCGCAGCGCCATGGTGTCGTTGATCTTGATGGCGGTGACGTCTTCGAGGGTCAGCACGCGACGGGTGGTGCGTTCCCACACAACCGCGGGCGCGGCCACCCGGGGGTCGTCGGTGAAGCTCTCCGCGAATCGCTCGGCGCTGGCGGCCTCATGCAGGTAGTCGATCTCCTCGTGGCAGGTCTCGGCGAACTCCTCGACGAGTCCGGGCGCATCCACGCGGTCGCGCACCATCCGCACGCGCTGCGCCCACCCGGCGACGCGGCGCAACGCAGACAGATCGATCGCCACGACCTCGTCGATGCCGGGCCGCTGCACCTTCACGACGACCCGCTCGAGTCCGGTGTCTGCGGCATCCGCGGCAGACAGCGTGGCACGGTGCGCCTGTCCGAGGGATGCCGCAGCCAGCGGCACCGGGTCGAACGACGCGAAGGCACGCTCCAACGGCATCCCGAGCTCGGCTTCGGCGGATGCTCGGATCTGCACGAATGGCACCGCGGGCACCTCGTCCTGAAGCCCGGACAACTCGGTCGTGATCTCGGGCGGCAGCACATCCAGTCGCGACGAGAGGAACTGCCCGACCTTGATCATCAGGCCGCCGAGCTCGACCGCCAGTTCGCGGAAGCGGGCGGCAAGGCGCAGCATCCGCCGGTCTCTGGTGCGCTCGGCGACGGATGCCATCCCCAGTCGCGGCAGCACGAGCTCGAACCACCACACCTGTGCGAAGGCGCGCGCCGCGAACGCGAGGATGCGGCGATAACGGGCGCCCCCGACC
>JBARWR010000023.1:0-5513 GCA_049646915.1 Microbacterium sp.
CTTGTAGGCTGAACTCGTGACGCAGACGCCCGACCGCAGATTCCCTCGCGCGGTGTTCCGTCACGGCAGCGAGCCCGACGTGCGCTTCTCACTCGCCAATGAGCGCACTTTTCTCGCATGGACCCGCACGGCACTGGCGCTCATCGCCGGCGGGGTGGCGTTGGAGGCGCTCGCTCTCGACATGTACGCCCCGCTGCGGCTGGCGGCCTCGCTCGTACTGATCGTCACCGGCATCGTGCTGCCTGTCATCGCCTGGATCGAATGGAGCCTGGTAGAGCGGGCGATGCGGCTCGGGCGTCCCCTTCCGCATCCGCCCACCGGCATCGTCCTGGGGCTCGCCGTCGTCGCCTCGGGCGTGCTGGTGCTGCTCGCCGTGCTGCGATGAGTCGGTCCGGCGACGCCGGATCGGTATCCGGCGATGCCTCCGCCGGGCCGTTCGATGCCGGACTGCAGCTGGAGCGCACCTCGCTCTCCTGGCGTCGCACGGCGCTGTCGCTCGCGGTGGGCTCACTCGTGTCGCTGCGCCTGCTGCCCTTGTGGCTGGGCAGCCCCGTCTGGGTCGTGCCGGGAATCATCGGTCTGCTGGCCGCGTCCGCGCTGTGGGCGGTGTCACGCCGCAGGCACGACCTCTTCATGGCGCGGGTGCGGCGCGGCGAGGATCCGCTGGCGGGAGACTCGGTCGCCCTCTTCATGATCGCGTCGGGCGTCGCGGGCGCCGGCCTGCTGGCGCTGCTTGCCGTTCTCCTCGCCTGACATCCCCGGAGGGCTCGGACCGCCTGCGGAGACCCGGATGCTCAGAGCGCGACGGTACGGAACCCGGCGTTTCCCATGGAAGAGTCGGGCGTGTTCTGAGAGCGCGCCGAGTTGCGGTAGCGATTGCAGTACGAGATGTGGCACAGGTAGCTGCCGCCGCGGAGGATGCGGGACTGCCCGCGTTCCGGACCGGTCGGCGACGTCTCCGGCGAGACGCCGTAGTACCCCGGATCGAACCAGTCGGACGCCCACTCCCACACGTTGCCGACCATCTGCCACAGCCCGTAGCCGTTCGGCTCGAAAGTGCGCACCGGCGCGGTGGTCAGCCAGCCGTCGTCCAGCGTGTTCGACGTCGGGAACACGCCTTGCCAGATGTTGGCGCGCCAGCCGCCGTCATCGATCTCCTCGTCACCCCACGGATACTTTCTCTGTTCCAGACCGCCCCGCGCGGCATACTCCCACTCGGCTTCCGTGGGCAGGCGCCGCCCCGCCCACGCGCAGTACGCCTGGGCATCGTTCCAGCTGACGTGCACGACGGGGTGATCGCCGTACCCGTCGATGCTCGAGTTCCGTCCACCCGGATGCCGCCAGTCGGCACCGCGTACGCCCAGCCACCACGGGGTTCCGGGAGGCTGGCCGATCATGTCCTCGTCATCGGCTGCGAGGGCGAGGTGGAAGACCGCGGAGTAGCCGAATGCCTCGGCCTCGGTCCGGTAACCCGTCGCATCGACGAAGCGCGCGAAGTCGTCGTTGGTGACGCTGGTGGTGTCGATCGAGAACGATGCCAGAGTCACCGGATGCTGGGGCACTTCGCCGTCGGCGGGATTGCGATCGCCCGAGGAGTCGCCCATCACGAACGTGCCGGCAGGGACGATCACCTGCGGGATCGTGTGCTCCGCGGCACCGGATGCGATCGGCGCTCGGGGGCGAAGGGGGATCGATCCGAATGCGGCTCGCGATGGCGTTCCGCATCCGCATGAGCATTCCGCGTCCATCGTCATCCTTCCGGTCGCTGCGACATGTCCTTCTGGAGCTTATCGGCGTGAGACGTCGTGTCCGCGCTGTCACGAGCACAGGAGATTCGCTGAGGACAGGACGTTTTCGCCAGCATCCGTCCTGCGCCGGACGAACCTCCTGTCCTGGATGACGGATACTGTGCGCTTGCGCTCGGCGCGACGACCTGATCTAATATGGGAAAGCGCTTACCGCTCCAAGGTGCGCGATGACTTCTCAACAGAACGACAGAACGGAACCACCATGGCGAACGTGCGCGAGATCGGCATCATCATGAACGGCGTCTCCGGACGCATGGGCTACCGGCAGCACCTGGTGCGCTCGATCCTCGCGATCCGCGACCAGGGCGGCATCGAGCTCTCCGACGGCTCGAAGGTCACCGTCAAGCCGATCCTGGTGGGCCGCAGCGCCGAGAAGCTCGCCGAGCTCGCGGCCCTGCACGGCATCGAGGACTACACGACCGACCTGGACGCCGCGCTCGCCGACCCGCAGTGGGAGATCTACGCGGACTTCCTGGTGACCAAGGCCCGCGCCAGCGCCATCCGCAGGGCCATCGCCGCGGGCAAGGCCATCTACACCGAGAAGCCCACCGCCGAGTCGCTCGAAGAGGCGCTCGAGCTCGCGAACCTGGCGAAGACGGCGGGAGTGAAGACCGGCGTCGTGCACGACAAGCTCTACCTGCCCGGACTGCAGAAGCTCAAGCGCCTGATCGACTCCGGCTTCTTCGGCCGCATCCTCTCCGTGCGCGGCGAGTTCGGCTACTGGGTGTTCGAGGGCGACTGGCAGCCCGCGCAGCGCCCGAGCTGGAACTACCGCACCGAGGACGGCGGCGGCATCATCACCGACATGTTCCCGCACTGGAACTACGTGCTGGAGAACCTGTTCGGCGAGGTGCGCTCGGTGTACGCGCAGGCCGCCGTGCACATCGCCGATCGCTGGGACGAGAAGGGCGAGCACTACGACGCCACCGCCGAGGACGCCGCCTACGGCATCTTCGAGCTCGAGGGCGGCATCATCGCCGAGATCAACTCCTCGTGGACGGTGCGCGTGAACCGCGACGAGCTGGTCGAGTTCCAGGTCGACGGCACCCACGGATCGGCCGTGGTGGGCCTGTTCGGCGCCAAGATCCAGCCGCGAGGCGCCACCCCCAAGCCGGTCTGGAACCCCGACATCGAGGACACCCACGACTACGACGCCGACTGGCAGCAGGTGCCCACCAATGACGTGTTCCTGAACGGATTCCGTCAGCAGTGGGAGGAGTACCTGGAGTCGTACGTGCTCGGCACCGACTACGCCTTCGACCTGCTGGCAGGCGCCCGCGGCGTGCAGTTCGCCGAGGCGGGCCTGGCCTCCAGCGCCGAGGGCCGCAAGATCGCCATCGAGAGGCTCTCACTGTGAGCACGATCCGACTGCTGGCGGCATCCGGAGCGCTCTCGGATGCCGGCCTGAACGACTCCGGCGTCTACGCCCGACCCACCGCACCGCTGCGCTCTCGCGTGGCGTACGCGGCCGCGCACGTCGTGCCGGTCGTCTGGGGCGACAACACTCCGGGCCGGCCCGCTGACATCGACTGGGACTCCACGCTCGCGTTCCGACGGAACGTGTATTCGTGGGGTCTGGGAGTGGCGGACGCCATGGACACCGCGCAGCGGAACATGGGGCTTGATGCCGCAGCCACCCGGGAGCTCATCTCGCGCAGCGCCCAGGTGGCGCGCGAGGAGGGCGGGTCGGTCGTGGTCGGTGTCAACACCGACCACATCGACGAGACGCGCATCACTCTCGAGCAGGTGATCGACGCCTACCGCTCGCAGCTGGAATTCACCGAGGAGCAGGGTGCGGGGCCGGTGCTGATGGCATCCCGCCACCTCGCCCGCGTCGCGACCGGACCGGACGATTACCGCCGTGTGTACCGCGCCGTGCTGCAGTCGGCGACCGTCCCCGTCGTCCTGCACTGGCTGGGCACCGCGTTCGACCCCGAGCTGGAAGGCTACTTCGGTGCGACGGACTGGCAGACGGCATCCGCTGTGCTGCTGGACATCATCGCCGAGAACCCCGGCAAGGTCGCGGGTGTGAAGATGAGCCTGCTGAACGCCGAGAGCGAGATCTCGGTGCGCTCCCGGCTGCCTGAGGGCGTACGCATGTTCACCGGCGACGACTTCAATTACGTCTCCCTGATCGGCGACGTGGGCGCCTCCTCCGCGTCGACAGCATCCGGTGCACTCGGCGGACATCGCACGCACTCCGACGCCCTCCTCGGTGCGTTCGCGGCGATCACGCCGGTGGCATCCGCTGCGATCCAGGCGCTGGATGCCGGTGACGCCGCGGCCTACCGGCGCATCCTCGGCCCGACCGAAGAGCTGAGCCGTCAGGTCTTCGCCGCGCCCACGTTCTACTACAAGACCGGCGTCGCGTTCCTGGCCTGGCTGAACGGCCACCAGCCGGCGTTCCAGATGGTCGGCGGCCTGCACTCCGCGCGCAGCCTGCCGCACCTGTCTCGAATCGTCGAGCTGGCCAACGCGTCGCTCGCCCTGGAGAACCCCGAGCTGGCGCGGGAGCGCTGGCACGGGATGCTGCGACTGAACGGACTCGACGCATGACCGCCCACGACTCGCCCGCGCCCGCCCCGGCCTCGCCACAGATGTCGGATCAGAAGACGGATGTCGGTCGAAAACCGGCCGAATCCGCCGACATCCGTGATTTGAGCCGACAAGTGTCGGCCGACCCCCGCCTGTCCATCAACCAGGCGACCATCAAGTACGCGGATCTGAAGACCGCACTGCGGGTGACGGCGGATGCCGGGGTGCAGTCGATCGGTCTGTGGCGCGAACCGGTGAACGAGGTGGGCCTCGACGTCGCCGCACGGATGCTGACCGACTCCGGCCTGCGGTTCTCCTCGCACTGCCGTGGCGGCTTCTTCACCCTGCCCGTCGGAGCGGAGCGCGATGCCGCCCTGGACGAGAACCGCCGAGCCATCGAGGAGACCGCAACGCTGGCCGCCGCGGGAGCCGAGGGCTCCGCCGCCGTGCTCGTGCTGGTCGCGGGTGGTCTGCCTGCCGGATCGCGTGACCTGATCGGCGCCCGCGAGCGCGTCCGCGACGCCATCGGCGCACTGGCCGATGATGCGAAGGCGGCAGGGGTGACGCTGGCGCTGGAACCCCTGCATCCGATGTACGCCTCGGACCGCGCCGTCGTCTCCACGCTCGGCCAGGCTCTGGACATCGCATCCGACTTCGACTCCGCGGTGGTGGGCGCGGCTGTCGACACCTTCCACATCTGGTGGGACCCGCAGGTGCTCGAACAGATCGCCCGAGCTGGTCGGGAAGGGCGCATCGCTACCTATCAGGTGTGCGACTGGAAGACCCCGCTCGCGGAGGACGTGCTGCTGAGCCGGCACTACATGGACGAGGGCGTGATCGACTTCGGTGCACTCACGCGCGCGGTGATCGAGACCGGTTACGATCGCGACATCGAGGTCGAGCTGTTCAACGCCGAGATCTGGGCCGACGACCCGGCGCACGTCGTGGCCCGCACGGTCGAGTCGTTCGGCACCGCCGTCTCCCCCCACCTCTGATTCGAATCGCTCAAGTTGCTCCATTTCCGCCCGCGATGCAGCAACTTGAGCGATTCGAACAAGGAAGATTGAGAACATGACCATGCGACCAGGACTGTGCTCAGTGACGTTCCGGCAGCTCGCACCCGAGCGGATCGTCGCGCACGCCGCGGAAGCCGGGCTCGAGGTGATCGAG
>JBARWR010000024.1:0-18502 GCA_049646915.1 Microbacterium sp.
CATCTCGGGCGTGAGCCGCACGGGATGCCCGGACCCGGCATCGACGAGCACGAGCACGGTCGTCGCGCGCGCATACAGCGCCGACTGCTCGGCGGCGGGGTCGCTGCGCACCTCGTAGCAGACCTCGACGCTGGATCCGCCGAGCTTGCCGAACCACATCTGGATATCGAGCGGATGCCGCTGATACGGCACCGGTGCGAGGTATTCGATCTCCTGTCGGGCGATCAGCGTCAGCAGCCCCGAAGCCAGATTCGCATCGAGGATCGCCGTCGCCGGCGCGCTCTCCCCCGGTGCCGGCCGCCAGAAGGCGCGCACGCGCGCCTCCTCCAGAAGCTTCAGCATCGAGGTGTTGTTGACGTGGTTGAACGCGTCGAGGTCGCCCCAGCGCAGTTGGATGGGGATGTGCAGTCGACCGTCCTCGAGTACTCGCTCGAGCGCTGACCCCGGGGACTCGCCCATGGGCGCTAGTCGCGCGTCAGCTTGCGGTGCGTGGTGCGGTGCGGACGCGCCGCGTCCGGTCCGAGACGCTCGACCTTGTTCTTCTCGTACGCATCGAAGTTGCCCTCGAACCAGTGCCACTGCGACGGGTTCTCCTCCGTGCCCTCGTAGGCGAGGATGTGCGTGGCGATGCGGTCCAGGAACCACCGGTCGTGCGTGATGACCACGGCGCAGCCGGGGAACTCGAGCAGCGCGTTCTCCAGCGAGCTCAGGGTCTCGACATCCAGGTCGTTGGTGGGCTCGTCGAGCAGCAGCAGGTTGCCGCCCTCCTTGAGTGTGAGGGCGAGGTTGAGGCGGTTGCGCTCTCCACCGGAGAGCACGCCGGCCTTCTTCTGCTGGTCCGGTCCCTTGAAGCCGAACTTGGACACGTAGGCGCGCGATGGGATCTCGATCTTGCCGACGGTGATGAAGTCGAGCCCGTCCGAGACGACCTCCCACAGCGTCTTGTTCGGGTCGATGTTGGCGCGGGACTGGTCGACGTAGCTGATCTTGACCGTCTCGCCGATCTTCAGGTCTCCGCCGTCGAGCGGCTCGAGGCCGACGATCGTCTTGAACAGGGTGGTCTTTCCCACTCCGTTCGGGCCGATCACGCCGACGATGCCGTTCGGCGGCAGGCTGAAGCTCAGCCCGTCGATGAGCATCCGGTCTCCGAAGCCCTTCTGCAGCTTCTTCGCCTCGATCACGATCGATCCCAGGCGGGGGCCCGCGGGGATCTGGATCTCCTCGAAGTCGAGCTTCCTGGTGCGCTCGGCCTCGGCCGCCATCTCCTCGTAGCGGGCCAGACGCGCCTTCGACTTGGTCTGGCGGCCCTTGGCACTGGAGCGGACCCACTCCAGTTCGTCCTTGAGTCGTTTGGCGAGCTTGGCGTCCTTCTTGCCCTGGATGTCCAGGCGGGCAGCCTTCTGCTCCAGGTAGGTCGAGTAGTTTCCCTCATAGCCGAGCAGGCGCCCGCGGTCGACCTCGGCGATCCATTCGGCGACGTGGTCGAGGAAGTACCGGTCGTGCGTGACGGCGATGACGGCGCCCTTGTAGTCCTTCAGGTGCTGCTCCAGCCACAGCACGCTCTCGGCGTCGAGGTGGTTCGTGGGCTCGTCGAGCAGCAGCAGGTCGGGCTTCTGCAGCAGCAGCTTCGCCAGCGCCACGCGACGCTTCTCACCACCGGAGAGCGGGGCGATCTCGGCGTCGGCAGGCGGGGTGCGCAGCGCATCCATGGCCTGCTCGAGCTGCGAGTCGAGGTCCCAGCCGTCGGCCGCGTCGATCTCCTCCTGCAGCACGCCCATCTCGGCGAGCAGCGTGTCGAAGTCGGCATCGGGGTCGGCCATCAGTGCCGAGATCTCGTTGAAGCGGTCGACCTTGGCCTTGATGGCCACGCCGTCCTGGATGTTCTCGATGACCGTCTTGGACTCATCCAGCTCCGGCTCCTGCATGAGGATGCCCACGGAGAATCCCGGCGAGAGCTTGGCCTCTCCGTTGGAGGGGGTGTCCAGGCCCGCCATGATCTTGAGGATCGTGGACTTTCCGGCGCCGTTCGGGCCCACCATGCCGATCTTCGCACCGGGAAGGAACGCCATGGTGACATCATCGAGGATGAGCTTGTCGCCCACGGCCTTGCGGGCTCGCACCATGGAATAGATGTACTCGGCCACGAAGCAGGTCTCCTTCTGTCGGCAGGCATGCGGAACGGCTCCCAGGGAGCCGACTATCCAGCCTACCCGTGTTCCCCTGACGACCGAGCCGCTCCTGGCACGGAGGGCGCGACGCGGATCACCAGTCGATGGGACGGGTGCTGCCGACCAGGCAGCGTCCCTCCGCGAGCTGCGGCACGACCACCGTGACCGGCTCGCCTGTCGAGGGTCCCACCTGTCCGACCAGGCATTCGTCGGTCCCCCAGGCGACCGAGAACTGCAGACTCTCGGCCGGGTTGCCGACCGTCGTTCGATCTGCCGTGACCTGCATGTGATCCTTCGTGAAACCCGCCGCGACGAGCGCGTCGATGTAGGCGCGGCCCTCTGCCCGATGGTCCGAGGCCCACACCTGCGCGGTGACGGCTGCGAACAGCGGCAGGTTGTCGGCCGCTGTGCCGTCCGCGAGCAATACCGGACCGCTGTCCGGCGTCGGGGTCGGGGTCGCTGATGCCGTGGCGGAGCCCGTGGGGTTCACGTCGTCGACGTCGGGCGCCGCTGTGCACGAGGCGAGGACTGCAGCGCACAGGATCACGCCGGCCGCCATCCCCATCACGCGGACACGAGCGGCGGAGACGGATGACCCTGGGTGCACGCAGAGAAGTCTAGGCGCACCATCGAGCAACCGCCTGCCGCCGCCTGGTCCGGGTCGCTCACGCGTAGGACGGCTCCTTCATCTCCTCGTCGTCCTCGATCAGCCCCTCCGCGACGGTCAGCCCGTTCGCACGCCAGCCGTCCTGCTCCTCGACGGTCGGCTCGTCGTACCGTGACTCGCCATCCGGCGCGAACTCGCCCGACGGCGCGCCGCCGGACTGCCCCGTCTGCACCGCGCTCGGGCGCTGTCGTCGAGCGAACCCGCTGGTTCCCCAGTTCAGGTCGTGTCCGATGGCGTCCGCGACGATCTCGACGTCGATGCCCTTCTTGCCGTTCGCCTCCCACTCCTTCACCTTGAGGCGCCCGGTGACGATGACCGCGTCGCCGCGGTGCAGCGAGGCCTTGGCGTGCTCTGCCAGATTGCCGAAAGCCGACACGGCGTACCAGTTGGTCCCGCCGTCGACCCATTCGCCGGTGCGCTGGTCGAGGTATCGGTGCGAAGATCCGACGCGGAAGTTGATGACGGGCTTTCCCGCGCGCGTCTCGTTCTTCGTCGGATCGTTGCCGATGTTGCCGCTGATCGTGACGATGTCGTTGCTCATGGTCATGTCGTTCTCCTCTGTTGCCGGGACGAACCCGGGTTGAGAACAGCGTGCACTCCGGCATCCGACGTTCCGTCCGCGATTCCCGGTGGCAGTGGAGAACTCGTCGGAATGCTCTGATGTGCAGGAAGATCGCCCGCGCCGTGGTCGGTGCACGAACGGCAGGAAGCCCGGGGCGGCGAGAAGAGCACTCCGAACACAGTGCTCAGCAGCCGGAAGATCGATCAGGCGTGCTCGCGCGAAGGACGGCGGGCCTCGCGCCGACGTCGGTGGCCGATCGTACGGTGGGTGCATGACCACGGCAGAGCAGCTTCCGAACTGGCTCACCCGCGTCGGTGTCTTCGATCTCGAGACCACCGGTGTCGATGTGCGGCACGATCGCATCGTGACTGCGCACGTCGGCGTGCTCGACCGTCACGGGCGCGAGATCGCGGCGCGCGACTGGCTGGCTGATCCCGGCATCCCGATCCCCGACGGCGCCGCCGCCGTGCACGGGATCAGCACCGAGCACGCACGTACGCATGGCCGCCCGGCTGCCGAGGTGGTCGCTGAAGTCAACCGCGCACTGTCGATGCTGTTCGCCCAGGGGCTGCCGATCGTGGCGTACAACGCCTCGTACGACTTCTCACTCCTCGCGTACGAGGCGATCCGACATGGGCTGCCCGTCCTGCATGCGCCGCAACCGGTGATCGACCCGCTGCTGATCGACAAGAACTACGACCGGTATCGACGCGGCAAGCGGACCCTGACCGTCGTCGCCGAGCACTACGCGGTGCCGTTCGAGGATGCGCACGAGGCATCGGCGGATGCCGTGGCCGCCGGCCGTGTCGCCCTCGCGCAGGCGAAGCAGTTCCTGCTGCCGGAGACGGTGGAGGAATTGCACACGCAGCAGATCGGATGGGCGCGCGATCAGGCGGCGAGTCTGACCGAGTACTTCATCAAGGTCGGCCGGCTCGACCCCGAGGAGTCGCTCGATGGGAGCTGGCCGATCCGCACATGACGAAGGCCCCGCCGGAGCGGGGCCTTCGGTGCGACGACTTACTTGGAGCCGCCGAAGCCCTTGAAGCGCTGGTTGAACTTCTCGACACGACCGGCCGAGTCCATGATGCGCTGCTTGCCCGTGTAGAACGGGTGCGATGCGGAGGAGATCTCCACGTCGATGACGGGGTACTCCACGCCGTCCAGCTCGACGGTCTTGTCGCTGGTGACGGTCGAACGGGTGAGGAAGGTCTCGCCCGAGCCGAGGTCACGGAACACGACGGCCTGGTAGTCGGGGTGGATGTCAGTCTTCATGGGATTCCTTAAATGGTGCCCTGGATTGTGCCAGGGACGAGGGAAGTCTGTGGTGCGAACGCACCGAGGATCGAGTTTAGCAGATCACGCCGCACGCGCCGCGTACCGGCCGCCGTCGGCGGAGAGCACGATCGGCATGCCGAACGACTCGCTCAGCGCTTCGGCCGTGAGGGTGTCGGCGATCGGACCGCTCGCGACGACACGCCCCTCGCGCAGCAGGAGCACATGCGTGAAGCCCTGTGGGATCTCCTCGACATGGTGCGTCACCATCACCATCGCGGGTGTGGTGGGCGACGCCGCATAGCCGCTGAGCAGCTGCAGCAGCTCCTCGCGGGAGCCGAGGTCCAGGCTCGCGGTCGGCTCGTCCAGCAGCAGCAGCTCGGGGTCGGTCATCACGGCGCGGGCGATCTGGACGCGCTTCTGCTCGCCGTCGCTCAACGTGCCGAACAGCCGCTCGGACAGGTGCTCGAGCTTCCAGTCTGCGAGCACGCGCACAGCGCGACGCTCATCGATGCCCTCGTAGTCCTCGTTCCAGCGCCCCAGCACCGAGTACGCGGCGGTCATGACGGTGTTCAGCGCCGTCTCGTCCCGCGGGATGCGCCGTGCCATCGCCGAGGAGGCGAAGCCGATTCGCGGCCGGATCTCGAACACGTCGGTGCGGCCGAGCTGCTCCCCCAGGATCGACACGACGCCGGAGGTCGGGTGCATCAGGGTGTCCGCCAACTGCAGCAGCGTGGTCTTGCCTGCGCCGTTCGGACCGAGCACGACCCAGCGCTGCTCGTCGGAGACCTGCCAGGTGACGTGGTCGACGATGTCGCGGCCTTCACGGCGCACGACGACATCGGTGAATTCCAGGGCGCTCGACATGTGCTCAAGCCTATCGGCTCAGGCGGTCAGCTCCTCGTAGAGCGCGCGCGTTGTGTCGGCGATCGCTGCCCAGCTGAACTCGTCCCTGGCGCGCTGCCGTCCCGCGGCGCCGTACTGCGCCGCGCGCTCAGGATCACCGGTCACCTCCGTCAGAGCCTCTGCGAGATCCGCCACGAATCGCTCGGGGTCGACCGGGGTGCCCGTGCCGTCCTGGAGCTGATCGATCGGCACGATCCTCCCCGTCACGCCGTCATCGACGACCTCGGGGATTCCGCCGGTGCGCGTGCCGACGACGGCCGCACCGCAGGCCATCGCCTCCAGGTTCACGATGCCCAGCGGCTCGTACACGGACGGGCACACGAACGTCGTCGCCGCGGTGAGGATCGCAGCGAGTTCGTCGCGCGGCAGCATCCGCTCGATCCAGACGACCCCCTGCCTGTTCTGCTGCAGCAGCCGCACGAGGTCCTGCACCTCGGCCATGATCTCCGGCGTGTCGGGGGCGCCGGCGCAGAGCACCAGCTGCACCTCGGGGGGCAGCAGCTGCGCCGCGCGCAGCAGGTACGGCAGCCCTTTCTGGCGGGTGATGCGGCCGACGAAGACCACCGACGGACGCGTCGGATCCATCCCGATGCTGCGCAGGAACTCGGGGTTCTCGACCGGCCGCCAGCGTTCCACATCGATGCCGTTGTGGATCACGCGCACGCGCGCAGGGTCGACGTGCGGATAGCTGCGCAGGATGTCCTTGCGCATCCCTGCGCTCACGGCGACGATCGCGGCGGCGCTCTCATAGGCGGTCCGCTCGATCCCGCTGGAGATCGAGTATCCGCCGCCGAGCTGCTCGGCCTTCCACGGCCGCAGCGGTTCGAGGCTGTGCGCGGTGAGCACGTGCGGGATGCCGTGCAGCTGGGAGGCGAGGTGCCCTGCGAAGTTCGCGTACCAGGTGTGACTGTGCACGACGTCCGCCCCGGCGATGTCTCCGACCATCGCCAGATCCGTTCCCAGCGTCTGGATCGCGGGGTTCGCACCCACGAGCTCCGCCGGCGTCCGGTATGCGGAGGTGCCTGCCTCATCGCGATCCGCACCGAAGGCACGCACCCGCACGTCGATGCTCGTGCGCAGTGCCGCGACGAGCTCGGCGACGTGCACACCGGCGCCCCCGTAGATCTCCGGCGGGTACTCCTTGGTGACGATGTCGACTCGCATGACTGCACGGTAGTACATCGGAGCATGCGCGCTCTATTGTGGAGCCATGTCGGCACCCAAGAAGGTATTCGGGATCATCCTCGCCGGTGGCGAGGGCAAGCGTCTGATGCCCCTGACGGCGGATCGGGCCAAACCGGCCGTGCCGTTCGGCGGGCAGTACCGGCTCATCGACTTCGCCATCTCCAACCTCATCAACTCGGGTTTGAGACAGGTCGTGGTGCTCACGCAGTACAAGTCGCACAGTCTCGACCGGCATGTGTCGCAGAACTGGCGGATGTCGGCCCTGCTCGACTCCTACGTGACATCGGTTCCCGCCCAGCAGCGGCTCGGCAAACGCTGGTTCTCGGGTTCGGCGGATGCCATCCTGCAGAGCCTGAACCTGATCAACGACGAGAAGCCCGACATCGTGGCCGTGATCGGCGCCGACCACGTGTACCGGATGGACTTCCAGCAGATGATCGACGCGCACATCGAATCCGGCGCGGCGGCGACCGTCGCCGGTATCCGGCAGCCGCTCGCACTCGCATCGCAGTTCGGCGTCATCGATGCCGACCCCGAGACGGGTCGGATCCGCGATTTCCTCGAGAAGCCGAGCGACCCCGCCGGTCTGGACGACTCCCCCGGCGAGGTCCTGGTGTCCATGGGGAACTACGTCTTCAACACCGATGCGCTGATCGCCGCCGTCGAAGCCGATGGCGAGGTGGCGAGCTCCGGGCACGACATGGGCGGCGACATCATTCCGTACTTCGTCGGGCGCGGCGAGGCCGGCTACTACGACATGAAGCAGAACGACGTGCCGGGCTCGTCCCCGCGCGATCGCTCGTACTGGCGCGATGTGGGAACCATCGACTCGTACTTCGATGCGCACATGGATCTCATCTCCACACTCCCGATCTTCAACCTGTACAACACCGCGTGGCCGATCCGCACGCAGAGCGTGAACATGCCTCCGGCGAAATTCGTCCGCGATGCCGTCGGTCGCATCGGCAACACCATCGACTCGATCGTTTCGGCAGGATCGGTGCTGTCGGGTACGCACCTCGAGCGCAGCGTCGTCAGCCTCGGCACGGTGGCGGCGGGTGGCTCGACCATCACGGACTCGGTGCTCCTTGATCATGTGCAGGTGGGTCTGGGGGCGAGGGTGCACCGCGCGGTGCTCGACAAGAGCGTGGTCCTGGAAGACGGCGCGACGGTCGGCGTCGACCGCGAACGCGATCTGGAGCGCGGATTCACGATCACGGAGTCCGGCATCACGGTGGTCGGAAAGGGCATCCAGATCGCGCGCTGACACACACGGTCTCGACGAGTTCCACGACGGCGTCCGACCGATACGCTCATCGGGTGACCGTTGCGCGCTTCCTCGTCGTCCTCGATGCCGATTCCACCCTCATCCGCAATGAGGTGATCGAACTGCTCGCCGACGAGGCCGGGCGACGCGAAGAGGTGCAGGCCGCGACAGAGGCGGCGATGCGCGGCGAGGTGGACTTCGCGGCGAGTCTGCGCTCGCGTGTGGCGGCGCTGCGCGGCGTACCGGTGGAATCCTTCGCGCGGGTGATCTCCCGCATCGAGCCCACCCCCGGCGTGCGGGAGCTCACCGCGGCCGTGCACGAGCGCGGCGGGATCGTCGGGGTCGTGTCCGGCGGATTCCACGAGATTCTCGATCACGTCGCCCCCGGGCTGGGCGTGGACCGCTGGCGGGCCAACCGCCTGTCCGTCGCGGACGGCTCACTGACCGGTGAGGTCGACGGGGACATCGTGGATGCCAGGGTGAAGGCGGACTCGCTGCAGGAGTGGGCCGCCGAGCTCGGCATCAATCCTCGAGCCACCATCGCGATCGGCGACGGCGCCAATGATCTGAAGATGATGGCCGTGGCAGGTCTCGGTATCGCGTTCAACGCCAAGCCGGCCGTGCGCGCCGCGGCTGCACTCGTCGTCGGACCTCAGGATCTGTCTGCGGTCATCCCGCTGCTGCCCTGACCGAGGTCAGTGCCCCATGCCGAGGCCGCCGTCCACAGGGATCACCGCGCCGGAGATGTAGCCCGCCTCGTCGCCGGCCAGCCAGGTGACGGCTGCGGCCACTTCATCGGGAGTGGCGTAGCGTCCGGCGGGGATGCTGGCCTTGTACTGCTTCTGCGTCTCCTCGGGCAGCTCCGCGGTCATGTCCGTCTCGATGAAGCCGGGGGCGACGACGTTCGCCGTGATGCCGCGGCTGCCGAGCTCCCGCGTGAGCGAGCGGGCGAAGCCGACCAGGGCGCTCTTCGACGCCGCGTAGTTCACCTGTCCGGCCGAGCCGTAGAGCCCCACCACGCTGGAGATGAGGATCACCCGGCCGAAGCGGGCCCGCAGCATCCCCTTCGAGGCGCGCTTGACCACACGGAACGAGCCGCCGAGGTTCGTGGCGACGACGCTGTCGAAGTCGTCCTCGCTCATGCGCATCAGCAGGGTGTCCTTGGTGATGCCGGCGTTGGCGACGACGATCTCCACGGGCCCGAGCTTCTGCTCGACCTCGGTGTAGGCCGCATCGACGGCGGCGGCATCCGTGACATCCGCCCGCACCGTCAGAGTGCCCTCCGGACCTTCACCGCTGCGTGCCGTCACTGCGACCCGATATCCCTCGCGCACGAAGCGCTCGGCGATCGCGCGGCCGATGCCGCGGTTTCCACCGGTGACGAGGACGACGCGATCAGTGCTCATGAGGGCTCCTGCCTGAGGGGAAGCGGACGCAGGCCATCCTACCGACCGCGCGGGCGGCGCCGAGCCCACGCAACGGCACCCGCTGCTCCCCGTGCGGCGTAGGCTGGGAGCACCGTGAGACACACCAGGAATGCCGCCTCTGTCACCTCGCTCCCGCAGTCACCGCAGGACGAGGCGCGCGGTCGTGTGCGCCATTATGCGATCACGATGGGCATCCGCACGGTGTGCTTCATCCTGATGGCTGTCGTGTATCCCGTCGGCTGGTGGACATTCGTCTTCGCCGCCGGCGCCATCTTCCTCCCGTACATCGCGGTGATCTCAGCGAATGCCGGCAGTGACAGCATCCAGATGGCGGTCGAATCACCCGTCCTGGAGCTAGACGCCGCTGCGCCCGCCGCGGAGGAATCCGCGCAGACGCCGCCGGTCATCACGATCCACGAGCAGCGCACCGACACGACGGACGCCGGTGACGACGGGAGCGGATCACGATGAGCGCTCCCCTGGAATGCGCGCGCGCCTCGTGCCGCGCCGCCGCGACTCATCACATCGTGTGGCGCAATCCGCGGATCCACAGCACGGATCGTCGCAAGATCTGGCTGGCCTGCGATGAGCACGTCGGCTTCCTCAGCGACTACCTGCGGACGCGGGACTTCCCCGTCGAAGTCCACGAAGGACTTCCGGAGTGAGGCAGCGTCTGCTGCGCTGGGGGGCCTACCTCCTGGTCGCGGCCGCGTTCGCCGTCGTGTGCGGCCTCCTCTCCCAGTGGCAGTTCGATCGCAATGAGCAGACGACGACCCAGATCGCTCTCGTCGAGCGCAACTACGACGCGACTCCGGTGCCTCTGGATGATCTGATCGGGGCCGACGGGCGTCTTCCCGCCGAGGCCGAATGGCATCCTGTCCGGCTGCAGGGGCAGTACCTGACCGATCAGCAGCTGCTCGCGCGCAACCGCCCGCATGGCGGCACCAGCGCCTTCGAGGTGCTCGTCCCCTTCCAGGACCGCAGCGGTCGCACCCTGCTCGTGGATCGCGGATGGGTCCGTCCGGCTGAGGACTCCTCGCCGGGGATCGTTCCTGCCCCTCCGGCCGGAGACGTGACGGTCATCGTGCGGCTGCGTCCGGGCGAGCAGCTGCCGGCATCCGGGCGCGGCGCACCCGCCGGGCAGGTGCCGACCATCAATCTGCCCACGATCGCCGACCACGTGAACCCGGACCTGGTGACCGGCGCGTACGGGCAGCTGGCATCCGAGGATCCCGCTCCCGCGACGCACCTCGGTGGCTTCGACTCCCCCACCGAGGACCCGGGACCGCACCTGTCCTACGCGATCCAGTGGATCCTGTTCGCCATCATGGGCTTCGCCTTCATCGGATACATCATCCGCACTGAGATCGTGAAGGCGAAGGAGGACGCCGGTGAGCGGCCGAAGCGCGAGAAGCGCCGCCGCGATCATGACGCCGACGATGAGGACGCCCTGCTCGACGCGGTCGCGCGCTGAGCCGCGTCGCGCGCTGAGCCGCGTCGCACACTGTGCCGCGTCGCACGCTGAGCCCCGTCGCAACTTCGGAGATCTGCACGACTTCGGAGAGTTTCCCGCCCACAACTCCGCGCTGATGCATGTCTCCGGAGTCGTGCCTCGGTAGCGTGGA
Organism: Microbacterium sp.; assembly: GCA_049646915.1. Lineage (GTDB taxonomy): Bacteria > Actinomycetota > Actinomycetes > Actinomycetales > Microbacteriaceae > Microbacterium. The sequence continues at coordinate 11,080 of JBARWR010000024.1, forward strand.
TGCATGCAGCCGACCGAACGCCTGGAGAACGCCTTCGCCGGCTCCGAACTCGGGCTGCGACGCGGAATCGTGGACCTCGCACCGGCATCGGATGCCTGGGAGCGCGTGTTCCGGGAGGTCCACGCCGTCCTGGGCGCGACGGCACCGGCATCCGTCGTCGCGATCGAGCACATCGGTTCGACGGCCGTGCCGGGGCTGGATGCCAAGGCCATCCTCGACATCGCGATCGCCGTCTGTCGCGGTACCGAGCTCGCCTCGCTGGATGACTGGCTGACCGGGCTGGGGATGCTGCTGCGCGGCGATGCCGACGACGTCCGCCCGGATCGGATGTACGGCTACGAGCTGGAGCCGATGATCCGACTCGCCAATGTGCACGTCATCGAGCACGATTCGGGTCACTGGCGCCGCTACCTCGCGTTCCGCGATCACCTGCGTGCGCATCCCGTCGACCGCGATGCGTACGGCGCGCTCAAGCGGAGCCTCGCCACACGGCATCCGTCCGACCGCCTCGCCTACATCGACGGCAAGCAGGACTTCATCATCGCTCGACGCGGGGATCCTGCCGCGTGACGACGGAGATCAGCATGTCCGGCGATCCGGATCTGGAATCGCAGCGGCAGGCCGAGATGTGCAGATCTCCGGAGATCTGCCGTGCGACCTGGGACCGCCACAGCAGTCAGGCGAGTTCGATGAGCTCCTGGTACTCCTTGCTCCAGAGGTCCTCGACGCCGTCGGGCAGGATCAGCACGCGCTCGGGATTGAGGGACTCGACCGCACCGGGGTCGTGCGAGACGAGCACGACGGCACCCTCGTAGTGCGCGAGCGCGCCCAGGATCTCCTCACGGGAGGCGGGGTCGAGGTTGTTCGTCGGCTCGTCGAGCAGGAGCATGTTCGCGGACGACACCACCAGCGTCGCCAGCGAGAGGCGGGTCTTCTCGCCGCCGGAGAGGACGCCGGCGGGCTTGAGCACGTCGTCGCCGGTGAACAGGAACGATCCGAGCACCTTGCGTGCCTCGGTCTCGTTGATGTCCGGCGCGGCCGACATCATGTTCTCCAGCACCGACCGGTCGACGTCGAGGTTCTCATGTTCCTGCGCGTAGTATCCGACCTTGAGCCCGTGGCCCGGATCGAGCTGACCGGTGTCGGGCTTGTCGACGCCGGCGAGAATGCGCAGCAGTGTGGTCTTGCCCGCGCCGTTCAGGCCGAGCACGACGACCTTCGAGCCGCGGTCGATCGCGAGATCGACGTCGGTGAAGATCTCCAGCGACCCATAGGACTTCGACAGACCGGATGCCATCAGCGGCGTCTTTCCGCAGGGTGCCGGCTTCGGGAAGCGCAGCTTCGCGACCCGATCGACGGCTCGCACCTCGTCGAGCCCGGCGAGCAGCTTCTCCGCGCGCGCGACCATCTGGTGCGCGGCCGCTGCTTTGGAGGCCTTGGCCCCGAAGCGGGCGGCCTGCATCTGCAGCTGCGTCGCCTTCTTCTCGGCGTTGACGCGCTCCTTCTTGCGGCGCTCCTCATCAGCCACTCGCTGGCGCAGGTAGTTCTTCCAGTTCATGTTGTAGACGTCGATGACCTGGCGGTTGCCGTCGAGATAGAACACCCGGTTGACGGTCTCGCCGACGAGCTCGACGTCGTGGCTGATCACGATCAGCCCGCCCTTGTAATTCTTGAGGAACTCGCGCAGCCACACGACGCTGTCGGCGTCGAGGTGGTTGGTCGGCTCGTCGAGGATCATGGTCTTCGCATCCGAGAAGAGGATGCGCGCGAGCTCGATGCGGCGGCGCTGACCACCCGACAGGGTCTTCAGCGGCTGGTCGAGGATGCGGTCCGGCAATGACAGGTTGTTCGCGATGGAGGCCGCCTCTGCCTCAGCGGCATACCCGCCCTGCGCCTCGAAGCGCTCGGTGAGATTGCCGAACTTGCGCATCGCGCGCTCGGCGACCTTCGGGTCATCGGATGCCATGTCGTGCGAGGCCTGCGAGATGCCCAGCTGCAGGGTGCCGAGACCGCGGGCGTCGAGGATGCGGGTGCGCGCGAGCATCTCGGGGTCGCCGCTGCGCGGGTCCTGCGGAAGGTATCCGAGGTCGCCGGAGGTGGTGACCTTGCCGTCCGACGGAAGCAGATCGCCCGCGAGCACCTTGGTGAGCGTGGTCTTGCCCGCGCCGTTGCGGCCGACGAGCCCGATCTTGTCTCCGTCGGAGACGCGGAACGACACGTCCGACATGAGCACGCGCGCTCCGACGCGGATCTCGAGTTCATGCACGGCAAGCACAGCGGTATTCCGTTCGTCAGGGGGGATTCGGCCGAAGGGCCAGCCTCTCAGTATAGTTCGCGCCAGATGCAAGACCCCTCTGCGGTATGACACGGTCGATACCCCGGGGTGATGTGCGCCTGTGCACCCGATTCGTAGGTTCTTCGCGTGGACATCATCAACGACCTCATCATGCAGGCTGTCGCCTCGCCGTGGCTGTACCTCGTGCTCTTCGCCGTGACGGTCCTCGACGGCTTCTTCCCCCCGGTGCCGAGCGAGACGGTGCTGATCGCCGCGGCGGCGGTCGCAGCATCCGGCGGGGATGTCAACGTCGTCCTGCTCGGTGTCGTGGGCGGGCTGGGCGCGGTGGTCGGAGACAACAGCGCCTATCGTCTCGGTCGAGCGGTCGGCACCGAGCGGTTCGCCTGGATGCGCAGGCCACGCGTGATGGCGGTCTTCGACACCGCCGGTCGTGCGCTGGCCGGTGGCGGTGCGGGAATCATCCTGGGGGCCCGGTATATTCCGGTGGGACGCGTGGCGGTCAACATGACCGCCGGTGCGGTGCGCTATCCCTGGCGCCGGTTCCTGCCGCTGTCGGCCATCAGCGGCCTCACCTGGGCGGCATACAGCACGATCATCGGGCTGGTCGCCGGGAACTGGCTGAAGGGCAACCCGCTGCTCAGCGTCGTGATCGGCGTGGGCATCGCACTCACCATCGGCATCGTGATCGATCGGATCAGCGCCTGGCGCCGACGCACCCGCACGGTGCAGACAGACGAGGCCGTGCATGCTGAAGCGGCCCGGCTCGACTCGACAGTGGCAGGATGAAGGACATGAGCGCCTCTCGGCCTCGTCGCCCCGGGCGCCGCTTCGTTCTCTGGTCGTTCGGTGTCATCCTCGTCGCCCTGTACGCGGTCATGGTCCCGATCCACGCCGCGCTCTACGGCGTCAACGTTCTCGTGGCGCTCCTGCTCGGTGCCGCACTCACCGGCGCACCGGCGCTGGCACTGCGGTACCCGCGCGCGAGCATCGCGGTGTTCACCCTCGCCGCGTTCACCCTGCCGCTCGTGGTCGCGCCGGACCGCGATCAGTTCTGGCCCTGGCCGTGGTCGGTTCCCGCCCTGATCGTGTTCGTCGTCTTCGTCCTGACCATCACGATGCTGCACGGCTGGCGCCTCGGCTCGCTGACGCTGCTGCTGGGTCTGCTCGTGACGTTGGCCTCTCCCCTGCTGCTGCCGGATGCCGCCAGCGCCAATGGCGCGGGGGCGGACCTGATCGTCACGGCGTCGCTCGCGACGGCCGCATTCATCGTGGCCGTGCTGCTGGCCGGACGCATCCAGCTGGGCGCCGAGCTCAACCGAGAGCGCGAGAACGCCGCCCTGGAGCAGTCCCGCCGCGAACTCGCCGAAGAGCGCACCCGCATCGCCAGGGAACTGCACGATGTGGTCGCGCACAGCATGTCGCTCATCCAGGTGCAGGCCTCCACCGCGCGATACCGCTCCTCCGAGCTCTCCGATGAGGCGGTGGCCGAGTTCGAGTCGATCGCGGCATCCGCCCGCGGGGCGCTGATCGAGATGCGCCGCATCCTGGGCGTGCTGCGCACCGAGGATCAGACCGCCGAGCTCGCACCGCAGCGCGGTGTCGGCGACATCCCGGCGCTGGTCGAGACCACCCGTCGCGCAGGAGCATCGATCACTCTCAACCAGATCGTGAGCGGCGATGTCTCCACCGCCAGTCAGATCGCGATCTACCGCATCGTGCAGGAGTCGCTGAGCAATGCCGTCCGCCACGCCCCGAACTCCGCGATCGACGTGAACGTCACCGCCGACGTGGAGGATGTATCCGTCGTGGTCCGCAACGCTCCGGCATCCGCGCCGGATTCCGATGGCGCGGGCCACGGGCTGCGCGGTATGACCGAGCGCGCCACGCTGCTCGGCGGCGAACTGAGCGCCGGACCCGATGACGACGGCTGGACCGTGACCGCACGCATCCCCCGGCACGCCGCCGAGAACCTCCGGAAAGGAATCTCGTGAGCATCGAGGTCCTCATCGCCGACGATCAGGCCATGGTCCGCGCGGGCTTCGCCGCCCTCCTGGACGCCCACGAGGGCATCCACGTCACCGGGCAGGCGGCCGACGGGCTCGAGGCGGTGACGCTGTCTGCGCGCCTGGATCCCGACGTGATACTGATGGACGTGCGGATGCCGGAGCTCGACGGCATCGAGGCGACTCGACGCATCCTGGGACCTTCCTATCCCGCAGCGAAGATCCCCCGCATCCTCATGCTCACGACCTTCGACATCGACGACTACGTATACGACGCTCTGCAGGCCGGAGCCAGCGGCTTCCTGCTCAAGGACGCACTGCCCGACGAGCTGGTGCACGCCGTGCGCGTGATCGCCGCCGGAGACGCGCTGCTGGCGCCGCGCGTCACACGGATGATGATCGAGCACTTCGCCGATCGCCGACCTCGCACACCTCAGGCGCGCGCACGGCTGCAGGATCTCACCGAGCGTGAGCTGGAGGTGCTCACCCTGATCGGCGCAGGCAGCTCGAACGCCGAGATCGGGGCGGAGCTGTTCATCGCGGAGCAGACGGTCAAGACGCACGTCGGCAAGGTGTTCGCCAAGCTGGGCCTGCGCGACCGCGTGCAGGCGGTCATCCTCGCCTACGACGCGGGGCTCGTCGAACCCGCCTGAACGCGGCACTCCGCTCTCATCCCTGGGTATGAGCGAACTCGGCCCTGTGGCGTGATGTGCGGCCTCCCACCGCGTCCATAGTCTCCTGGCAACAGACCGGGAGAACTCAATGCACACCCTCACATCGCAGCGCGACAGCGCAGTCGACTTCGTCCGCGCACTGGCCATCGCCGGAGTCGTGATCCTGCACTCGCTCATGGTCGGGGTGACACTCTCACCCGACGGCCCCGTGTTCGCCAACGCCGGCGACATCGGTGGATGGATCGTCCCGGTCAGCTGGGTGATGCAGGTCATGCCGATGTTCTTCGTCGTCGGCGGCTTCGCAGGCATCACCGCCCTGCGTGCCCAGCGTCGACGCGGTGCACGCGACTCGGCCTTCGTGGTCTCCCGCGTGCGGCGCCTGCTGATCCCCGCCATCGCCTCGGTGGGAACCGCGGGTGTCCTGCTGGCCCTGCTGTCGGACGCAGGCCTGGATCCCGAGCTCGTGGACATGGCCGGATTCCGTTACGGTCAGCCGCTGTGGTTCCTCGGTGTCTTCCTGGTGCTCCAGGCGGTGCTGCCCGCGATGGCCCGCCTGCACCAGAGGGCGCCGCTGCGGACGCTGGCCGCGCTGGCCGCCGTGTCGTTCGTGGTCGACATCGCACGCGGGATCAGCGGCTCCGACGGCATCGGGTACCTCAACCTGCTCTTCGTCTGGCTCACCATGCAGCAGCTGGGCTTCCTGCTCGCCGACGGTCGAATCGACGCGCTCTCCTCCCGCACCCGCGTCACCGCTGCGGCCGTCGCGCTCGGACTGCTGCTCGTCTCGTTCGGAACGGGTTTCCACTCCCCCGACCTCATCGCGAACACCAACCCGCCCACGACCGCGCTGCTGCTCGTCGGGGTGATCCACACCGCGGCGTTCTCACTGTTCAAGCAGCAGCTGACGACTTTCGCCGGTTGTCGTCCCGTCGCCGCCTTCACCGGGTTCATGTCGGCCCGGGCCATGACCGTCTACCTCTGGCACATGCCCGTGCTGCTGACCCTCGCCGGCCTCACCGCCCTGAGCGGCATCGTCATGGGAGATCAGCTGCCGGTGCCGACCTCCGGCGAGTGGTGGCTCAGCCGCCCGCTGTGGCTCGTCTGCACGCTGGGCGCGACGGCACTGCTGACCCTGCCGCTGTCACGTCTGGAGCGCATCACGGCGCCGACCGACACCACTCCCGCCCGTGCCGCCGTGGCCGTGCTCTTCGGCGCAGCGGCCGTCGTAGTCCTGCTCGTGGCAGGCACCTCGCCGCTGACGGCGACGATCGCCATCGCCTCCTGGCTGCTCGCCCTGCGCATCACGGGCATGCTCCAGGGGTCGAGCTCGGCGATCACGGTCACCCGAAGTACAGCACGTGATGTCGTGCGCATCCCGGGTTGAATCCCGCACCACACGCCGGGCATGCGACGCTGCGGCGGTACTGCGTGATCGACATGGTCGTCCCGCAGGAGCCGCACAGCGCCGCATGCGCGTCCGCCGCCTCGGCCTCCCACACCACGCGCGCATGAGACACCGTCTCGTCGTGACAGTGCACGCACGGGTACCAGTCTCCGCAGCAGCGGAAGCGCAGTGCCACCACATCGAGAGTGCTGCGATAGTGCACGCACCGCGACTGTTCGTCCATCACCGCGCCGCGCACGAGGTGTCCGCCGATCCGGACCGTCATCGCGCGATGCCTCTTGCCACGAGCGCATCCCCGACGTCATCGGCATGCTTCATGGTCAGCACCAGCAGCGGCAGCGCCGCACGCGGGCCGAGCCGCATTCCCCGTGCCCGCTGCGCGTCGCGCACCTGCGCTGCCAGTGCCGCGATGACCGGGATCATCGCGATCGTCAGCGACAGCGTCATCGCCACCGCCTCGGGATCGATGCCGATGCGGCGCAGCGGGCGCAGGATGCGGCGCAGAGCGTCCAGCAGATCACCCATCCGCGTGGTGCGCGTGACCAGATCGGCGAGCAGCAGCAGCGCCACCACCCGTCCGGTGTTGACGACCGCGACCTGCCATGAGGTGAATGCCCACAGCGCACCGCCGAGCACGAGGATCAGCAATCGCAGCCGCCACCAGGCCTCGCCGAGCGCTCGCAGCGGCAGCGCCCCGACCGGGTAGAGCGCGGCGACGACGAGAAGCACGAGGAGGGAGCCGACCACCCCGATCGGGGTGAACGAGAGCACGAGCGCGATCACGGCCAGCCCGCCGAGCTTGGCGAGGACCGGGGTGCGGTGCAGCAGGCCCGTCCCCGGCCGGTAGAGCGAGATCACGCGCAGCTCCTCCGGTACTCCTCGATCACGTCGCGGGGTGCGCCGACGGCACGCACTCGGCCGTCCTCGAACAGCACCGCCTCATCGCACTGCGCTGCCAGGTCCAGGTCGTGCGTGACGAGCACCACCGGCACCTCCAGGCCGAGCAGCAGCTCGCCGACACGGCGGGCGTTGCGCAGGTCCAGCA
>JBARWR010000025.1:0-10000 GCA_049646915.1 Microbacterium sp.
CGCCGCACCGCTGGAGCTGCGGGTGGGCTCTCGCGGCACCGAACTCGAGGATGCCGTGGAGCGGCTCGTCGAGCGCGCGTACTCCCGGGTGGACATGGTGTCGCGCCGGGGCGAGTTCGCGGTGCGCGGCGGCATCCTCGACGTCTTCCCACCGACGGCGGACCATCCGCTGCGTGTGGAGTTCTTCGGTGACGAGATCGATCAGATCCGCGCGTTCTCGGTCGCCGACCAGCGTTCGCTTCCGGGCGACGTCGACTCCGTCGAACTCCCCGCCAGCCGTGAACTGCTGCTCACCACCGACGTGCGCGAGCGTGCGGCGGCTCTGGTCGGCAAGTTCCCGGCGATCTCCGGGATGCTCGAGAAGATGGCGGAGGGCATCCCCGTGGAGGGGATGGAGTCACTGCTTCCTGCGGTCGCGGGGCCGCTGATGACGCTGGCCGAGTACCTGCCTGCGGGCTCGGCGGCTGCGATCGTCGACCCCGAGCGCGCCAGCGGACGCGCGCAGAACCTCGGTGAGACCAACCGTGAATTCCTGGACGCGGCGTGGAGCGCGGCGACCTCGGGAGCATCCGCCCCCATCGATCTGGGCGCCGGAGACTTCATCTCCATCGCGCGGCTGCGCGAGATCGTGCGCGACCGCGACGGCGTGTGGTGGCGGCTGAGCCCCTTCGCCGTCGATGACGCGGATGCCGAGAACCTCGACTCCTCGATCATCCCGTCCTTCCATGGCAACGTCGACGGCGCGATCTCGTTCGTCGAGGCGCGCCTGGGCGAGGGGTGGCGCGTGGTCGTCATCGCCTCGGGAACGGGCCTCGTGGAGCGGGCACGCGATGTGCTCAGCGAACGTGGTCTCGCGGCGCGCATCCTCACCGATCTGACCGACGCGCCCGATCACGGCGTCGCGAGCCTGGTCATCGGCGACGTCGAATCCGGCTTCCAGGTTCCCGAGGCCAGGCTCGCCGTCCTCACCGACAACGAGTTCTACGGCCGCACGATCGGCGGTGACCAGCGGGTGGTGCGCAAGCTCGCGTCGCGTCGGCGCAACGTCGTCGATCCGCTGCAACTCAAGCAGGGCGACCACGTCGTGCACACCACCCACGGCATCGGCCGCTTCGTCGAGATGACCAAGCGCGAGGTCTCCTCCGGCGGGCGCAATCCCGTCAAGACGACTCGCGAATACCTGGTGCTGGAGTACGCGCCGTCCAAGCGCGGTTACCCGGGCGACAAGCTGTACGTGCCCACCGACCAGCTCGACCTGCTCTCGAAGTACGTCGGCGGCGAGGCGCCGGTGCTGTCGAAGATGGGCGGCAGCGACTGGTCGGCGGCCAAGGGCAAGGCGCGCAAGGCCGTGCGCGACATCGCCGTCGAGCTCGTGAAGCTGTACTCGGCGCGCATGAGCGCCAAGGGCCATGCCTTCGGCCCCGACACGCCCTGGCAGCGCGAGCTGGAAGAGGCGTTCCCGTTCGCCGAGACGCAGGATCAGCTGCAGACGATCGATGAGATCAAGGCAGACATGGAGAGACCGGTCCCGATGGATCGCCTGCTCAGCGGCGATGTCGGCTTCGGCAAGACCGAGGTCGCCGTGCGCGCCGCGTTCAAGGCCATCCAGGAGGGCAAGCAGGTCGCGATGCTCGTGCCGACCACGCTGCTGGTCAAGCAGCACATGGAGACCTTCACCGAGCGCTTCGCCGGGTTCCCGGTGCAGGTGCGGGCGCTCTCGCGGTTCCAGACCGACAAGGACGCCAGGCTCACTCTGCAGGGTCTGCTCGACGGCTCGGTCGACATGGTCATCGGCACCCATCGCATCCTCACCGATCAGGTGATGTTCAAGGACCTCGGGCTCATGATCATCGACGAGGAGCAGCGGTTCGGCGTCGAGCACAAGGACAAGCTCAAGAAGATGAAGACCAACGTCGACATCCTCGCCATGAGCGCCACGCCCATTCCGCGCACGCTGGAGATGGCGGTCACCGGCATCCGTGAGATGTCCACGCTGCAGACGCCGCCGGAGGACCGGCATCCGATCCTGACCTTCGTGGGCCCGCGCAGTGACAAGCAGATGGCCGCAGCCATCCGTCGCGAGATCCTGCGCGAGGGGCAGGTGTTCTTCGTGCACAACCGGGTGCAGTCGATCCAGCGCGTCGCGGCGGAGCTGGCCGAGCTCGTACCCGAAGCGCGCATCGCCGTGGCGCACGGGCGGATGGGCGAGACTCAGCTCGAGCAGGTCGTCGACGACTTCTGGGAGCGCAAGTACGACGTGCTCGTCTCGACCACCATCGTCGAGACCGGGCTGGACATCTCCAACGCGAACACGATCATCATCGACAAGGCCGACAAGTACGGCCTCTCGCAGCTGCACCAGCTGCGCGGACGTGTGGGACGTGGCCGCGAGCGGGCGTACGCGTACTTCCTCTACGACGACTCCAAGCCGCTCAGCGAGACGGCCGCGGATCGGCTGCAGACCATCGCCGTGAACAACGAGCTGGGATCGGGCACGCAGGTGGCGCTGAAGGACCTCGAACTGCGCGGCGCGGGCAACATGCTCGGGGCGGAGCAGGCCGGGCACATCGCCGGCGTCGGGTTCGACCTCTACCTGCGCATGATCGGCGAGGCCGTCGCGGACTTCAAGGGCGAGGAGACCGAGACCGGTGGAGAGCTGCGGCTGGAGCTGCCGGTGGAGGCGCGCATCCCCGAGCACTACATCGACAGCGAGCGGCTGCGGCTGGAGGCGTACCAGAAGCTGTCGTCCGCGGCGACGGCGACGGCTCCCGACGATGCGATCGACCTGGTCTCCGAGGAGCTGATGGATCGGTACGGGGCGTTCCCCGACGAGGTGCAGACCCTGTTCGCCGTGGCACGGCTGCGCCGCCGGGCGGCCCGGGCGGGACTCACCGATGTCGTGGCGATGGGCTCGAACCTGCGTGTCGCACCCGCGCGCTTCGAGGACTCCATGAAGGTGCGCCTGCAGCGTCTGTACCCGAAGGCCAAGCTCGTCGGCGGGGGAGAGGCACTGGTGGTGCCGATGCCCGTCGACTCCGACATCCTGGAATGGGTCGGCAACCTGTTCACCGCGATGTTCCCGGAGCCTGTGAAGGCCGCAGCATCCTGACGTCTGAACGCCTGGCGCGTGAGAAGTGCGCTTGCCGCGGATCGGATGCCACAATTCATCCGAGCGAAGCGCCACAGCCAGCGATGTGCATCCCCCGAAGCTAGAAAGCGCCAGTTGTGATTCCGGCTGAGCCCGACGGGGACGTGTTCAGCACGTTGTTGTCTCCCGGCTGCCACGCATCAACCGTATTCGGATTGCCCGCTTCTTGCCGCTTGATGCACTTCCACTCGATCGCGCTCGACGGCGGAAGGTTCTCGATCACGCCGGTCCAGGTGGGGTACGCGCTGGGGCTGAGCTTGATCGCGCTCGCCGGCGACCAGTTGCCCAGCTGCGGAGTGTTGCCCACGACGTAGACGGACTGGCCGAAGGTAGTCGTCGCGGACTCGCACACGAAGGTCGCCCACACCGGGTCTTCGCCCAGCGTGAAGGTGAAGGTCTTCGCGGTGCTCACCGAGCCACTGGCCGCCTTCGCGATCACGGTGTTGCCGCCCGCATTGTACCAGCCGCTGCTCGCCGCGTCGAACGCGGCCTTGTTGGCATGCTCGGTGAGCATGCTGCCGTTGAGGGTCACGGAGGCGGCCTGAGTGTCGTCAGTGACGAGCGCGACGACCGTCGGGCGTGACGACGGGGCACCGGTGTACGTGCCGGAGGCCGCCCCCACCGTAACGGTGGCAACGCTCCCGGTCATCGCCTGACTGATCTCCGTCGTCCGCACCGCGCCGCTCTGGTAGGCCGTACTGGTGCCGTCGTCCTCGTACAGCGTGAAGCTGGCCGCGGTGTCGTCGGCGTAGACGGTCGTGATCTGCTCGTTGTGCGCGGTCGAGTCAGAGCGCAGGCCCGTGATGTCCTTCGTCTCGGCATCGACGTAAGCCTGCGGGATGATCGCACCTGCTCGGGCATAGGCGGGGAGGGTGAACACGCCGTTGCGCCACAGCGGCACATCGGAGATCCATTGACCCGTGCTCGAGATGCGCTCGTTCGTGTGGATGTCGATCCAGTCGCCCGCGGGCAGGTACACGTCGCGCTCCCGCTCGCCCGATCCGGCCACGATCGCCACCATCAGGTCGCGGCCCAGCATCTTCTGGTGCCCCATCTCCCGCACGTTGTCGTCGTTCTGGTAGTAGTACACGAGCGGCGGCGCCAGCGGTTCGCCGTACCGGTTCGCGCGGTGCGCGAGCGAGTACGTGTAGGGCGCGTTCTCGTAGCGGCGTATGAGGTTCGCGCGGTTGCTGTCGACGTCGCCGATCGCATCGGGCGTGGTCTCCAGGCAGTTGCAGAGGTTCTCGGTGTGCGGACGCAGGGGCGTGTCGAACCACGCGCTGTCGGCGAACCACTGCGTGTACAGCTCGTCGGGGTCGGCGTCGAGCATCTCGCGGCGGAAGCCGCCGACGTCGGAGCCGTAGTAGTCGATGCCCGACATCGACATGTGCATCTGGGTGTTCTGCTGCGACGCGAGGGCCTTCATCGTCGACCCGATGTCGGCCGACCACATGGCCGTGCCGAACCGCTGGATGCCGCCGGCCGCGGCCCGCGAGAGCAGGAATGGGCGGGCATCCTCGTCGTTGCGGTCATAGCCATCGGCGATGCTCTTCGCCCACAGCAGGTTGTAGGCGTTGTGGTAGTCGGCGTGCGCGTGCTTGCCGGGGATCACTCCCGCTGTCCAGTCGTTCGCGTCGTACATCTCGGGCTCACCAAGGTCGAGCCAGTGCCCCGTCACGCCCTCGTCCACGAGGTGCTGGCGCTGCTCGTCGTGCCAGGCTGCGCCGGCGGCGGGCTGCGTCCAGTCGATCATCCCACCCTTACCCCACCACGGGTTGCCGGTGAGGTACACCGGGGCGCACGTGGAGCACCCGGAGCGCACGAGGTAGCCGTCGGCGGCCATGTCGGCGTGCTCCGGCAGATTCTTGCCGATGTAGGACTCCTCGATAGGGATGATGCCGACGCCGTCCGCCTTGAGCGCGGTAATCTTCGACGCGGGATTCGGGAACTTCGTCGTGTCCCAGCCGAGGGTGCCCATGCGCGTGTTGTCGGAGTTGGCAGTCACGCCCCCGAACCACTGGACGTCGAGCATGGCGCCGTCCACCGGGAAGTCGGCCGCGCGCAGGCCGGAGATGGTGTCGTCGAGCTCCGACCAGTCGTCGTAGCCGAACTCCGACACCCACAGCCCGAACGCCTTCTTCGGGGGCACCGGCGGCGTGCCGGTCAGCTCCATGTAGTCTTCGCGGAGGTCGGGAATGTCCGGCCCCGACATGAGGTACCACCGCACCTGGTCGCCCCACGTGCGCATCGTCCACGGGTCGCCGGTGAGGTTCCATTCCTGCTTGTATAGCTGGTCGACGAACAGGCCGTAGTTGGCGTTGTCGTCACCCACGGCGAACAGCACCGGGATCTGCGTGTTTCCCACCGGGCCGTTCTCAGCGTCGTAGGCCATCGCGTTGCCATACGTGCCGCCGGGAGAGCGCACGCGCCCCACCCAGTCGCCGTCGGCGCTCGCACCCGTGAAGAACTGCTGGCCAAGGCCGTAGGCGTTCTCCATCGACGACTTCGTGATGTCGAGACCCTTCCACGCCTGCGTGAGGTCGACCGGGCACGTGGTCTGCAGCACGAGGTTCGGCGTGCGGGTGATGTCAGTCGCCGTCACGCACAGTGTCGACGTGCTGACGTCCAGGCGCAGCCCCGCCGTCTGGATCGTGCCGCCGCTGACCGAGTAGGTCTCGGGCCCTGGGTAGTGTGTCGTCGCGATCTGCGGCGTCGTGGACAGCGCCGTCGAGGTCCCAGGTGACGTGCCGCTCCCGGCCACCTCGAAGTGCACGAGGTCGTCGTCGAGCACCTCGACCACGAGGTAGTTAGAGCCGGAGGTGAACTGGGCGCGCTGCACGCCCAGTGGCGCGGCGGTGGCGGACTCGGCATCGGCCCATCCGTTCAGCGCGGTCAGGGAGGTCACCGCGATCGACACGATGGTGAGGGTCGCGACGCGACGCCGCAGGGTCACAGTGTTCATAGGGGTCTCCACGGAATCCGGCTCAGCGTGCGAGCACGAGGTTGTCGAGGTTGATGCCTCCTGTGCTGCCGCTCGCATACTCGATGCGGACGGTATGGCGGCCGGGAGTGAGGCTCGCGCTGATCGACGCGGTGCCCCAGGTGTCCCAGGAGCCAGTCGACGGCAGGGTGAGCGTGCCGACGGACGTTCCGTCGACGCGGACGGTGCGCACGGCCGAGGTGGCCGCGCCGTTGCCGTAGCGGAAGCGCAGCTGGTGCGTCGCGCTCGCATCGGCCCACACGTCGAACTGCACGGCGCCGCCGCTCGAGGAGAACCCGTCCACGAAGCCCGACCCGGTGTATCCGGGGTGGTCTGTGTTCGTGCTCACGCCTGTCTGCATGGCGAACTCGGCCTCGTAGGCGGCCTTGTCCACGCCGCTCAGGGCGATCGTGCGGGTGGAGGTGCTCGCTCCGACCTTGACGTAGGTCAGCTGCTGCTCCGAATCCCAGAACCAGCCGGTGCTCCCCAAGGCCAGCGCCGACACAGAGCTCACCTGGGTGAGCTCCGAACCGGCCACAGTGACGCCAGTAGGCTTGGTGCCCGACACCTGGTAGGTCGCGGCGGTGGTCAGTGCCGGCGCGGAGACTGAGACGGCGCGTGCCGCATGGTCGGACGTGACCGAGATGGTGCGGTGAGTATCCGCAGAGTCCTCGAAGTAGTCGTACGTGCTCGATACCGACGGGTAGATCCGGAACACGAGGTTGTCGTAGGTCTCGACGTCGTTTCCGATCGTGCCGCCCAACTCGTACGCGTCGTTGAGGTTGAGCGGAATGACCGCTCCGGCCCGTGCGTAGACGGGGATGCTGTCCTTCTCGGCGTGGTACTGCTTCACGCCGTCGCCGGTCGCGCGGCCGCCGTTCCAGAAGTCGTACCACTCGCCCGAAGGCAGGTAGACATCCTTCACCGTCTGCCCCTGGGCCGTGATCGGGGCGACGAGCAGCTGCGAGCCGAACAGGTACTGCTGGTCGTAGGTCGCCGCCGTCGCGTCGCCGGGGAACGCGAGGCTCATGGCCCGCATCATCGGCACGCCCGTCGAGGCGCTGCCATCGGCCTCGGTGTAGAGGTAGGGGACGAGGTTCATCCGGACGTTCGCGAACTTCTTGAACGTCGGAACCACGCTCGTGTCGCCGGTGCGTGCCTGCACGTTCCAGGGCGTCCGAGCCTCGGAAGGCGTGGGGTCGGCCTTCTCGGAGTGGTACTGCATGATCGGCGAGAAGGTGGCCTGCGACGTGGAGCGGAGGTAGAGCTCGGAGCTGGGGAACGAGCCGGTGAAGCCGGCGAGGTCCCACGCCCAGAACGGGACCCCTGATTGTCCGGCGCTCTGTCCCGCCCGCACCGCCTCCTGGAAGGCGCCGAAGGTCGACGACTGGTCGCCCGCCCAGAAGATGGATTGGCTCTGCCCGCCGGAGGTGCCGGCGCGACTGAAGATCGTGCCGGCACCTCCGGTCTTCTGCTGCACGAAGTCGTTGTACGCGCGGGTGTACTCGTTCGGGTAAGCGTTGTGCATCTCATCGCCTCGGCGGCCGTCGGCCACCTGGAGGTCGCGACCGAACAGGGCCTCGCTGCCGTCGGTCTTGAACCCGTCGACGCCGAGGTCGTCGAGCAGGTATGCGCGCTTGCTCATCCACCAGTCGGTGGCGGCGGTGCTCGTGAAGTCGGGCACCGTGCTGTCGCCGAACCACTGGCCGGTCGGAATGCGGTACGGCTGGCCGTCGCCGTCCTTCACGAGGAAGTCCTCCGCCGCGGCGTAGGCCTTGTCGTTGAGGTGCTGCTGCGGGGCGGTGGAGGGGTTGGATGTGAAGTTCTCCTTGAGCACCGGGATCTGCCACAGGATGACCTTGATGTTCTGGTCGTGGGCGTCCTGGATCATCTGCTTCGGGTTGCTCCACGCGCCGCCCGACGGGAAGGTGAGGTCGGCGTAGTCGAGGGAGCCGCCACCCGAGGTGGGCGTGTGCTGGGCGTCCTTCCAGATGTAGAACGTGGCCTCGTCGCTCCACTGCTCGAGGACGAGCGCGCTGTGCGGGATGCCGGAGGAGTCCACCTGGTTCAGCCACGTGTCGACCTCGGCCTGCGTGTTCCACTCGTTCGCCGAGCCCCAGAGGCCGAAGGCCCACTTGGGTGGGAGGAGCGGGCGGCCGGTCTCGGCGGTGAAGTCGTCGAGCATCGCCGCCTGGTCGCCGGTGAAGAACTGGTAGGTGAGGGTCGAGTTCAGCGCGCCTCCGGTGTCGACGGTGAAGCCGGCCATGTCGGAGCGATAGGTCGCGAGGTTGAAGATTGCGTACCGGGTGCTCTGCACGTGCACTCCGTAGCCCGCGGAGTTGGCGAAGTAGGGCACCGAGTAGTACGTGCGACGAGTGACGCCCTGGTCCTGGTACTGGTTGTAGACGTGGTTGTGCACGTCGGTGCCGCGGTGGTCGAGCCGGTCGTAGCGCTCGCCGAAGCCCTCGAACCGCTCACCCGCGGGGCTGAGGAAGTGGTCCTCGATCTTGGTCACGGTGGAGCTTCCGTCGCTCGCCCAGCCGATGTTGCGGAACTGCGCCGGGTCGTACTGGCGCGTGATGAGCGTCGTCCCGTCGCCCTTGTACACCGACAGGCGGTACGGGCTCTTGTCGATCTTGAGCACGAGCTGGCTCGTCGCGATGGTCACCTGCGATGCGCCGTCGGTGAGGGTGTAGTCCGTGAGGCCGCTGAGGCTGAGCCCCGATCCGTTCGGTGCGATCTGCACGTCGTATCCGTCCAGGCGCGGGAAGGCGAAGCGCACCTTCGGGGTGAAGTCGCCTGCGCTGTCTCCGGTGACGATGTCGACCGAGGTGCCGTTGTCGATCACGTTCGTGACGTCGGTGACGGTGCTCCACGATGTGGTCGCGAACGAGAACGGGCCGATGTCGCGCTGTCCGCTGCCGTTCACGTCGGCGTGCACCGTGTACTCCACGTCGTCGCCGCGGGCGAAGGAACCGAGGTCGATCTTCCAGTAGGTGTTGTTGCCGGAGTTGTAGTCCCAGCTCGCGCCGCGCGGGGTCTGGGCGACGCCGTTGACGCTCCACGTGACCCACACCGACTGGCCCGAGGCGATCGGCCACGTGGTGGCGCGGACCGTGACGTTCTCGCCCGCCATCGGGTCGCGGGGGGATCGCTCCGTCGGCTGCGCGGCGTACAGCTCGTCGTCGCCGTGGGGGTTGTGCCACACCCCGTCCAGCGTGTTCGCGTGTGCCGGCGTCGCCGTGAGAAGAGCGATGACGAGGGCCATCACGAGACCCGCGGAGAGCAGGATCGCGCGGCGAGGACCCGCGGGGGGAAGAGTCCGTGCAAGAGAAGACATGGGAACCTCTTTGTTCAGGTCTGAATTTAGTGGAGAGTATGGACTACCTGTGAGTCCGAGATCAACCCTTTGATCAAAACCCACGCCGACGGCCCCGTCAGCATCGTGGCCGTCGGCGATCCAGTTGACTTTCGGCCGCCGCGTGCCCTAATGTTCATTCAGGACTAAACAAAGGGGTTCACGTGCCGTCTTCTTCCGCCCGTGCCGATGTCACCCGATCGGCGGTGCTCGCCTTCATCGGCGGCAGCGGTCCCACCTCTCGCGCCGACCTCGCGAGGGAGCTCGATGTCTCGCCCGCTCTCATCACTCAGCACACGCGTCAGCTGATCGCCGACGGACTGCTCGTCGAGCTCGACCACAGTCCTTCCAGCGGCGGCCGCCCCGCGCGACTGCTCGGACTCGTGGCCGACGCCGGACGCGCGATCGGCGTCAAGGTCGTCGCCGACCACATCACCGTCGTGGAGGTCGGGATCGACGGAACCGTTGTGCGCTCCGCGACCGAGCCCTTCGACGCCGCCTCGGGCACCGCCAC
>JBARWR010000026.1:0-24007 GCA_049646915.1 Microbacterium sp.
AGAGCCGAGGACGGCGACGACGTCGCGCCATCCTGCCTCGCGGTCGGCCGTCCGTGGTGCCGCGATCGCATCCGCCGTCATCACGCGGCGGTCCGTGCCTGCGGTGCGGCGACGGTCTCGAGAACGCGGGCGATGACGGAGTCGGGCGTGGAGCCGGCGAACTCCGCCTCGGCGTCGAGCATGAGCCGGTGCTGCCACACGGGGCGGGCGAGCGTCTTGATGTCATCGGGCAGCACGTAGTGGCGTCCGTGCGCCGCCGCCCACACCTTGGCGATGCGGATCATCGCGATCGCCCCGCGCACCGAGACGCCGAGCTTGATCGCGCTGTCCTTGCGTGTTCCCTCGGCCAGCTCGGCCGTGAAGCGCAGCACGGCCGGCTCGACGTGCACGGTGGCGGCGAGGTCGGCCATGTCGGCGACGGCGCTGGTGGTGATCACCGCGGACAGCCCCGACGCGGGGTTGCGCTGCGCGGCGCCGGCCAGGATGCTCTCGGTGACGGCGAGGTCGGGGTAGCCGATCGACGTCTTGATGAGGAAGCGGTCGAGCTGTGCTTCGGGGAGCTTGTAGGTTCCGGCCTGCTCGACGGGGTTCTGCGTCGCGATCACCAGGAACGGACGGCCCGCTTCGTGCGTGACACCGTCGACGGTGACCCGGGACTCCTCCATGACCTCGAGCAGCGCCGACTGGGTCTTCGGCGAGGCGCGGTTGATCTCGTCGGCGAGCACGATGGAGGCGAAGATCGGTCCCTTGTGGAACTCGAACTTGTGCGCCTGCTGGTCGTAGATCGTCACACCGGTGACGTCGGAGGGCAGCAGATCAGGGGTGAACTGGATGCGCGAGCTGGTGCCCTGCACGGTCGCGGCGACCGCCTTGGCGAGCTGCGTCTTGCCGGTTCCCGGTGCGTCCTCGAGCAGCACGTGGCCCTCGGCGAGCATGGCGGAGAGCACCAGGCTCACCACCTCGGGCTTGCCCTGCAGCGCCTTGTCGATGTTCTCGACGAGTCGCTGGAAGGTGCTGTGGAACCAGGCTGCCTGTTCCGTGGTCATTGTCATGTTCGGTTCTCTTCTTCTTGAGTGATGAGGTCTGAGGGTGCGAGCCGCGCTGGGGGTCGGCTAGCCGAAGTTGCCGTACGCGCTGCTCGGGTTGCCGCCGATGATCTTGAGTTCCTTGTCGCGGGAGTATCCGGAATAGCACTGGATCTGCACGCTGCCGCCGGACGGAATATGAATCTTGTATCCCGCATTGTTGCCGACGTAGTCCCCGCCCGCCCGGCATTCGATGTTGTAATCGCCGGCCTTGAAGTACTGGTTGGTCGTCAGCTTGTAGCGATGGCAGGACCCGCCGCCCACCGCGCTGCACCCGGACACCGCCGGACCTGCTGACAACGAGGCCTTGGGACTCGTATCCGGCTTCGGCCCCGAGGTCGCACTGTACGTGCCGGACTCCGCCGTACCACCCGGCGACGCGACGGCGCGCACCTTGATGGTGTGCTTGGTGCTGTAACTGTTGCCGACTGTCCTGTTTCCGGTCGTGGCGACCTTCTCCCAGCCCCCGCCGTCCACGCTGATGTACGTGGTCACGGCGCGTCCGTTAGCGGATCCGCCGGCGTTCCAGGAGACCTTGACGGCCTTGTCGCCGGACCGCACAGCGTTACCGGTCGGCGCGGAGGGGGCCCCGTACGGGGTCACCTTGTTCGAGGCGGCCGATGCCGTGCCCGGCTGGGACTGCTGGCCGTCGATGACGGAGTACGCCCGCAGTTGCACGGTGTAGTCCTTGCCGTTGGTCGCGGCGATGGCCCCGCCGTTCCAGTTCGTCCACGAGCCGCCGGTGATCAGGTACTGGTAGTGGATCTCGCCCGGTTTGGCGCCGTTGAGCGCCGACTCCGGCATCGTGTAGGTGACGGTGATCTTGCGGTCGCCCTCGGTCGCCTTCACGTTCGTCGGAGCGCCGGGCTTGCCGAACGCCCGCTGCGGAGCGGACTGCGGGCTGTTGTCACTGGTCCCGGCCTTGTTGGTGGCGCGTACGGCGTAGGTGTAGTTCGCCGAGTTGAACGGGACCGACACGACCTTCGAGGTGGCCGTGCCCACGGCCAGGGTCTGGAACAGCGATCCGCCGCGGTAGATCAGCAGGTCGTAGTTCTTGACGGCGTCTCCATTCGGGTCGGCGTTGCTCCAGGTCACGGTCATCTGCGCTTCACTGCCGACAGAGGGTGCGCTGTTCACCGTCGGAGCAGCGACCTTGCCCGGCACACCGGCAGGTATCTCCCCCAACGACCACAGACTGAAATCCGACGGGTCGGGAGCCTTGTTGTGGGCTCGCACCCGCACCTGGTAGTCCGTGCCGTTCTCCAGACCCTCCCATGTGAGGGTGTTCACGTTTCCGGTCACCCGCTCGGACGATCCGCTCAGCGGCGCCGGCGAGATCTGCAGGGTGTACGAATCCACCGGCGAGCCGTTGGACTGCGGGGCCGTCCACGACACCTTCAGCGACTTGTCGCCGAAGACGAGCTTCGGCGGCAGCGGCGTCTCCGGGCGCACGTCGGGCCGCGCGGGCTCGGACAACGGAGACGGCTTCCCGTCGCCGACGCGGTTGTGCGCGATGACCTGGAACGTGTACTCGACGTTGTTCACAAGCCCGTCCAGCGTGCACGTCGTCGACTCGCAGGTCTTCGAATACGGACGCCCACCCACCGAGGTCACTGTGTAATGGTCGATCTCGGCGCCGTTGTTCGACGGCGTCGACCAGGCCAGCACGACCGTGCGATCCTCGACCGTCGTCACCCGCGGAACACCGGGAGCATCCGGCACGCCCTGCACGATGACGGTGATCCGACCGTCGACCTCTCGATCGGGGTCCTTCGTCGCGTCCTGGATCCGGTATCGCACGGCCATGACCCCCACGAAGGAGGCATCAGGTGTCACGGACACCTGGTCGCCGACGATGTCGGCGGATCCGCTGCCGCTCTCGACGTCGGCGGAGAGGAGTTTGAGCGGCGTGCCCTCGTCCTCGAACGGGTTGATGTCGTTCTCCAGCACCGGCACCGTGATCGTCTTGCCCTGATCGGCCTCATCGACCTTGTCCGGGCCGGCGACCGCGAGACTTCGTGTGGATGCCGTGACGATCACCGCGACCGTGCCCTCGACGGGCTCGGTCGTGCCGTCCGTGATGGTCAGCCCGACCATCGCCGACGTGCCCTTGGGAGTCGTCGTGGCGGCGTCGACCAGGAGGGTGTCGCCGTCGAGTCGTGCGTTGATTCCGTCGCCGGGCTGCCCGGAGATGCGGTACTGAATCTTGTCGGCGTCGTCCTTGTCAGGGTCTGTCGTCAGGGCGGTGAGATCCAGCGATGTCGCGGCCTCACCGGGTGCGACCTCGACCTGACCGTTCACGAACACCGGCGGCTGGTTCTCCGGCGGCAGCACCAGAATCGGGATCGACAGGGTGCTCTTGCGCCCCTCCGGATCCTCGACCGTCTTGCCGTCAGTCACCTCGAAACTCAGAGACTCCTTACCGAAATAGCCCTTCTCCGACGTGTACACCAGGGTGGTCTCGTCCTTGATCAACGAGTCCCCGTTGCCGTGCGCGGAACTGACCTTCGACGCCTCCGTCAACCGCACCGTCCCACCACCGGCGACGGTCACGTAATCGGACAGCGGCAGCTCCTTCGTCTCACCGCTGCGCACCTCCACAGGCTTCGTCGACAGCAGCGTCGGACGCAGCTCACTGATCGCCGGCACGAAGATGAACGCCGACGCCACACGATCATCCTGATCCGTCACGGTGTACTTGATCAGCTGACGCTCCTCCGTCACCGTCACCCGCGCCTTGCGATCACCCACCAGGCGCGCACCATCCTCGAGCGCCACCTTCAGCCCCTCGACGGTGCCATCCGGATCCTCATCGTTCTCGAGGATGTCGATGTCTGCCGTGAGGGAGTCCTTCAGATCCTCGACACGCAGCCGATCGTCTCGGGCGATCGGCGCCATCAGCGGCACGTTCTCATCGACTGTGACGAGAATCGCGGCCTGTGCCTCGGCGCCCTTCGCGTCGCGGATCGTGTACTGCAGCGCCGCTTCCATCTCGTGGTCGGGGACGGTCACGATGACGCGGTCACCAGAGACCTTGGCCTTCAGGCCGGAATCCTCCGGCACCTTGAGACCGTCCTTGACGAGACGGATCTCGTCGCCCTCAGGGTCGGAGTCGTTGGCCAGCACGGGCACGGCGACCGACCGGCCCGGCCGCACGACCACGGCATCCTTCACGGCGAAGGGTGCCTGATTCGTCGCTTCGGCGGGCGCGATTCCGATGCGGATCGTCGCCGTCCCCTCCGCACCCAGGCGATCGCGCACCCGGTAGACCATGGTGTCGACGCCGGTCGAACCTTCGAAGGCCTCGTATTCCAGGTAGTTGCTGCCGGTCTCGGTGATCTGACCCTTGATCGGCGCAATGTCCTGCCCCAGCAGCTCGACCGAGTCGCCGTCGACGTCGAGTCCGTCCAGCGGTACGGGAATGCGGATCGTGGTCCCGGACAGCGCGCGAGCGGTCAGGTCGTGCGGGCGGGGCGGAGCGTTGACCTCATCGTCCAGCGGCAGGATCTGCACAGTGATGTGCCCGCCGGCCTTCTGCCCCATCGAGTCCACGGCCTCGTAGGTCAGATACACCGTGCGCGCCTCGGAACCGGCACGGAAGCGCACCTGGTCCTGAGAGACGAACGCCTCACCGTCCTTCGGATCCACCAGCGGCTCGACCAGATCAGGCGCGACATGCATGACATCACCATTGGGATGCACATCGTTGTCCAGCACCGGGATGGTCACCACATCGCCGACGCGGACACGCGCTTCGTCATCGTGCGTGACGGGAGCGGAGATCTTCGATGGCGCAGGGATCGGCACGACGGTCACATCGGCGTCCGCGGACTTGGAGCCGTTCGAGATGCGGTAGCTGATCTTCACGGGCTCGGTGAGACCGCCTTGGTCGCTGATCCGGAGTGTCTCGTGGTTCAGCACGGAGACTGCGATGCCGCTCTGCGGTGGAACGGTCACGGACTGGACCACCAGCACACCACCGGACGGGTCGGAATCGTTCGCCAGCACGCCGACAAGCGCCTCGCTGCCCTGCGGCAGCAGCGCGACGTCGCGCACCGCGACCGGCGGCAGCTCGGATTCCTGCTTATCCAGCACGTCGACACGGACGATGCCCTTGGCATCCGCCTGCCCGGCCGACACCAGGTACTGCACATAGAAGACACCTGCGGCGGCGGACTTGAAGGAGAACTGCTTCTTCGGATAGTCGGGGTGGATGCTCACGCCGTCGAGCGGATCGACGCGGGTCAGGCGCAGCTCGTCGCGCCCGGAGCTGGTGTCGTTCGCCAGCGGGAACACGGTCGCCGTCTCGCCCACACGCGTGACGATGTGATCGGCGTTCGTGACCGGGACGGTCGTGCCGGCAGGCTTCACGTCGAGCAGGATCTTGCCGCCGGCGGACTTGCCGAGAGAGTCGGCCACGACGACCTCGACCTCCTTGCGCCCCTGCAGACTGCCCAGCGCCCGGTACGTGATCTGACCGTCGGTGGTGAACTCCACCTCATCGCCCTGCGCGGCGATGACCTCCTTGAGATAGAGGTCGTCGCCCTCCGGGTCGGTCCAATCCGGCAGCACGTTGTAAGAGAGGGTTCCGCCGGATTCGACCGACAGCTTGGTCTGACGCTTCGGCTTGGGGGCGCTGTTCGTGTCCCAGTCGTACACCGTCGCTGTGACGTTCGCCGTGTCGGTGCCGTTGGGGCGACCGTCGTCCACCTGGTACGTGAAGGATGCACTGCCCTGGGCATCCTCGGGCACCATGATCTGCAGCGCCGCGCCGTTCAGGATCGGCTGCACCTCGCCGATCGACGGCTGCGCGCCGGCCAGGGATGCCACCAGCACGTCGCCGTCGGAGTCGTTGTCGTTGTCCAGAACCGGGAGGAGGGTCGTACCACCTGGACGCACGCCCAGGCGATCGTCCTCAGCGACGGGAGGCGTGTTCTCCTCCTTGCGATCCGGAAGGGACGTCTCCACCGTCTCCTCGGTCGACTTGTCGGTGTCTTCGGATTCGCCCTCCGGCGGCGTGAGGATCGACCAGTCGTCCACGCGCTGCAGGCTCTCATCGGCCAGCCACGCCTCACCGCCGATGATGTCGTTCAGCACGATCACATCGCGATTCACACGGAACGTCAGATGCGAGCTCTTCTCGCCGCCGGGGATCTTCTCCGCGACGTCGCTGCGCTCGCCTGCGCAGTCACGGACGAATCGCGCCGAGCCGCCCCACGCTCCGTAGGTGCATCCGTGCAGGAAGACGGGTGCGGCGGGCGTGCCCGTGCCGCCGGCCTGGGTGGTGACGATGTCGCCGCCGCCGAGCGGAGCGTCCAGCAGCGCCGACGTGGTCGCGATGGCCACAGAGTCGGAGGCTGCCGATGCCTGCTGCAGTACGGCGTCTTCGCCGCCGTCGATCTTCTCGTTCAGACCGTCCAGCGTGACGACGAGCCCGGTCTTCGAGTCCAGGACCACCGGCACGTCTCCGACGGCCGTGATCGTCGGCGACGAGTTCTTGTCGATCCCGTCGACGGATGCTGTGCGGGGATCCAGCGGATCTCCCTGGTCGTCCACGGGGATCGTGACGATCTCGCCGTCTTTTGCCGACACGGCGTGCACCGTGCCGTCCCTCCCGACCGTCACGTCGGCGTCCTTGCCGAGCTCGATCACAGGCTTCTTCGCCTTGATGTCGAAGCCGGCGATCTTGTCCACTCCGATGACCCAGAGATCCCCGGATGTGCGTTCCAGCACGGCTGCGGTGCGATGGCCGAGCGCGACCTTGGCATCGCCCGGGATCGTGGCGCTGTCGGTGAGCGAGACGCGCGCGGGGTCGACGGCTGTGAGTGTGGAGCTGCCCCGATCCTCGACCAGGACGGTCCCGCCATCCTGCAGGATGTCGTAACTCTCGCTCGAGCTGCGCAGCCCGCCGTCGAGCACCGTGGACTCGTGGTTGAAGTGCCCGACCAGCAGGCTGGAGGACTTCGTCAGCCAGACGCCGGCGTCGTTGAGCTCTACCTTCGCGGTCGGAAGTCCGTCATAGGCGAGCGCCATTCCGGTGAGGACCACACTGCCCGCCAGCACTCCGGCGGTGGCGGCAAGGGTCTTCGGACGCGACCGAACCCACGACAGGACCTTCATTCAGCGATCTCCCCCTTTGACGCCGGTCTCGCACGCCCGTGCCATTGTAACCGGCTGATCGCGCGGCGAAAAAGGCGGCGGTATGGGCAGAACTACCCCAGCACGGGCCGTCGATCGCTGCACTCGCTGCATCCTCTGCGTCATGGGAGATCGATCAGTGCCAGGTCATCGCCGCGGCATCGCCCCAGCCTCCGATGGTGACCCAGACCCTCGTGCCCCGCGTCCCGTAGAAGCAGGACAGATTCACCGTGCCGTTGGCGGGCACATAGATGCTCGTGCCACTCCAGCGCTGTCCCGCGTTCGGACCGTCGTTGCAGTAGAGCGGATAGGTGCCCGCGGGGAAATCCTTCACCGTGATCGCCATATACGCACAGGAGGCGTCGGTGCAGGAGCCGGAGCCGCCCCATCCTGCGGGCCAGTATCCGGGCGTTCCCTTCACGGTCGTGGCAGTGGGCACGGGAGGCGCGTTGGTCGTTGCGGAGTATGTCCCGGACTCGGCTGTGCCCCCGGGGGACGCGACGGCGCGCACTTTGATGCTGTGGGTCTGGCTGTAACCACCGCCGACATCTCGAGTGCCGCTGGTGGCGACCTGCTGCCAGCCGCCGCCGTTCACACTGATGTAGGTGGTGACCGGTCGCCCGTTGGGGGATCCGCCCGCATTCCAGGTCAGTCGCACGCTCGTGCCCAGGTTCGTCGCGCTCCCGGTCGGTGCACTCGGAGCACCATACGGAGTCACCTTGTTCGACGCGGCGGAGGCCGGGCCGGGCTGGGACTGCTGGCCATCGATCACCGAGTAGGCGCGCAGCTGCACGGTGTAATCCGTGCCGTTGGTCGCCGGGATCGCACTGCTGCCGTTCCAATCGACCCACGACCCGCCCGTGATCATGTACTGATAGCGGATCTCGCTCTTCTTGGCGCCGTTGAGCGCCGAGTCCGGCATAGTGAAGGTGACGGTGATCTGCCTGTCGCCCTCGGTCGCCTGCACATTCGTCGGAGCGCCGGGCTTGCCGAACGCCCGCCTCGGTGCGGACTGCGGGCTGAGCTCGCTGTCACCGGCCTTGTTCGTCGACCGCACGGCATAGGTGTAGTCCGCCTGAGCGGTCGGAACCGATACAGTCTGCGACGTCGCCGTTCCCACCGACACGGTCTTGAACACGCTGCCACCGCGGTAGATGACCAGGTCGTAGTTCTTCACGGCATCGCCGTTCGGGTCCGCGTTGTCCCAGGTGACCGTCATCTGCGCTTCACTGCCGACCGACGGCGCACTCTGCACCGTCGGTGCCGGCACGACACCGGGCACGCCTGCCGGCACCTCCGCCATCGACATCAGACTGAAGTCCGACGGGTCCGGTGCCTTGTTGTGGGCTCGCACCCGCACCTGATAGCTCGTGCCGTTCTCCAGACCCTCCCAGGTGAGGCTGTTCCCGGTGACCCCGGTCTTCTCCGACGACCCCCGCAGCGGTGCCGGCGAGATCTGCAGGGTGTACGAATCCACCGGCGAGCCGTTGGACTGCGGTGTCGTCCAGCTCACGGCCAGGGACTTGTCACCGAAGACGAGCTTCGGCGGCAGCGGCGTCTCCGGACGCACGTCCGGGCGCGCGGGCTCGGACAGCGGGGATGCCGGGCCGTCGCCGACGCGGTTGTGGGCGGTGACCTGGAATGTGTACTCGACGTTGTTCACAAGACCGTCCAGCGTGCAGGTGGTCGTCTCGCAGGTCTTCGAGTACGGGCGTCCACCCACCGAGGTCACCGTGTAGCGGTCGATCTCCGCGCCGTTGTTCGACGGTGCCGACCAGGCCAGCACGACCGTGCGATCCTCCACCGTCGTCACCCGCGGAACGCCCGGCGCCTCGGGCACTCCCTGCACGATCACCGTGATGCGACCGTCGACCTCACGATCGGGATCCTTCGTCGCATCCTGAATGCGATAGCGCACCACCATCACCCCGACGAACTTCTTGCCGGGGGTGACCTCGACCTCATCGCCCGTCACACGGGCGCCACCGTCGCCGCTCTCCACGGCGGCGGAGAGAACCTTCAGCGGCGTGCCCTCATCCTCGAACGGGTTGATGTCGTTCTCCAGCACCGGCACCGTGATCGTCTTGCCCTGATCCGACTCGTCGACCGTGTCCGGACTCGCCACGGCGAGGCTGCGCGTAGAGGCGGTCACCGTCACCGACACCGTGCCCTCGACCGGTTCGGTCGTGCCGTCGGTGATCGTCAGCCCGACGGCCGTCGTGGTGCCCTTGGGAGTCGTGGTCGTCGCCTCCACACGGAGCGTGCTTCCTTCGAGTCGGGCGCTCACCCCGTCGCGCGGATGGTCAGAGATGCGGTACTGGATCTTGTCGGCGTCGTCCTTGTCAGGGTCCGTCGTCAACGCCGCCAGGTCGAGCGATGTCGCATCCTCACCGGGTGCGACCTCCACCTGCCCGTTCACGAACACCGGCGGCTGATTCTCGGGCGGGAGCACCAGGATCGAGATCGACAGGGTGCTCTTGCGCCCCTCCGGATCCTCGACCGTCTTGCCGTCAGTCACCTCGAAACTCAGGGACTCCTTGCCGAAGTACCCCTTCTGAGACGTGTACACCAGGGTGGTCTCGTCCTTGATCAACGAGTCCCCGTTGCCGTGCGCAGAGCTGACCTTCGACGCCTCCGTCAACCGCACCGTCCCACCACCCGCGACGGTCACGTAGTCCGACAGCGGCAGCTCCTTCGTCTCACCGCTGCGCACCTCCACAGGCTTCGTCGACAGCAGCGTCGGACGCAGCTCACTCATCGCCGGCACGAAGATGAACGCCGACGCCGCACGATCATCCTGATCCGTCACCGTGTACTTGATCAGCTGACGCTCCTCCGTCACCGTCACCCGCGCCTTGCGATCACCCACCAGGCGAGCGCCGTCCTCGATAGTGACCTTCAGACCTTCGACGGTGCCATCCGGATCCTCATCGTTGCCGAGGATGTCGAGATCGGTGCTCAGGGAATCCTTCAGATCCTCCACGCGCACGCGATCGTCGCGGGCGATGGGCGTCATCAGCGGCACGTCCTCATCCACGGTCACAAGGATGGGCGCATCCGCCTCGGCGCCCTTCGCGTCGCGGATCGTGTAGCGCAGCGACGCCTCCAGCTCGCGGTCCGGCACGGTCACGATGACGCGGTCGCCGGAGATCCTCGCCTTCAGGCCGGAGTCCGCAGGCACCTCGAGCCCATCCTTCACCAGACGGATCTCGTCGCCTTCCGGATCGGAGTCGTTGGCCAGCACGGGCACGGCGACCGACCGGCCCGGCCGCACGACCACGGCATCCTTCACCGCATACGGTGCCTGATTCGTCGCCTCGGGCGGGGCGATGCCGACCCGGATGGTGGCCGTCCCCTCCGCACCCAGACGGTCGCGCACCCGGTAGGTGAACGTGTCCACACCGGCCGACCCCTCGAAGGCCTCGTACTCCAGGTAGTTGCTGCCGGTCTCGGTGATCTGACCCTTGATCGGCGCGATGTCCTGCCCCAGCAGCTCGACCGAGTCGCCGTCGACGTCGATCTCGTCCAGCAGAATCGGGATCCTGATCTTCCCGCCCGCAAGAGCCCGGGCGGTGACGTCACGCGGCCGGGGCGGAGCGTTGACTTCATCGTCCAGCGGCAGGATCTGCACCGTGATGTGCCCGCCGGCCTTCTGTCCC
Organism: Microbacterium sp.; assembly: GCA_049646915.1. Lineage (GTDB taxonomy): Bacteria > Actinomycetota > Actinomycetes > Actinomycetales > Microbacteriaceae > Microbacterium. Next base: position 10,883 of record JBARWR010000026.1, read on the forward strand.
ATCGAGTCCACGGCCTCGTAGGTCAGATACACCGTGCGCGCCTCAGCGCCGGCACGGAAGCGCACCTGGTCCTGAGAGACGAACGCCTCACCGTCCTTCGGATCCACCAGCGGCTCGACCAGATCCGGCGCGACATGCATGACATCACCATTGGGATGCACATCGTTGTCCAGCACCGGGATGGTCACCACATCGCCGACGCGGACACGCGCTTCGTCATCGTGCGTGACAGGAGCGGAGATCTTCGACGGCGCAGGAATCGGCACCACCGTCACATCGCCCTCGGCGGACTTGGAGCCGTTCGAGATGCGGTATGTGATCTTCACCGGAGCATCCATGGCGCCCTGGTCGCTGATCCGGAGTGTCTCGTGATTCAGCACCGAGACTGCGATGCCGCTGTGCGGCGGAACGGTCACGGACTGCACCACCAGGACTCCGCCCGACGGATCGGAGTCGTTGTCCAGCACGCCGACCAGCGCCTCGCTCCCCTTGGGCAGCAGCGCGACATCGCGCACCGCGACCGGCGGCAGCTCGGATTCCTGCTTGTCCAGCACGTCCACGCGCACGATACCCTTGGCATCCGCCTGCCCGGCCGACACCAGGTACTGCACGTAATAGACCCCGGCCGCAGCTGCCTTGAACGCGAACTGCTTCTTCGGATAGTCCGGCACGACCTGGGCCGTCTCGAGCGGGTCCACGCGAGTCAAGCGCAGCTCGTCGCGCCCGGAGCTGGTGTCGTTCGCCAGCGGGAACACGGTCGCCGTCTCGCCGACGCGCGTGACGATGTGATCGGCGTTCGTGACCGGAACGGTCGTACCGGCGGGCTTGACATCGAGCAGGATCCTGCCGCTGGCGGCTTCGCCGAGGGCATCCGAGACGACGACCTCGACCTCCTTGCGGCCCTGCAGGCTGCCCAGCGCGCGGTAGGTGATCTGACCGTCGGTGGTGAACTCGACCTCGTCGCCCTGCGCGGGAATGACGTTCTGCAGATAGAGGTCGTCGCCCTCCGGATCGATCCAGTCGGGCAGGAGGTTGTAGGAGAGGGTTCCGCCGGATTCGACCGACAGCTTGGTCTGACGCTTCGGCTTGGGGGCGCTGTTCGTGTCCCAGTCGTACACCGTCGCCGTCACCACAGCCGTGTCGGTGCCGTTGGGGCGACCGTCGTCGACCTCGTAGGTGAACGAGGCCTGACCTGTGGCATCGTCGGGCACCATGATCTGCAGCGCCGCACCGTTCAGGATCGGCTGCACCTCGCCGATCGACGGCTGCGCGTCGACGAGGGATGCCACCAGCACGTCGCCGTCGGAATCGTTGTCGTTGTCGAGCACGGGAAGAAGCGTGGTGCCGCCCGGGCGCACACCGAGATCGGGATCGTCCTCAGCCACCGGAGGGGTGTTCTCCTCCTTGCGGTCGGGCAAGGAGGTCTCGACGGTCTCCTGCGTGGACTCGTCCTCATCCTCGGTCTCACCGTCGGGCGGGGTCAGGATCGACCAGTCGTCCACGCGCTGCAGGCTCTCATCGGCCAGCCACGCCTCACCGCCGACGATGTCGTTCAGTACGATCACATCGCGATTCACACGGAACGTCAGGCGCGAGCTCTCCTCGGCTCCGGGAATGTTCTCGGACACGTCGCTGCGCTCTCCGACGCAGTCGCGCAGGAAGCGGGCGGACCCTGCCCACGCGGCGTACGTGCAGCCCCGGAGGAACACAGGCGCGGCCGGCGTGCCCTCGCCGCCGGCCTCGAGCACGACAGGCTCAGACCCGTCCAAAGGCACCTCGACCAGCTGTCGTTCGCCGGCCAGGGCGACAGCATCCGTCTGCGCGGACGCCTGCTGCAGCACGGCGTCCTTCGCCGGCCCCATGCCCAGCTCGCCGAGCTCGGTCCGGAAGCCCCCGGGCGTGGTCACCACTCCCGCGGCTGCGTCCAGTACGACCGGTGTGTCGCCGACGGCCGTGATGGACGGGCGCTCGGATGCATCGATCTCGCCGACCGAGGCGGTCTTCGGCTCCAGCGGATCGCCCTGCGCGTCGACGGGGACGGTGACGACCTCGCCGCGCTCCGACGACAGTGCGAACACGGTCCCGTCGCGCGCGACGACCACATCGGCGTTCTTGCCCAGCTCGACCAGCGGCTCGATGCCCTTGATGTCGAAGCCCGAGATCGACGCGGTGCCGACGACCCAGAGATCCCCGGAGGCGCGATCCAGCACCGCGGCCGTGCGCGCGCCGAGAGACACCTTCGCGTCGGAGGGGATCGGCGCGCTGTCATCGAGGGACACCCGCGCGGGATCCACTGCGGTCAGCGTCATGCTGCCCTGATCGGCGACCAGGACGGTGCCGCCGTCCTGCAGGATGTCGTAGTTCTCGCCGGCCGTGCGCAGACCGCCGTCGAGCACGGTCGACTCATGGTTGAAGTGCCCGACCAGCAGACTCGAGGTCTTCGTCAGCCAGACGCCGGCATCGTTGAGATCCACCTTGGTGGTGGGCAGCCCGTCATAGGCGAAGGCCATGCCGGTGAGTGCGACCGCTCCCACGACGACCCCCGCCGTCGCCGCCATGCTCTTCGGGCGCGCACGCATCCACGTCAGCACTCGCATACTGTTGTTCCCCCCTGGACGTGCACCGCACGCCGCGGACAGCATATCGTGCCGTCACGAACAGCGCCGTCGGGGAGAACAGCCCATCGCTCGCGGAGTCCTCGCGGGTTTCAGGCGGCGGTCGCGCGCCAGCATCCGTGGATGTGGTCGTCGACCATCCCCGCGGACTGCATGAGCGCGTACATGGTCGTCGGTCCCACGAAGCGGAAGCCGCGGATGCGCAGCGCCTTGCTGAGGGCCTCGGACTGCTCGGTCACGGCGGGGATGTCAGCGAGCTCACGGGGACGGGGACGGACGGATGCCGTAGGCGCGAACGACCACATCAGAGCATCCAACTCGCCGTCGGCCATGTCGCGCACGAGCGAGGCGTTCGAGATCGTGGCGAGGATCTTCGCACGATTGCGGATGATCCCGGCATCCGTCATCAGCCGCTCCACGTCGTCGGAGTCGAACTCGGCGACGATCTGCGGATCGAACCCGGCGAACACCTCACGGAAGCGGGGGCGCTTGCGCAGGATCGTGATCCAGCTCAGCCCGGCCTGGAACCCTTCCAGCGCCATCTTCTCGAACAGCGCGCGGTCGCCATGCAACGGGGTGCCCCACTCCTCGTCGTGGTAGCGGCGGTACTCGGTGTCGTCGCCGCTCCACGCGCAGCGGGCACGCCCATCGGCGCCCGTCAGCAGAGAGGTCATGCGCCGGTCAGGCGTTCCACGGGAACGGGCGCTCGCGGTCCAGTTCGGCGTCGCGGCCGACATCGCCGAGCTCCATGCCAGCGGCGCGCACGCACACCCAGCGCATCGGCGTCGGGCTGTCGGGCAGCGCGCGCAGGGCGTGCATCAGGCCGGGTGCGACGCGGACGACGGTACCGGACTCGAGCGGAATCACCTCGTCGCCGAGCGCGAACTCGCCGCGGCCGTCGATCACGATGTAGATCTCCTCGAGCTTCGCGTGCGCGTGCCAGAACGGCGTCTCACCGCCGGGCTGAGTGGTGTTCACCGAGACGCCGGCGAACTGCGCGCCGACCTCTTTCTCGATGAATCGCTTGCCCTTCTCGCCGCCCCAGGAATCGAGTTCGCCGATCTGCGTCACGTTGCTCATGACCATCACGCTACCGGGTGGGTGGCGTACCCCGCTCCCGCCCGCTCGGGCCGTGTCCAGGTGGCGCACATGACCGCATCGGGCCGCTCCACTGCAGCCAGGTGGCACACATGATCGGAGGGGATCAGGCCTTCTTCTGCTTGTGCAGCGCCTTCTCGGAGATCGGCGCCTCACCGGATGCCTCGAGGGCCGCATAGTGGGCGCGGGCCTCGTCCTGTCGCTGCTGCTCGATGCCGCTCGCGATGGGCGCGCGCACGTGCTCGGGCTCGTAGCCGAACGCGCCGACCAGCTCGAGCGCGTGCGGACGCAGCCGTGCGCACAGCCGATCGATATAGCTCGAGACGGCGGCGGCGCGCTGCGTCGACAGACGCCCGTTGATGAGATGCCACGCGAGGTGCTTCTCGATCACCGTCAGCCCGTACAGGTCGCGCAGCCAGGTGAGCACCGTTCGGGTCTGCGAGTCCTCGACCCTGCCGGTCGCGTCGGTGAACGCCTCCCACAGCAGCAGTTCGCCGTGCGCACGGGCGGCCTCGATGAGCTCGGCCTGGTTCTCGTTGAAGAGCTTCTCGCCGAGCACCTTGTCCTTGCCTGCAGGGCGCAGGCGACCGGCGATGTCGGCGACCATCTGCTGCACGCGCTCGGTGAGCAGCTCGTGCTGCTGCTCACCGCGCAGGCCCAGCTCCACCGAGCGGGCGGTCGAGCCCAGATCGGCGACGGCCTGTCCGAGAGCACGCAGACCCGCGCCGTGGAACACCTTGCCCGCGGTCTGTCCGACCGCGTACTTGGCGAGCCCGGCAGCATCCTTGCCGGTGAACTGCTGCGCGAAGTCGGTCAGCAGCCGCTTGCCCACCAGCTGAAGCAGCACGTTGTTGTCGCCTTCGAACGTGGCGTAGACGTCGAGGTCGGCGCGGAGTCCGACGAGACGGTTCTCGAACATGAAGCCCGCTCCGCCGCAGGCCTCGCGCGCCTCCTGCAGAGTGTCGAGGGCGTGCCAGGTCGACAGCGGCTTGAGCGCGGCGGCGAGCGTCTCGAGGTCTTCTCTGTCATCTGGGGTGTCGGTGCGGCCGGAGAAGACCCCGTCGAACTTCTGCAGGAACTCGTCGTGCGCGAAGATGTGGGCGTAGGTGGTCGCCAGGCGCGTCAGCAGTCGGCGCTGGTGCTTGCCATAGTCGAGCAGCAGAACCTCTTGCCCGTCGGCCCCGTCGAACTGCCGACGCTGCGTGGCGTAGGTGATCGCGATGTGCAGGCCGAGGGCGGATGCCCAGGATGCTGCGCCGTCGAGCGACACGCGTCCCTGCACGAGTGTGCCGAGCATGGTGAAGAAGCGACGTCCTGGGCTGTCGATCGGGCTGGTGTAGGTGCCGTCGGCTGCGACGTCGCCGTACTTGTTCAGCAGGTTGGTGCGCGGGATGCGCACGTGGTCGAAGGCGAGGCGGCCGTTGTCGATGCCGTTCAGCCCGCCCTTGAGCCCGTCGTCCTCACGGCTGATGCCCGGCAGATCTTCGCCGTCTTCACCACGCAGCGGCACGTAGAAGCAGTGCACGCCGTGATTGACGCCGTTGGTGATCAACTGAGCGAACACGGTCGCCGCGACGCCGTGCAGCGCGGCGTTTCCGAGGTACTCCTTCGTCGCCGCGCGGAACGGCGTGTTGATCACGAACTCGTCGGTCTCGGGGTCGAAGGTCGCGGTGGTGGCGGCAGCGGCGACGTCCGATCCGTGACCGATCTCGGTCATCGCGAAGGCGCCGGGGATGGAGAGGTCCATGATTCCGGGCAGCCACTTGTCATGGTGCTCTTCGGTGCCCAGCTGCAGCACGGCGGACCCGAACAGGCCCCACTGCACGCCCGCCTTGATCTGCAGGCTCGGATCGGCCGTCACCAGCTCCTCGAACCCGGCGACGTTGGCGCCGTTGTTCTCCTCGCCGCCGAACCTCTTCGGAAACGCCCTGTGCACGGCGCCGTTCTCGACCAGCAGGTGCAGCTGGGTGAACACGCGCTCACGGTGGGCGTCCTTGCCGAGGCTGTCGTCGCGCCAGAACGCCGAGTCCTTGATCAGCTCGCGCGACTCGCGGCGCGTGTCGGCCCAGGTTCCCATCAGCAGCTCGGTGACGCGCGCGACGTCGATGCTCCCGCCTTCGGCGGGCTGCGTGACGGCGGCGGGACGGGTGGCGGCGTCGACCATGACAGTTCCTCTCAGAAAGGGGCGGGGGTCCATCAATGGTAGGTCTGCGACAAAGCCGAACGAACTCGCCTGTGGGGTTTCGCCAATCACTCGGGGGGAGGACCTCCGAACGTGTTGTCGCGACCCCACAGCATCCGACCTCGCTTGCCCTGTGCGTCTCAGAAGCGGCGGGTGCCGCGTCCGCGAACTCGCACGTTCTGAGACACGCACCCCGATCGCGTTCCAGATCGGACGGGTGCGGATGCGACGGAGCCGCCCCTTCTGAGACACGCCGGAATCCGGGACGGGCACCGGAGACTCAGCTGAGCGTCACCAGGCGGTCTGGATGGTGCCGTTGCCCTCGATGACTGCGCGCACCTGGTCGCTGGTGAACGCCTTCTTCAGTGCGGCGGTGGCTGCGCTGTCGGCGTCCTTCTTCTGCACCACGAGGTTCAGGGCGAACCGGTCGTCGAGCTCGGTGATCAGTCCGTCCTTCTGCGGGGTCAGCCCCAGGGCGATGATGTGCGAGGGCCACTGGAACACCAGGTCAGCCTCTTCGTACGCGGCGTTCAGCGAGGCGATCGGCACCTGCAGGAACTCGACGTGCTTCGGGTTGTCGACGACGTCCTTCACAGTCGCGTCGTAAGGATCGACCTCAGGATCCAGCGAGATCACGTCATGCGCGGCGAGCAGCTTGAGTGCACGGCCGGTGTTGGACGGGTCATCGGGGATGGCGATGGTCGCGCCGTCGGGCAGGTCGGCGATGTCGTCGAGGGTCTTGGAGTAGAACGCGATGAGGAAGTTGTACACCGGCTGCACACCGACCAGCGTGCCGTCATTGCCCTCGTTGAACGTCTCCATATAAGGGATGTGCTGCGAGAAGTTCGCGTACACGTCGCCGCTGTTCAGGATCGTGTTCGACGTGATGTAGTCGCCCACCTCGACCAGCTCGACCTTGTAGTCGCCCTCGATGGCCTCGCCGGCCGCCGTCACGACATCCGTCATCGGCGCGGTGACCGCGGCGACCTTCAGCACCTGCGGGTCTGCGGCATCCGCTTTCTTGTCAGCGGGCCCGGAGGCGGCGCAGCCGCTCACGACCAACGCCAGTCCCAGTGCCGCAGCCAGCATTCCGACGCGTGATTTCTTCATTGTTCTGCTCTCCTTGTGGGTGTGAGGTCGTGGGGTGCGGGTCTTCGGATCCGCCGGATCAGCGTCGGTCGAGACGCACCGAGGTGCGGTGCCCGATGGCCTGAATGGCGAGCACGCACACGATGATGATGACGATGACGAGGTACATCAGGTTGTCGTTGTAGACCTGATAGCCGTAGCGCATGGCGAAATCGCCGATGCCGCCGCCGCCCACGACCCCCAGGACCGTCGAGTACGACAGCAGGCTGATCGCCGCCGAGGTGAGCGCGTAGACGAGCCCGGAGCGCGCCTCGGGCAGCAGCATCCGGAACACGGCCTGCGGAACCGTCGCGCCCAACGCCCGCGCGACCAACGGGATGCCGGTGGGTATCTCGCGCAGGATCTGCTCGGTGAGCCGGGCGTAGATCGCCACCGCGACGAAGCACAGCGGGAAGGTGGCGGCCGCGGTTCCGAAGCTCGTGCCGATCACGGCGCGGGTGAAGGGGATGAAGAACACCACCAGCAGCAGGAACGGGAAGGAGCGGACGACGTTGATGTAGAGGTTCGCGACCATGTTCACGCCACGGTTCTCGGCGATCCCGCCGCGTTCGGTGAGGTACACGATCATGCCCAGAGGCAGGCCGATGAGCACGGCCGCGAGCAGCGACGCCAGCATCATGTACCCGGTCTCGGCCATGGACTTGGCGATGTCCTCGCCGTACTCGGCCAGCAGGTCGGTGAGCCAGCTCATGACATCAGCTCCCGCTTGACCTGCTCGTAGTAGCTGGGCAGTGTGCGGTCGGCCTTGGTGCGCGTGATCGGGAACACCTCGCGCAGGCGACCCTTCTCCAGCAGGGCGGCACGGTCGCAGAGCACCTTGACGACGTCGAGGTCATGCGTGATGACGATGACCGTGGTGCCGAGCTTCTCACGCGCGTCGGACAGCACCCGCAGCACGTCACCGGTTGTGGAGGCGTCGAGCGAGGAGGTCGGCTCGTCGCACAGCAGCAGCGGCGGGCGGGTGACGAGGGCACGGGCCAGGCCGACCCGTTGACGCTCACCACCGCTGAGCTGCGCGGGGAAGTGGTCGGCTCGATGGCTGAGGCCGACGAAACTCAGCATCCGGTCGACCTCCTCCTTCTGTTCCTTGCGGCTCAGCACCGGCCCGCCGTCGCGGCGGCCGAGGCGCAGGGGCAGGCGGATGTTGCCCCGCACCGTGCTGTTGCTGAGCAGGTGCACCCCCTGGAAGACCGTGCCGATGCCGCGGCGCAGGGTGCGCATTCCGCCCGCGTCGAGCGAGGCGACGTCGGTGCCGTCGACCGTGACCGTTCCGGAGGTCGGCGTCGTGAGGCCGTTGACCAGCTCGAGCAGGGTGGACTTGCCGGCTCCGCTCTCGCCGACGATGCCGAAGATCTCGCCGGAGCGGATGCTGAGAGTGACGTCCTCGAGGGCCGCCGGCTCATCGATGCCGGAGCGGAACCGCTTGGTGATGCTGCGGAACTCCACGATCGTGGAGGAGGGGGCCATCGCGGGGATCTCTCGTGTCGAGGGGTGGGCCGCACGCAGGCCCAGCAGGGCCCGAGCAGCCCTTTCTGTACGTGGTCCAATTATAGTTGAAGGATGAGTGCCAGGTACCGGACCGAAGCGATCAACACCGACGGCGGAGACGGCACCAGTCGGATCATCGACGGCATGCAGGTGCCGGTGTCATCCCCGCTGGGTGCGGAATTCGACCCTTCCGCCTCCAATCCGGAGCAGCTGCTGGCACTCGCCTGGGTCACCTGCCTGAACGCCACCGCGCAGGCGATCGTCCGCGGCGAGCGGCGCACTGCCGTGCGCGTCGAGGTCGAGTTGCACGCCGCCGAGGTGGGTTACGAGTTCCACGTGGACGGGTACCTGTCGGCCGAGGGGTTATCGGATGCCGAGACCGCGAACCTGCTGGCTGCGGCGCATGCCCGCTGCCCGGTCTCCAAGCTGATCGGCGGTGCGGCCACCGTGCACGTGCACGCCGAGGAGTACGCCGGCGCCGCGGCCGGTTCCTGATCGCGCGCTCTACCCAGGTTCTGAGCCAGCGCACCCCCGGGTGGGCGGCGAGGTCCGACCGTGCTGCGGAGGACGGCCGCCGAAAGCTCTGGCCTCGACTGCCCGTCAGGGATGCGACGGCGACGCGAGCCGCCTCGCTGCCTCGACGACGAATCGACGACGCCCTGCCCGCTCCTGCTGATCGTCAGGTCCTGCGCCGGTGATCATCTCGGCCAGCTGAGGCACGGTCTGCCACCAGGCGGCCAGGGCGATCAGAGCGAAGACCAGGTGCGCGGGATCGAGGTCGGGATCGAGGAGGCCGTCCCGTTGGGCGGCAGCGAAACGAGTCACCTTCTCCCGGTAGTGCGTCGTGCGCACCGCAGCGTGCGCCGGCGGGCCGACCTGCAGACCCTCCCACTGCAGCAGGCGACCCAGCTCAGGATGAGCCGCGTGGTAGTCGTAGGTCGCGCCGGCGAACTCACCGATGTCCTCCAGGCTGACCCCGGCGAGTTCGACAGCCGTGGCAAGGCGCTCCAGCTCCGTCGTCAACACGAGCTCCCAAAGCCCCTTCTTGTCTCCGAAGTAGCTGTAGAGCCTCTCCTTGTTCACGCCGGAACGGGCTGCGATGGAGGCCACTGTCGTGCCCTCGAACCCTCGTGCAGCGAACTCCACGAGTGCCGCGTCACGAAGTCGACGCTGTGTTCCGTCGGTGTCCCAGGCCATCATCCAAGATTACCAACACTTGAGTTGGAGATTGATCGTGTCGGCGATAGGATTCCAACCACATCGTTGGAGTTGGAGAGAGACATCATGACAGAGACCCACCGCCTTCCCGCAGAGATCCGTTCACCTGCGCCGGGTTCGTCAGCATTGGTGACCGGGGGCAACAGCGGCATCGGCTTCGAGACGGCGCGCCAATTGCTCGACCACGGCGTGACAGTCTGGATCGGAGTACGCGACCTCGGCAAAGGACAGCGAGCCGCGAACGAACTCGGACCTTCCGTGCGCGTCGTGCACCTCGACGTAACGGATCCGTCATCGGTCGCGGCGGCTGTGCGGCAGATCGGCGAGCTGGACATCCTGGTCAACAACGCGGGCGTGAACCCCGGTGGCGAAGACATCGACTCCACCACTCTCGAACAGCTGCGCAGCGCCTACGAGACCAACGTCTTCGGTCTCATCGCCGTCACTCAGGGGTTCCTTCCCGCGTTGCGGAGGTCGGCGCACCCTCGCATCGTCAATGTGTCCAGCGGAACCGGATCACTGACCTGGAACAGCGGTCCGAACCCGCAGTTCGATTGGGAACGTGTGAAGGGCGGCGGACTCGCCTACCGAAGCTCGAAGACCGCCGTCAACGCAGTCACGATGCTGATGGCTCAGGCCCTCGGTGAGGACATCAAGGTCAACGCGCTCGCGCCAGGCCTGCGCCGCACCAATCTCATCGCAGGCATGTCCGTCGGTGGCGACCCCGCAGAGGCCGCCACCGGAGCTGTCCGCCTCGCGCTCCTCCCCGACGGCGGACCCACAGGAGCCCTCTGGTCCTGGAATGGCACACGCGTCCCGTGGTAGTCGAACCTCCCCGCGCAACGACGGACTGAAGCGGAGACCTCGCGTCGAAGACCACACGTCGCCGGCGTTGCCAGGTCAGTGGGCCGCGATCACCTCGAGCACGGCCTCGCCGTAGGCATCCCGTTTCTTCTCGCCGATGCCGGTGATGCCCGCAAGGCCGCCCATCGTGGTGGGGCGGGCTTCGGCGAGCGCACGCAGCGTGGCATCCCCGAACACAATGTATGCGGGCTTGCCGATCTCGCGGGCGGTCTCGGCCCGCCAAGCGCGCAGCGCCTCGAACAGGGAGCGGTCGCCCGCGGAGACGGCATCCGATGCCGCACTCGTCTTGCGTGCGCGGCCCGCACTCACGCGCCCGATCGTGTCCTTGCGCAGCGGCACCTCGGTCTCGCCGCGCATCACGCCTGCGGCATCCCCGCCCGCAGCGAGCGTGCCGTAGTCCCCCTGGGCGACGAGGATGCCGCGGGCCAGCAGCTGCCGCACGACGCTGCGCCAGTCCTGATCGGACAGGTCGGCTCCGATGCCGTATGTCGCGATCTGCTCGTGCCCCATCTTGCGGATGCGGTCGTTGGACGATCCGCGCAGGATGTCGATGAGGTGCCCGGCGCCGAAAGCCTGGTTGCGCTCACGCTTGAGTCGCACGATCGTCGACAGCAGCTTCTGGGCCGGCACAAGTCCATCGAAGGTCTCGGGTGCCTCCAGGCACGTGTCGCAGTTGCCGCACCGGTTGGAGTCCTGCCCGAAGTACCGCAGCAGATTCTGGCGGCGGCAGGCCACGGTCTCGCACAGCGCGAGCATGGCATCCAGATGCTGACCCATCCGCATTTTGAACGTGCGATCGCCCGGACTCTGATCGATGAGTCGGCGCTGCTGCACGACATCCCCGAGACCGTAGGCCATCCACGCCACCGCGGGCTCGCCGTCACGACCGGCACGACCGGTCTCCTGGTAGTAGCCCTCCACGGACTTGGGCAGGTCGATGTGCGCGACGAAGCGCACATCGGGTTTGTCGATGCCCATCCCGAACGCGATCGTGGCGACCATCACGACACCGTCCTCGCGCAGGAACCGCGACTGGTTGGTCGCGCGCACCTCGGCCGGCAGACCCGCGTGATACGGGAGCGCGTCCAGACCCTGCGCAGCCAGATAGGTCGCGGTCTGCTCCACCGACTTGCGGCTCAGCGCGTAGACGATCCCCGCCGCCCCCTCGGGCTGGGAGCGGATGAATGCCACCAGCTGCCTGCGCGGATCCACCTTCGGCACGATGCGGTACTGGATGTTCGGCCGATCGAAGCTCGCCACGAAATGCTCGGCGCCGTCCAGGTGCAGGCGCTCGGTGAGCTCCTGGTGGGTGGCCCGGGTGGCGGTCGCCGTGAGCGCCATGCGCGGCACCCCGGGGAACCGCTCGGCCAGGTCGCCCAGCGCCAGGTAGTCGGGGCGGAAGTCGTGGCCCCACTGCGACACGCAGTGCGCCTCGTCGATCGCGATCACGCTCAGCACACCCTGCTGCAGCAGCCGGGTCGTCGCCGCCGACGACAGCCGTTCGGGGGCGACGTAGATGAGATCCAGCTCGCCGGCGACGTAGGCCCGCTCGACCTCGCGACGCTCATCGGGCGCCTGCGTGGAGTTGAGGTAGGCGGCGCGCACGCCGTTGGCGCGCAGCGCGTCGACCTGGTCGTGCATCAGCGCGATCAGCGGGCTGATCACCAGCCCCGTACCCTCGCGCACGAGCGCGGGCACCTGGTACGTGATCGATTTGCCACCACCGGTGGGCATCAGCACGACGGCATCCCCGCCACTGATCACCTGCTCGACGATGGCCGCCTGGTCGCCGCGGAAGGCGTCGTAGCCGAAGACCGTGCGCAGCGCCTCGAGCGCGGTGGGGTATCGGGAGGGTGTGGCGGCCGCCTTCTCGGGAGCGGATGCCGCCGTCATCGGCGCGGTGCCCCAGTCCAGCGGCGGTTCGTAGCTGTCCTCGGGCGGGACCCAGTCCATGTCCTCGGGCCCTTCGACGGGCTCAGGACCCCAGGGCTCGTCCGCGTAAGGCACGTCCTCGTACGGATCGGATTGCGTCGGCATCCCTCCAGCGTATCGATCGCCGCCGACGTCCGGCCCGGCCCTCCACAGGCCTCGCGCCCGCCCCATGCGCGTAGGTTGGACGCAACCGAAGGAGGAGCAATGCCCGACATCACCGTCAGCCGCAACGATGAGGCCTCACGTTACGAGATCCATTTCGACGGCACGCTCGCCGGCTTCGCCGAGTTCGACCGGCGCCCCGGAGAGTTCCGGTTCACGCACACCGAGGTCGACCACGCCTTCCAGGGCAGGGGTCTGGCTCAGCAGCTGGCATCCGAGGCCCTCGCGGATGCCGCGCAGACCGGCGACACGATCGCCCCCTACTGCCCCTACATCGCCCGCTACCTGCACAAGCATCCGCTCACCGGCGTCGAGGTGCGCTTCCCGAAGCAGGGCTGACGCCCGGCAGCCCTTACATTTCGGGGGCCGACACGCCAGATGCAGGCCGTTTCCCGCGAATCGGTCCGACATCTGGCG
>JBARWR010000027.1:0-5277 GCA_049646915.1 Microbacterium sp.
CCCGGCGGGAGTGCGGTCCCGGAGGGCGCGTGCACCACGGGGAACAGCACCCTCATGGCGCCGCAGCCGGATGGCGCGACGGGCCACCGCGGGCAGATGATCCAGCTGGTCAACGCCGCCGATGCGCCGTGCACCCTCGAGGGATATCCGGACGTCGCCTACGGGGATCAGAACGGGCACCTGCTGGATGTGACCGTCGAGCGGGGCGGCTCGTTCATGGCGCAGGATCCAGGTTCCGCGCCGATCACCCTGCAGCCGGGCGAGAGCGCGATCGCCGTGATCGGCTGGGATGCCAACTCGATGCACGGGCAGCTCGTGGCCAGCACGCTGTGGGTCGCCGCGCACCCGGGTGATGCCCGCCTCATGTGGGACATGCGGCTCGACATCATCCCCGGAGCGACCGTGCACGTCACCGCCTGGCATCTGCATCAGCCCGCCGCCGGCTGAACCCGCTCGGCCACCGAGATGCGACTCCCTCGGCGAGAGATCATATTCCGCAGGAGAATCCACGCGAGAGCGTGTGTCACGCCGGAGGTGATCTCTCGGCGCGTGAGGAGTCGTTGTCAGTGCCTTGCCAGGCATGCTAGCTTGTGATGCATGACAGCGGACGTGGGGGCGCAGATGCGCAAGGGGGTGGTCGAGTACTGCGTGCTCGGCCTGCTCGCCCGCGAGCCGATGTACGGCTGGCAGCTCGCCGACGCGCTCACCGCGCCCGGGCTGATCGCCAGCATCGGCACGCTGTATCCGCTGCTCGGGCGGCTGCGCGACAACGGCTGGGTCTCGACCTTCGACCAGCCATCGGATGCCGGGCCGGTGCGCAGGTACTACCGGCTGACGGATGCCGGGATCGCCCAGCTCGCGCTGTTCCGGCGGCAGTGGATGCCGTTCGCTCAGACCGTCTCGTCCCTGGTGGGAGAGGAATGACCATGATGACCGCCACCTCCGATTACTTCACCCGGTTGGATGTCGCGCTGCGGGATGTGCCGCACGGCATCGCCGCCGAGATCCGCGCCGGCATCGCCGAGGAGCTCGCAAGCCTCGGTCCGGATGCCGCCGAGGCGCGGATCGTGCAGCTCGGCGACCCGGCAGTGATCGCGCGGGAGGCGATGGACGCCGGCGGATACGTGGCCACCGCAGCCGTCTTTCCTCCTGCGCCGCTGCGCATACCCGCGACGAGCACGCGAGGCTTCGGGATCGCAGCGGCGCTCGTACTGAGCTTCGGCGGCTTCCTGGTTCCGTTTCTGGGCTGGGTCGTCGGTGCGGTGATGGTCGGGTTGAGCGGTATGTGGCGCACCTGGGAGAAGGTCGTCGCGATCTGCGCGCCGCTGGTGCTGTTCGGGATCATCCTTCTCGTGTCGCTGCCTGCGTACGCCGTGTCCGGTGCGGTCGAGGTGCACGAAGCGTCCGGAGTCGGGAGTGTCCCAGAGGTCGCGAGTCCGCTCGTGCCGACCGTGTACGACCTCGGGCACTCGACGATCATCGTGCTCGTGATCGTGGTGGTTCCGGCATCCGGCCTCTGGCTGCTGTGGCGGATGCGCCGCCGCACCGCGGCATCCTGAGCATCCGTTCCGCAGCCTCGGCTGAGCAGGCATCGCGAGAGGCGACCCGACGCGGACCCGCGCGACACGGCATCCGCGATCCTCTCCCCGCATCGCCCCGGGGTTACGGTGAGCCCATGATGACGCGGGTGGGAGGTCGCAGTCTGGCAGTGAGCTGGATCGTCGGCATCCTGTGCGCTGGTGTCGTCGGTGCACTGCTGTGGCTGTCGCTGCCCGCGGGCCCGGGTCTGCTCGTGGTCGTCGGCCACCTGCTGGACGGCACTGTACCGGGCTGAGGCCCGCGACGCGCCCGGCCGGAGCGTCCCTGTCCACTACCAGCCCGGCGACACGTCGGCAAGCCTCCCTCATGCGTGATCACGCGGGCGTTAGCCTCACTGTGCACCTATCCACGAGAGGCGAAGCCATGAGCGACCCCGAGGTTCCCCAGAACGACCGGCCGAACGACGTCGACGACGTCGTGGGCAGTGCCAACGAGGGACTCGACGCCGCCGCTGCGGCCCGTGCCGATGTGCCGGGCGCCTCCAGCGATGCGGATGCCGTCGACCCCGACCTGGCTGCCTTCGAGGCGGCCGAGCGAGACCACCCGGATGTGTTCGGCGGCAACGAGCAGAGCGCCGCGCAGGACACCTCTGCGGACGCTGCAGCGGACATCGCCGCCCCCGAGACCGCGGCGGCCGATGATGTCGCGCCGTCCGCGTCCGCGGCGGACTACTCCGAGCCGGTCTCCTCCGGTACTGCGAGCGACGATTCGGGCTACGACCTGTCGTACATCGAGGCCGCAGGCGCCGACACGGTCGTGCAGGACGCCACCCCCGGTGTCGCCGACGATGCGACGCTCACCCACGAGACCGCTCCCAGTGTCGCCGACACGGCGTACGCCGCATCCGCCGCATCCGCCGCATCCGCCGCATCCGCCGCCGAGACGCAGGTCGTGCCGACCGAGCCGATGGCGCCGCCAGCAGCCCCGCAGCCGATCTTCGTGCAGGCGCCCGAGCCGCCCCGTGAGCTCGGCAACCGCGGTGCCGCCGGAGGAATCGGGCTTCTGGCGACCCTCGCCTTCGCGATCCTTTACCTCGGCGCGACCCTCGGTCTCGGCGCACTCGCCGGCGACGTCACCGCAGAGAACATCGGCACCGAGGCGCTCGCTGCACTGATGACATGGTCGTTCTGGGTTCCCGTCGTCGTGTTCTTCCTCGCGTTCTGGCTGCTCGGTGCGTTCGTCAACCGTGCGCGCTGGGGCAAATGGGTCATCCTCGGGCTGCTGGTGGCCGTCGCCACCTACGGAGGGCACCTTCTGGGACAGCTGTTCCAGGCGCCGTTCTGGCGCATCCCGGCCAGCGAATCCGCCGACCTCGTCAACGAGCAGATGCTCGCACCTCTCGCGATCGCGGCATTCGTCTTCGCCCGCGAGCTGACCATCTGGTTCGGAGCCTGGGTCTCGCGCTCGGGTGCGCGCAAGAAGGTCCTGAACGCCGAGGCGCAGGCCGAGTACGAGCGCACGCTCGAGGCAGGACCCTCGGCTCTGCGCTGACCGGCGCCGCGCTCGCCGGTCGAGCGTAGGGTGACGATATGACCACCACCGAAGACCCCCGCGGCATCGAGCCGGCGGGGGTCTCCGCGTTCCTGGCGCTGGTGATCGGTTTCGTCGGGTTCGCGGCGCTGTCGATCCTCGGGCTCGGGATGCTGAGCTTCTTCCGCGACATCGACATCCTCTCGATCCCCGGACTGGACTGGTGGCCTGCGATCGTCGCGATGATCCTCGCGATCGCCGCCTTCTGCTGGATGCTGTGGCCGACGCTCAGCCGGGGTCGGCCGTCCTTCCTCGCCGTTCCGGCGGTGGCTCTCGTCGCCGCCGTCGGGCATCTGGTCGCGCTGTGGCTCGCGGCGCTGCTGAGCGGAGTCGGGACGGCATCTGCTCTGTCAGCGGTCTCGCAGCTGGTCACCCGAGGATCCAGCCTCGTGGTGCTGCTCGCAGCCGCGGTCGGTGCCTGGGTGGCTATCGCGCTGCGCCGCACGCGCGTGGGCGCTCCGCATTGGCCCTGGGAGGACGACGAGGCGGAGTGACACGCGCGCAAGCCGCGCCGATCCGCGTCCGCGCACGTACTCTGTATCCGTGGAGAGGTCTTTGGAGTCCCAGGTGGGTCAGGCCGTCGAGGCCTGGCTGCGCTGGGTGCCGCGGTGGGCGCCGGCGACGCACAAGGGTCGCGTGGCCCCGTGCCGTCGCTGTCTGGGCTCGCCCATCCTCTCGGCTGCCGGCATCGGCTCCAACGTGCCGCACGGGGTGCAGCACGGGTTGTCCACGCGCATCAAGGCGATCATCGATCGCGCTGTCGCGGAGTACACCGCGCGCAACCTGCCGATGCTGCAGGCCGAGCTCGATCATCAGGCCGACCGCAATCGCGCGCGCGCATACCGTCCGGCCGAGGGGCTCGATCCGGAGTACGAGGGGATGCCGCTGGATCCCGACCCCGTGCCCGGAGCTCCCTTCCTGTTCACGGTCGCGGGCCTGGCCGATGAGGCGTCCGCCGAGCTCGCGCCGCTGCCTCCGCTGACCGAGGAGGCGAAGGCGGCGCTCCGGCAGGAGGTCGCGCTGGCCGACGACTACGCGAACATGGTCGGCCGGGAGATCTGCGGCGTGCTGCTGCGCCATCGGCTTCAGGTGCAGGCGGCGATCTCGCAGCACGTCGAACCGCAGATCGAGGCGATGCTCGCCGAACTCGGCGATGAACTCGACTCGCCGTTCGACCCCGGCTTTCCGTAGGGCGCTCGCGGGTCATCCGGGACCTCGCTGGGAATCGCCTGCGTGCGCTTGCCGAATGTCCGACCTGCTGGCTATCGTTTTTCGATAGATAGCCATCGCCATTCGATAGGAGCATCATGCAGCCTCTCGCCACCTTCGTGCTGAAGGCGATGATCGTCGTCATGCTGGCGCTGCTGGTCATCGCCCAGGCGTTCATGATCCCGGCGGTCGCTGCGACCACGGCCTGGCGCAACCCGGAGCTGGCTTATCTGGAAGTGCCGGGCATCGTCGGAGCCGTGCTGTTCCTGCTGCTCGTCGAGATCGTGCTGGTGTGCGTGTTCGCACTGCTCTCGCTGGTGCGCGCCGACCGGATCTTCAGCTCGCACGCCTTCCGCTATGTCGACATCATCATCGGCACCATGCTCGCCGCCGGTCTCGTGATCGTCGCGTCGTACATCGTGCTCTTCATCGCGCAGGCGGCGAATCCCGGCATCCTGATCCTGGCCCTGCTCGGCACGACCGTCAGCATCTCGCTGGCGCTGCTCGTCGGTGTGATGCGCGGCCTGCTGCGCAAGGCGCTGCAGCTCGAGCAGGACCTGTCCGAGGTGGTCTGATGCCCATCGTGATCGACATCGACGTGATGCTCGCGCGTCGCAAGATGAGCGTGCAGGAGTTCGCGGATGCCATCGGCATCACACCGGCCAACGTCGCCGTGCTCAAGAACGGGCGCGCCAAGGCGGTGCGCTTCACCACGCTCGATGCCATCTGCCGGGTGCTGGACTGCCAGCCCGGCGACATTCTGCGCCGCGTCCCTGCGGGGACGCAGACGAAGGGGGAGTCATGACCCGTTCCTGGATGCAGGAGAGCATCGCCCGCCTGAGCGATGCGCAGACCTGCCCGGTCTGCGAAGCGGCACCGCTGCACGGCGGATGCTGCCCGCGCTGCGGCGCAGACCTGCGCGGCCCGCAGGGGGTCGAG
>JBARWR010000028.1:0-2174 GCA_049646915.1 Microbacterium sp.
CCTGCTCGCCCCCGGGCGCGAAGTTCTCGGTCCACTGCTGACCGTCCCACCAGCGCTGACGCCCGGAACCGTCGTCGTACCAACCTGCCGGCGTGCTCATCCGCATCCTCCTCGTCGTATCCGCCCCGAAGAGCGGCCCCCTCTCGACGCGAAACGCGCCCCTACGTGTATACCAGGTGCACCCGTGACGACCAGGCCGGCTGCTGGCGGCACCCGCCAGGGCATGCGCCTCAGACGGTCGCCAACGCGTCCTGCGCCACGAACGCGTCCAGCAGATCCAGATCCGCAGGCGTCACGATCCGCGCACCCACCGCATGCTCCACGATCCGCGAGCGCGCCGAGGCGAGCAGCTCGCCGTCGGCGCTGCGCTCGATCCCGCGGATGCCGAGGCGCGCGAACTTGTTGGACAGGCTGCCGACCCGGCGTTCGGTCTTCTCTCTCGACCACCCCAGTCGACTCGCCACCTGCTCCAACGAAGGAAGCTGCACGGCTCCTTCCATCCCCTGACGAAGCATGGGCTCCGCCAGCGCGCTGAGCAGGATGCGCTGGACGGGTGAGAGCAGCTCGGAGACGCCCTCCGAGTCGGCCCCGGGCCGCCACGATGCCGACACCTCGTAGTAGGGGGTGTCTGCCGTGAGGGCGATCTCGTACGTGGTCTCACCCGCCGTGAACATCACCGTCGTGGTGCTGAACACCAGCGGCATGGTGGCTCCGGGGGCGAGCCAGGACTGTGCCAGTCCCTCAGCCGAGGCGACCGATGCGGTCAGTCCCGACCCGACATTCGTCAGCCACCACATGCCGTCGCGCTCCGCGATCTCGAGGAAGCGACGGTGCACGTAGGGGTTGTCGCCGATCGAGAGATCAGCGGCGCGTCCGATCACGAACGGCTCACCGGCCGGAATGCGCTCCTGGTGCCCTCCGAAGTCCAGCAGCAGCGTGCGCTGTGCGGATCTCGGGGACTGCTCGACAGCAGCCACGATCACGCAGCCGTGTGACGCGGCCAGGCTCCGCCCGGGTAGGCGCTGGTCGACGCCAGCGAGTTCGTGACGTTCACCACGAACGACGAGGTGGCCTGGTTCGCCGAGGTGATGGCAGAGATGGCGTCGACCAGGAAGGTGACGAACACTCCGACGGCTCCGATGATCGTGACGATCGCGGCCGGTGCCGTCACGACGCCCGCGAGCTCGGCCGCCGTCGCGATCACGCCGACGACCAGAGCGGCGACAGCACCGAGCATCCCGATCCAGAAGTTCTCGATCGCGCCGGCGAAGCTGTCGAGCTGCGTGTTGATGTCCTGGCACTTCGCGAGCACGTCATCCGATGCGGGGCCCTGCTGGTCGACGCGAAGACGGTAGGCGTTGTACGCCTTGCCCTCCCAGTTGCCTGTCGTCGGCAGCACGGTCGGCAGCAGAGTGGCGGTGCACTGCTGCGACGGCGTGCCGACGCTCTGCACCCAGTCCAGGCCTGCGTTGCGCAGCGTGGAGGGGCTTCCGACGTAGGCGAAGACCTGCGCCGCCTTGTCGATCGCCTCGTTCACCTTGGCGAACATCTTGTCCAGCCAGGCGTTGATCTTCTCCATGATGCCGTCGGGGAGCACCAGGTCCAGAAGGCCGGAGATGCCGCCGTTGATGATGTCCACGACGGTGTTGATGAAGTCGGTGAACCGCTCGAAGTCCGATTTGGCCTCCTCCGCATTCTGCGCGGTTGTGTCATTGCCGTCAGCGTGCCTGCTGCGCGGGGAACTGCTGATGCTGTCGGGAGTAGGACGCATGTCAAGCCTTCTTCCTGCTTCGTCGATTCACGTTCACTTGTCGAGCCGGCTCTGCCAGGCCGGGGCCGGCTGGGCGGGGCTCGAGGCTGCACTGTCATCGAGGGATCCGACCTCGATGGTGCTGTCGTCGGTGCCGGTGCTGACTCCTTCGCCGCCAGGCTCGGTCGGCAGCGGCTCGCCACCAGCCTCGGTCGGCAGCGGCTCGCCCTCCGGCGAAGCCACCGACTCGCCCTCCGGCGAAGCCACCGACTCACCATCCGGCGCAGGCACTGGATCGCCGACCACGTCACTCGGGACCGATTCCGGTGCGGGCTCGATCGGAGTCTG
The DNA here is from genome assembly GCA_049646915.1 of Microbacterium sp. Taxonomy (GTDB): domain Bacteria; phylum Actinomycetota; class Actinomycetes; order Actinomycetales; family Microbacteriaceae; genus Microbacterium. Next base: position 2,099 of record JBARWR010000028.1, read on the forward strand.
AACCTCGCCGTCCACGTTCGGGTCGGACGCGATGTCGGACCCGGTCTCGCCGTCGGCCGGCAGGTCGCTCTGGGTG
>JBARWR010000029.1:0-5846 GCA_049646915.1 Microbacterium sp.
ACGCCGCACAGCAGATCGGCGGTTCTGTCGGCGTCGCCGCTTTGAGCACGATCGCGGCCTCCGCCGCGGCGAGCTTCCTGCTCGGGCATCCCGGGCAGGATGCGGCTGCCGCCGTGCACAGCTACACGACCGCCTATGCGGGCGTGGCCATGCTCTTCCTGGTAGGGGCCGTCCTCACCCTGCTCATCCACCCACGCAGGACGACAGCCGCCTGAACGCACGAGGCCGCACGCCACGACGTGTGCGAAGCGATGGCCTCCGGACCGACGATCTCACTCGCGACGCACGTGTGGACGCCGCTACCCCGAGCAGGCGGTGAAGGTCAAGTCCCTGCCGGATCCGGACGAGTCCGACGAGACTCGCCCCAGCGTTCACACGACCACAGTGTTCAGACGGGAGCTTCCCATGACCGATATCGCCCTCGCACCGCAGCCGGAGACCCTGCTCACCGCCCGCGGTCCGCTGGGCGAAGCCGTACTCAGGGCGCTCACCGGCACTGACGGTCTTGAACTCGACGGCCTCGCGGAGGAAGCTGTACGCGCCTGCGACGATGTCGCAACGGACGACGACGTGCAGCTGACTCTGTTCCTGCTGTACGCGTCCTCCTACGGGTCGCTCGATGTGCTGGACCCCGGCAAGGAGTGGGATCCCGCACTGATCGCTGTGCGATCGACTCTCGAGAAGGCATTCGAGCGGTCGTTGCGCGATGCCGTCGTCGTTCCGACGCTCCCTAATCCGAGCGTCGACGCCGTCGCCAGGTCGCTGTTCGATCTGGTGCAGGCCGACACCGGGCCCAACCTGTCCCGCTACGTCGCGAAGAAGGCGACCGAGGTGCAGGTACGCGAGTTCTTGATGCAGCGATCGATCTACACGCTGCGCGAGGCCGATCCGCACTCCTGGGCGATCCCACGCCTCGCCGGCGTACCGAAGGCTGCGCTGGTCGAGATCCAGGCCGACGAGTACGGGGGCGGGCGCCCCGACCGCGTGCACGCCGAGATCTTCGCCAAGGCCGTTCGCGGTGCGGGGCTGGATGACACGTACGGTGCGTATCTCGACGACGCCCCCGCCGTCACGCTCGCTTCGCACAACATGATGTCGATGTTCGGTCTGAACCGGCGGCTCCTCGGCGCGATCGTCGGACACCTGACCGCGTTCGAGATGACCTCATCGATACCCAACCGCCTGTACGCCGATGGCCTGCGCCGTCTCGGGTTCGGCGACGACGTCACTGACTACTTCGATGAGCATGTCGAGGCCGATGCCGTGCACGAGCAGATCGCGGCACGAGACCTCGCCGGCTCCCTCGCACGCGACCGTCCGGAGCTGCTCGCCGACATCATGTTCGGCGCCGCCGCGTGCCTGGCCGTGGACGGACGCGTAGCCGCGCACATGCTCGCGGCCTGGGAGCAGGACAGGTCCTCGCTGCGAGCTCGGGTGCCGTCATGAGCACGCGGCACGAGGAGCCGACGCTCACTCCATACCCCGACGGACCCCTGATCCTGCGCGGCGATGTGGAACTGCGGACCGCGGACGGCGAGCTGATCCCGCGGCACCGCCGAACCGTCGCACTGTGCCGATGCGGGCTGTCGACGATCAAGCCGTTCTGCGACGGCACGCACAAGGCCGCCGGGTTCCGCACGGACGACTGAGACTGCTGCGTTCGAGGTGGACCTTCCCAAGCGATTCTCAAACAGCCGCCCGGCGCTGCAAGCGTTGATTCGCCGCGTTCTCAAGGACTCTGAGCGACGCGGACCGCGGAACGGAACCCCGGATAGACAGGACTCGCGAGGTGCAGTCGCGAAGAATTCGGTGAAGTCTCAAACACGATTGACCCCTGAGCGGCGTGCTGCGCTGGTCGCCGACTACGAGGTGGGGATGCCAGTGAAGGCGATCGCTGCGAAGCATCGGGTGCATCGTGGAACGATCCCGGGATTGGTTCTGCGTGCTGGAGGTCGTCTCAGAACGCCTGGCTTGGATGACGATGGTCGTCGTCGAGCGGTTGCCCTTTACGAGGCGGGACTGACGTTGGCGGAAGTCGCCGAGCGACTTGACGTTGATCCAAAGACAGCGCGCGTCGCCATCGTCGCTGACGGCGGTAACATGCGTCCGCGAGGTCGCTACTCGGCAGTTCGCGAAGCGAGTGAATGACTTCTCGGCAGCCCGGTGCGGAGTCGTGTCGAGCTGGGGGCATGAAGCGCGTCCTTGCCGTCGACCGGCCCGTAGTGTCACTGTACGGGCCGCGTCGGAGGCTCCTGCTACGTTTAGGACGTGCATGAGCCCCTCTGCTCCTTGACGAGGATGCGAGTGTTCGGCTCCCGCGGTTGAACGGCTTGGTTAGTCGAGCGGTTTCTTCGCCGCTAAGAAGAGGAGCGCTGCTCGCTACCTTGATCGACGCGCAACGGTTCTGACGCCTCTCGCCGTCTACGAAAGTTGTGGACGTGAACCTCCGCCGCGACAGTGATGTTCGGTCGCCATGAATATGAGAAGCCTCGGCTATCTGCTTAGTTGACGGCGACAGGTATCGTGACGATCGGCTGAGCGAAGGTGGATACGCGGGCGAGTACCTGGATCTCCCATTCGCCGGCGACGGGCATGTCCAGGTTTGCGGAGTATTGACCGGTTGCTGGGTCGAGTTCGGCTGTGGTCTGGAACGGCCCGAGATCGTGCTCGGCCTGGTGGGTGCGAATGGTCACTTCGTCGGGCGTGACTGGTTCCGCGTCGTATTGGAGTGTGAAGGTGATCTCGTTCTCGCCGGTCAGCGCTGGTTCGAGTTCGCCCCGCAGCGATAGCCCTTGGGCGTCCGCGTCGATCGTGACGGTCTGAGCGGTGGCTGCCGTGTTCTCGGTTGGGGTGTCGTGGTGGTCGTGTGTGGGGCTGAGGTTGGTGAGGAAGCCGGTGAGCAGCAGGATGGCGACGAGGAGTGCGGCTTCGTAGCTGAGGGTTCGGGTCAGCGTCTGCCATTGCATGCGTGCGGTCGGTCGTGACGAGATCCGTGGGAGGAGCCGGAGCCCGTTGTAGGCGGCGATCGCGATGACGGGGATGACGATCCCGATCTTGAGCAGGAGGGTGAGCCCGTAGCTGGTTGTGATGAGAGCGTCGACGCTTCCGACGATCATGAGGCCCATGACGGTTCCGCTGACGGCGAGGATAACGACGCCCCAGACCGCGACGCCGGAGAACCTCTGCACGACCTTTGCTGCGAGAGCAGGTGAGCTACCTGCCTCCTGGGCGTTGGTCACGCGGGTGGCCGCGAGGAACAGGAGGAGGCCGAGGACTCCTCCTGTCCAGAAGGAGCCGGCGAGAAGGTGTCCGAGGTCGGCGGCGATGATCAGCGCTCGCGGCTCCATCAGTTGGGTATGTCCGACGAGCACGGGCGCGGCCAGTGCGAGGAGCGGCGGCAGCACGGCGAGCAGGCGCATCCCTCTGCTCCCCAGCTGTCGTATCGATAGCACGGCTGCTCCGGCGAGTCCTGCGCATACGATGATGGCCGCAGTCACCGGTGTCCAGAAGACACCCGACCACCAGGCAGTCGGATCGATCACCGCGGTCAGTGGGTTTCCGGTCGCGTTGAGCGCTGACGTGGGTATGAGCAGCAGCGAAGTGGTTCCTGCTCCGATGCCGGTCAGTCGCAGGATGTTCCTGAACCGGTGTTCAGGTGGTGCTGTGCTGCGCAGCACCAGTCGCTCGAACAGGATCAGGCCGGCGAAGACCAGGAGTGAAAGGTATTGCAGTGCCGTCAGGGCGCTGACGGCGAACTGGGTGTCTTGCGGGGTCGCGGTTTGCACGATGGGAGCCGTCGCGCTGTCCGCCTGGCCGTCTCCGATGGTGAAGGTGATCGCGCCGGAGATGGCGTGCCCGTCTGCTGAGACGACGCGGTAGCTCAGCGCATAGGCTCCGTCGGCTAGGTCGGCGGGGAGCACGGCGATGACGCTGGTGTTGTTGACGTGTGCGTCGAGGGCGAGGGGGTCTTCATCGCCGGGAAACAGGCGGATGCTGCCGTCGATGAGCTGTACGGGCTCGTTGAACGTCAGCACCGCCTCCGCGGGAGCCTCATCGAGCACGGCACCGTTCTCCGGTGTCGTGGACAGCAACTCGGCATGCGCGGACGCCGCCTGTGCTCCGGTGATCGCCAGCAACCAGCCGAGGAGGAGGGCTGCCAGCGCACGGAGGGCCAGGGCGGATCCGCGTCGCGGTGCGCGTTTCCCGGCGATGAGAGTGCTCACGCCTTCTTGCGTCCCCTCAGCAGGGCGATCACGGCGATGATCAGGCCGAGGGCCCCGACGGCGAGCGAGGTGACCACGAGCGGCGTCTGATCCGCAGGAGCTGTCGCGGATGCCGAATCCTCGTCGTGTGCATCGGCGGTGGCCTCGGATCTGTCGCCGTGCCCGTGCGATCCAGCGTCGCTGGCTGAGACGACGTCGACGCTGGGGGCTGGTGCGTCAAGCTCGTGGCCGTCCTGACCTTCTTCAGGGATCTGCACCCAGGCGGTCTCACCCTGCTCGCAGGTCTGAACGGTCGGGAAGTACAGGGTGGTGTCTGCGGCGTCTTCGGGGATCTGCAGCGAGAGTTCGAACGCGTCTCGCTGCCCATCGGGCAGGGGCGCCGTGGCGGTGTAGACGACCTGCGCGACCCGCTCGGTGACCTCGTTCCCGTGACTATCGGTAATCGGGGTGTCGAGCTCTTCCATCACCTTTCCGACGGTGTACAGGCCGTTGCGGGTGGGGGTGACGGCGTTGATGCCCTCGGGAATCTGGATCGCTACCTCCGTCGTCGCAGACCCATCGCATCCATGCGGCACCCCGAAGGTGAGGATCGAGTACGAGCCGGCCTCGACCGGGCCTTCGGCAATGCTGACGTGTGCGTTCGCGGCAACGGCCCCGCCGAGAACCAGCGCGGCGGTAGCCGCGAGGGCTCCGGTTCCGATCAGAAGGGGCCTCTTGCTGCGTCGTGTACTCATGGTGTCTCTCTTTCTTGTTGACCCGCCGACAGCGCCGGCGGACTGATGGTGGTGGTCAAAGGGTGTTCAGCCGGTGATCATCGGCCAGCACATCGCTGCCATTCCGAAGCTCATGAGAGCCCCGGAGGCGACATCGCCGGTGTGCCCGAGCCAGGTGGTTCGCCCGCGCAGGCAGCGGACGAGTTCGACGAGGAAGACGACCCCGGATGTCGTCAGCGCCGCGGTGACGGCAACCCCGGTCAGGGCCGCCCATGGTTCGAGCCCTCCATGGTGATGGTCATGCGTCGCGCCGTCGGCTCCGGAGGGCATCGCGAGGAGCATCCAGACCATCGCGAGCATCATGACCGCGTGTGCCACCTGATGCCACGCGCTGTGTCCGCCCACGGCAGCCCGGGTGATGCGACGCCGCGTCTGGAGGAGTGTCACCGCACCGAACCAGGCCGTGCCGGCCGAGAAGAAGAGCGTCTGCGGGAGTGACGGCAGTACGGTCCACCACGGCCAGCACATGGCGATCATCACGAGGCTCATCACCAGGTGCAGAGCGTTGCCCACGATGAGCAGCGGCTTGCGGTCCGTGAACAGTCGCAGTGTTGCGTACGCGGCAGTCGCGGTAAAGGCGAGTGTCAGCGTCCATTGGAGCACTGGGTCAGACAGCATGCCACACACCTTATCTCTACAACATGTAGTAGATACATTAGCGGGGTGGCGATCGCGAGGTCAAAACGCCTGCGTGCAGCGTCCGCGAAGGCGTTGTCCTACCGGGTGCTGCGCACGCGCTGAATGCGGAGGCTGTTGTAGACGACGAGCACGGAGGACAGGGACATCGCGGCGGCGGCGATGAGGGGGTTCAGGAACCCGGCTGCAGCGATGGGGATGGCGGCGATGTTGT
>JBARWR010000030.1:0-5247 GCA_049646915.1 Microbacterium sp.
GCCCGGGATCGCGCCGCTGCCGCCCCCGAACGACACTCCGTCGTCCCAGACGCCCAAGGCGTGACGCAGGACGACCTCGCCCGCGCGCAGCGCATCCTGAAGATCATCACGGACTCCTACTCGACGAAGATGGTCGGCCAGGATCAGCTGCGCAGCAGCCTGATGATCTCCCTCATCGCCGGCGGCCACATTCTGCTCGAGTCGGTGCCGGGCCTGGCCAAGACCACCGCGGCCAGCACCCTGGCCGACACGGTGAAGGCCAGCTTCAAGCGCATCCAGTGCACCCCCGACCTGCTGCCCAGCGACATCACGGGCAGCCAGATCTACGACGCCGCGACCGGCACGTTCCGCACCGTGCTCGGCCCCGTGCACGCGAACTTCGTGCTGCTCGACGAGATCAACCGCTCCAGCGCCAAGACGCAGTCGGCCATGCTCGAGGCGATGCAGGAGCGGCAGACCACGATCGGCGGCGAAGTCCATTCGCTGCCCAAGCCGTTCCTCGTGATCGCCACGCAGAACCCCATCGAGCAGGAGGGCACCTACGAGCTGCCCGAGGCGCAAATGGACCGCTTCCTGCTCAAGGAGATCGTGGAGTATCCGAGCCCCGCCGAGGAGTTCGAGATCCTGGGCCGCATCGACTCGGGCGTGCTCAACCCCGATCGTCACGTGCCCGGCGTCATCTCGCTGGAAGACGTGCAAGAGCTGCAGGACATCGCCTCCCGCGTGTACATCGACCCCGCCATCCGCAACTACATCGTGCAACTGGCCTACGTCACCCGCAATCCTGCGCCCTACATCGGCGCGGAGCGGGCCCGCTTCATCAAGTACGGCGCGAGCCCCCGTGCGAGCATCGCCTTCCTGCAGGCCTCGCGTGCCCTCGCACTGCTCAACGGACGCACGCACGTGCTGCCCGAGGACATCCGCTCCCTGCGTCACCTCGTGCTGCGCCACCGCGTGCTGCTGACTTTCGAGGCGGATGCCGAAGGGATCCGCAGCGAGGAGATCATCGACCAGATCTTCGCATCGGTTCCCACCCCCTGACCTCCCGGACACGATGACCACTCTGATCGCCCAGGTGAAGAGCAAGCTCTTCATCCGCTCTTCGCAGAAGTCGATGCACGCGCTCGATGGCGCCTACGCATCCCTGCTGCGCGGCCGCAGCCTCGACTTCGAGGACCTGCGGCCCTACGAGTACGGCGACCAGGTGCGCGACATCGACTGGCGCGCCACGGCGAAGCAGGGCGAGCCCCTCATCAAGCGCACCAAGGCCACGCGTAGGCACACCGTGCTGTTCCTGGTGGATTCCGGTCGCGGCATGAAGGCGCTGGCCGAGGACGAGCACGCCAAGCGCGATCTGGTCGTGCTGCTCACCGGGGCGCTGGGATTGCTCACGGTGCGTCACGGCGACGACTTCTCGATGGTCTACGGGGATGCCGAACAGGTGCGCCGCATCCGTCCCGGCGGCACCGAAGGGGCACTCGAGCACGCGCTTCGCACCGTCCGCGGCGCCATCGACGAGACCGGCGCGCCCAGTGACCGCGATGCGCTGCTGCGGTACACCGCTCGCCACATCTCCCGGCGCACGATCGTCGTGCTCGTGACCGACGAGGCGCCGATGACCGCAGACACCGAGCGACTGCTGCGCAGGCTCAAGGTGCAGCACGACGTGCTGTGGATGACCGTACGCGATGCCGATCCGGTGACCCCCGTGGCGGCCGGCACGGCGCATCGTCGGGATGTGGACACCGGCTGGGGCATCCCCGACTTCGTGCACGGCGATGCCGAGGTGATGACCGAGCTCGCCGCGCTGGAGGCCGCTGACACCGCGCACCGCGAGGATGTGCTGCGGCGGCTCGAGATCACTCACGCCGAATTCGGCGGACAGGATGCCGCGGTTCCCACGCTCCTCGCGATGCTGAATCGGAGGTCGCATGCCCGCCTCTGACGAGCTCTACCCGCCGGCTCAGTACGGCTGGGGATGGATCCTGGTCGCCATCGGCGTCCTGTTGCTGCTCGGCGCAGCCGCGTGGCTTCTCGTCTTCTTCACGCGGCCGCGGCGCAGCATCACTCTGCCCGGTGCGGCGTCGTATGCACCGCCGAGCGGCGAGGTCCTGAACCAGCTGCGCACCGAATACCTGGCTGACGTGCAACGCATCGAAGATGCATACCGCTCAGGGAATATGGCACCGAAGGCGGCGAATCTCGAGCTCAGCCGTGTGGTGCGCAGCTTCGTCAACGAGTACTCCGGACTCGAGGCGCCGGTGCTGGCGCTGGACGACCTCGTCGAGCGCGGCGTCGATCCCGCGCTCATCGATGCGATCCGCCGGCACTACTACCCGAGCATCTTCCAGCGCGGCCCCGCGGTCGACCCGATCTACGGCGCCGACGCCGCCCGCAAGGTGGTCACCACATGGCATTGAGCACCTGGTGGATGATCCTCGTCGCGTTCGGCGTGCTGATCGTCGCGGTGATCGTCGGCATCCTGCTCGGGCTGCGCAGCCGTCAGAGCGCCGAGACGGCACCGGCTGCGCTGATCTCCCGCGCGGAGCGACTGCGCAGCCTGCCCTCGTTCCGCGCGTCGGTCCGTCGGCGCATGAGCCTGCTCGCCGGCATTCTCGTCGTCGGCGGGATCGCGGTGCTGCTCGGCGGCGTGGTCGCAGCCCGCCCCATGTCGGCGAAGACGATCCAGCCCATCGACAACAGTCGCGACATCATGCTGTGCCTGGACGTGTCCGGATCGATGTCCGACGTCGACGTCGAGGTGCTGAGCGTCTTCGAGGAGCTGCTGAAGGGCTTCGAGGGCGAGCGGATCGGCCTGACCATCTTCAACAGCTCGCCCGTGCAGGTCTTCCCCCTCACCGACGACTACCCGTTCATCAAGGAGCAGCTGAACAACATCCGCACCAGCTTCGATTACCGGGATGAGACTCCCGAGCACTGGGTGGGCACACTGAACGGCCCCGGTGCCTCGTTGATCGGCGATGGCCTCGCCGCCTGCACGATGCGCTTCGACCATCTCGAGGACGACCGCAGCCGCTCGGTCATCCTCGCCACCGACAACGAACTCGCCGGCGCCTCGATCCTCACCGTGCGAGAGGCAGCGCAGTACGCGAAGTCGAAGGACGTGCGCGTCTTCGCCCTGAACCCGGTGCAGGGCAAGGATGCCGCCGTCAGCGCGGAACTCATCGACGCGGCGCGGCTCACGGGAGGCCAGTCCTACGCGCTGCGCGACACGACGAGCGTGGCCGACATCATCACCGAGATCCAGAAGCAGGAGGCGACGGCACTGAAAGGCCAGGCCCAGGTCGTGCTCGTCGACAGCCCGAACCTGATCATCGCACTCATGCTCGTGGCCACCCTCGGGTTCCTCCTGCTGGTCGGGGCCCACGCGCCCAGGAGGCTCGGATCAGCGCGAAGCGATGATCCGAGTGGGCGTGGGGAGCGGGTGCGCCTGTGATCCTCCAGCCCGTCCTTCATCCGCTCCTGCTCGTGCTTCTGTGCGCGGCGCCGGCGGTGATCGTCATCCGCGCGCTGATCAGGGGGCCGCAGCGTCCGCTCTGGGCTCTGCGTCTGGGCATGATCGTCGTGGTCTTCGCGATGCTGCTGCGCCCCGGCATCCCCGGCGGCACGTCGCAGACTCTCGCGACCGACACCGACATCGTCATCGTCGTGGACACGACGGCCAGCATCATCGCCGAGGACTGGAACGGCGATGAGCCGCGACTGACCGGGGTGCGGGACGATGTGCAGTCGATCATCGACACGTACCCGGGCGCGAGGTTCTCGCTGATCAGCTTCGACGCGGCGGCCCAGCTGCGCCTGCCGCTGACGACGGATGCCACCGCCCTGATGTCCTCGCTGGACGTGATGCTCCCCGAGATCACCGACCAGTCGCGGGGATCATCGATCAGCATCGCCAACCGGATGCTGACGGACACCCTCGCGGCGGCGGCGAAGGCATCGCCGGATCGCAGCCGGATGGTGTTCTATCTGGGCGACGGCGAGCAGACCTCCTCCCGCGAACCGGAGTCGTTCACGAGCAGCGCGAAGTACGTCGACGGCGGCGCCGTGCTCGGCTACGGCACCGCCGAGGGCGGCCCGATGAAGAAGACCACCGGGCGCGCAGGCGCTTCACCGGGCTCAGGGGACGCCTCCGACTACATCGAGTACCAGGGCGAGCGGGCGCTGTCGGTGATCGACGAGGACAACCTGAAGAAGATCTCCGAGCAGCTGGGCGTGGAGTATCAGCACCGCACGGCGCAGGCCGAAATCGCTCTGCCCGAGGCTCCGACCAGCACGATCGACTACGCGACCTCGGGTGAGGTGGGCAACATCATCGAGCTGTACTGGATCCTCGCGCTCGTGCTCATCGCGCTCGTCGCCGTCGAGATCGTGCGTGCGACCCTGCTCATCACCCGCCTGCGCGCACTGACCCGCCCGTCACAGTCGGGAGGTGCGCGATGACCGACCCGACGGGTGCCGATCCGACCGTGGCCGACGCCGCGGCAGTCCTGCTGGCCACGAACCGTCGGAGGCGCCGCATCCGACGCTGGATCGCGATCGGAACGCTCCCGCTGACACTGGCCGCACTGCTGTTCGCGGGCAAGCTGCTGAGCATGTACGCGTTCGCGCACCAGTCGATCACCGCGTTCGTGACCGGCGGCTACGCAGAATCCGAGTCCGCCGCACGCGGCCAGGACGTCCTGAACTGGTTCGAACCGTTCAAGGCGCCGTACAACATCGGCACGGCTCTCGCGGGTTCCGAGCAGCTCGCGCAGGCGCGGACAGAGCTCGAGCGGGCGCTGCCACTGGCGGCGGGCCTGGATGCCTGTCCGGTGCTCATCAATCTGTCTCTGGTGGTCGAGCGGCAGGGCGATGAAGCGCAGGCCGACGGGGATGCCGCACGCGCCGCCGAGCTGTTCGGCGAGGCGTTGCAGATCACGGTCGACACCCCCGAGGAGTGCCACAGCCAAGACGCGCAGGACCAGTCGCCGGACCCGAACCGCGACATGAGCGACACGCTGGACGAGAACCAGCAGCGCCAGCAGGAGAAGCAGCAGCAGAGTCAGCAGGACCCCGACCAGAATCAGCCGCCGCAGCAGCCCGACGAGGGCGACGAGCAGCAGGACCAGCCCTCGCAGAGCGATCTCGACGACATCGAGGACCGGCTGAACCAGGGCGCCCAGGAGCGCGAGGACGAACTCGGCGGCAGCGACGAGGGCGGCAGCGGAGCGGACAAGCCATGGT
>JBARWR010000031.1:0-3503 GCA_049646915.1 Microbacterium sp.
CAGCGACCCGGCGCCGGCGCCGGCCATCAGCATCCGGATCGCCGCTTTGCGGTGGCGGCGACCCCGCAGGCCGAGGGAGCCCGTGACGGGGATCCACAGGGACGGATCGGCGGAGGAGACCAGGCGCATGACACCACGTTACGGGAGCTCGCGTGGGATGGGCTGGGAGCGGTTCGCCTCTCGGCTCAGTCCAGCCCGCTCGGGTAGAGTTGCCAGCGCCCAGCAGGGCCGGCGCACGATGCCGCGACCTCAGAGCTACAGATAGGCAGCATCCCTCCGTGACCTCCGGACGTCCCCTGAAGATCCTCATCGGCGCCGATACATTCGCGCCCGACATCAACGGCGCGGCGCGCTTCGCCGAGCGCCTCGCCGCCGGCCTCGTGCAGCGCGGTCACGAGGTGCACGTCGTCGCACCGAACTCGGCCTACCGGCGGTCGGCGACCCACACGGAGATCATCGAGGGCGAGCCGCTGATCATGCACCGCCTGCCCGCGGTGCGCTGGCTGCCGCACGACTGGCTGCGCTTCGTGTGGCCGTGGCGCTCCAAGCATTACGCCCGCAAGGTGATCGACGAGGTGCAGCCGGATGTCGTGCACATCCAGTCGCACATCATCATCGGCCGTGGTCTCACCCGCATCGCGCACGAGCGCGGGATCCCGATCATCGCGACCAACCACGTGATGCCGGAGAACATCCTCGACCACACCTCGATGCCCGACTTCATCAACCTCCCCGTGGTGAAGTTCGCCTGGGCCGACGCGAAGCGCACGTTCGACATGACCCGTGCGGTCACGACGCCGACGCGCAAGGCCGCCGACTTCCTCGAGCACACGATCGACATCAAGGGCGTCGTTCCGATCTCGTGCGGCATCGACCGGCGCAACTACACGCCGGTCATCGCGCCGCGGGAGAAGAACCGCATCCTGTTCGTGGGCAGGCTCACGGGCGAGAAGAAGGTCGACGTCGTGCTGCATGCGCTGGCCGAGCTCGACCCGGCGCTCGACGCGCATTTCGACATCGCCGGTGGCGGCGACCAGCGCAAGGCCCTCGAGGCGCTGGCCGCACAGCTCGGGCTGAGCGACCGGGTCACCTTCCACGGCCGTGTGACGGATGAGGAGCTGCGCGAGCTGTACTCGCGGTCCTCCGTCTTCGCGATCGCGTCGATCGCGGAGCTCCAGTCGATCGTGACGATGGAGGCCATGGCGTCCGCCCTGCCCATCGTCGGAGCGGATGCCGTCGCCCTGCCGCACCTCGTGCACGACGGCGAGAACGGCTACCTCTTCGAGCCGGGGAGCGTCGCCGACCTGGCCGACAAGCTCACGCGGGTGCTGACCGCACCCACCGAGGAGTACGAGCGGATGCAGAGGGCATCGCTCGACGGGGTGGCCGTGCACGACATCAACCGCACCCTCGACACGTTCGAGGCCCTGTACCGGGACGAGCCGCTGCCGGAGTAGCGGCTCGCCCCAGGTGGCGGCGTGGTGCTCAGGCCGAGCGGCGCGGGTAGTCGGTGTAGCCCTCGCTGGTGCCGCCGTAGGCCTTCGAGAGGTCCGGCGCGGCCAGCTCGGCTCCTTCTGCCAGCCGATCGACGAGGTCGGGGTTGGCGATGAACAGCCGCGCGAACGAGACGAGGTCCGCAGTCTGATCGTCGATCAGGCTCAGACGATCCGGGTGCGTGCTGATGTCGGGTGCCGAGGCGTTCAGGATCAGTGCGCCGCTCCAGGCCCCGCGGATGCGAGGTGTCAGGTCGGGGTCGCCCGCATCGACCAGGTGCAGGTAGGCCAGCCCCATCTTGTCGAGCTCGCCGACCAGCAGCGGATAGAGCGTGGCGTAGTCGTCTTCCGCGGTGTCGCCGAGCTTGTTGTTCGGGGAGATCCGGATGCCGGTGCGGCCCGCGCCGATGGCATCCGCAATCGCCTGCGTCACCTCGAGTGCGAAGCGGATGCGGTTCTGCGGGCTGCCTCCCCACCTGTCGGTGCGCACGTTGGCGTTCGTCGTGAAGAACTGGTGCAGCAGGTAGCCGTTGGCCGCGTGCACCTCGACGCCGTCGAAGCCCGCTGAGATCGCGTTCTTGGCCGCCGAGACGAAGTCGGCGATCGTGTCGCGGATGCCGTCCTCGGTCAAGGCGGTCGGGACGGCATGCTCCTGCCTGCCGGTCGGGGTGAAGATCGCGCCCGCAGCCTGCACTGCCGACGGCGCGACGGGCGTGAGGTAGCCGTTGCCGGCTGCCTCGGCATTGCTCGGGTGCGAGATGCGCCCGGTGTGCATGAGCTGCGCGACGATGGTGCCGCCGTTCGCGTGCACGGCATCGGTCACGGCGCGCCACGACTCGACCTGCTCGGGGGAGTGCAGGCCGGGAGTGGCCGGGTAGCCCTGCCCGACGGCGCTGGGCTGGGTGCCCTCGGTGATGATGAGGCCCGCGCCGGCGCGCTGGGCGTAGTAGGTGGCCATGTCGCTCGTCGCCTGAGTGGTGGATGCCCGGCTGCGGGTCATCGGCGCCATCACGATGCGATTGCGCAGCCGCAGGCTGCCCGCAGTGATCGGCTCGAACGCCACGGAGGCGGTGAGTTGCTGGGTCATTGAGAATCTCCTGTTCGGGCGGGCACCTCCCGTCCTGTTTGCTCGAACAAGCTTCCCCTCGCGACTATTCCTTGTCTGAACAACTAACTGTCGGTCTGCGCGAGGTGCGATTCCAGATCCCTCAGGGCGTCGAGCAGCTCGGCCTGTCGCTGCTCTGAGGCCGCGCCGGTCGTGAGCTTCTCGAGCCTCGCCCAGGCGGCATCCACCTGCGGGCGCAGCGACAGGCTCGCATCGGTGGCCTGGACGATCACGGCCCTGCCGTCCAACGGCGACCGGCTGCGGGCGACCAGCCCGGCCTTCTCCAAGCGGGCGATGCTGCGCGTCATGGCCGGGGCATCCGTGCCGAGCGTCTGCACCAGGTCGACCAGGCGCTGCGGACCCGCCTCCCACAGCGTCATCAGGACCAGCTCCTGGCCCGGGCGCAGACCGGTGTCGCGCAGCAGCTGTGCGGCGAGGCTCTTGTGCAGGCGAGCGAGCCGGAACACCGCGTGGCTCAGGGGTGCGTCCGCGAAGGCCATGCGGCCCTCTGGACACGTCGACTCGTCGGTCATGTCAGATCACGCTGTAGATGAGGGTGACGAAGAACGAGGCCAGCAGGCCCAGCACCTCGACGGCGCCCACGCCGATGGCGATGCCGGCCAGAACCGGCTGGGCGCCGCGGCGGGCTGCGATGACCCCGAGGATCAGGGCCAGTGCACCGAGCGCCAGGCCGAGGATCGACCGCCCGAACGACACGAGCTGGTAGATGGCGTATCCACCGCGTATGCCCGACATCAGAAACGGGTTCGCGAGCACGAAGAGCAGGCCGACGGCAGCGGCGATCACCGCGATGATGAACGCCGTGCGGCCGAGCGTGCTCGTCATCGCAGGCGCAGCGCCGTAGCCCGGCGTCGAGAACCCGGTTCCGGCGGGGTATCCGGAGG
>JBARWR010000032.1:0-2548 GCA_049646915.1 Microbacterium sp.
CCCTGGCCACGGCGCTGGCGACCGCGCATGTCGCCGGCATCGAGCGCTGGCTGCGCCAGGCCGCGTCCGCCTGAACCCGCAGCAGCCGGCCCTCCCCGCGGCAGGCCTTCCCGCTACGCTCGAACCATGAGCGAATGGGTCAGTTCCGCCATCCGCGTGCTCGAGGCGGATGCCAACCGCTCGGCCGACACGCACCTGCATCTGTTCCCCCTGCCGGTGGACTGGGGCATCGACCTGTACCTGAAGGACGAGTCGGTGCATCCGACCGGATCGCTCAAGCACCGCCTCGCCCGCTCGCTGATCCTGTACGGATTGGTGAACGGGCTGATCGACGAGGGCACGACGCTCGTGGAGTCCTCCAGCGGGTCGACCGCCGTGTCGGAGGCGTACTTCGCGCGGATGCTGGGACTGCCCTTCGTGACGGTCGTGCCGAGCTCGACGAGCCAGGAGAAGATCGACCTCATCGAGTTCTACGGCGGCAGCTGCCGGCTGGTGGAGCAGGCCTCCGAGATCTCGACCGAGGCGCGGCGGCTCGCGGCGGAGTGCGGCGGTCACTACCTCGACCAGTTCACGTTCGCCGAGCGGGCCACCGACTGGCGGGGCAACAACAACATCGCCGAGAGCGTCTTCAGCCAGCTGGCGCAGGAGCGGCATCCGATCCCCCGCTGGATCGTCGTCGGCGCGGGCACCGGCGGCACCAGCGCGACCTTCGGCCGCTACGTGCGCTACCGCCGCCACACGACCGAGGTGGCCGTCGTCGACCCGGAGGGCTCGGCCTTCTACGCGGGCTGGAAGGGCGAGACGGATGCCGTCGGCTCCCCCTCGCGCATCGAGGGCATCGGGCGTCCCCGCGTGGAGGCGTCGTTCGTGCCGAGCGTGATCGACGAGATGATCCAGGTGCCGGATGCGGCATCCGTCGCCGCCATCCGGCTGCTGCGCGAACGCACCCTGCACTGGGCGGGAGGCTCCACGGGCACGAACCTGTATGGCGCGTTCCAGCTGATCGCCCGGATGCGGGCGGCGGGCGAGACCGGCAGCGTGGTCACCCTGATCTGCGACAGCGGCGTCCGCTATGCCAAGACGTACTACGACGACGAATGGGTCGCCGCGCAGGGCTGGAACCTGACACCGCACCGGGAGCGGATGCTGAACTTCCTGGCCACCGGGGACTGGGCCTGATACCGAACCACGCAGCAGAACGGGCCCAGGCGCGACGCCTGGGCCCGTTCTTGTTTCCGTTACGCCTGCGTCTGACGACGACGCAGCATGAACAGCACGCCGCCTGCAATCATCAGCACGCCGAACAGCGAGCCGGCGATCATCGGAGTGATGTCTCCACCCGTCTGCGCCAGGGGCTTCTCCACCGGCAGCGTCACCGCGGATGGGTCGGACTCGACCACGGCATCGCTGGGGTCGAGGGCCCAGGCGGTCGCCGTGTTCGTCAGCGTCGTGGCCTTGGCGTCCTCCGCCGTGGTGGTGTAGGTCGCGCTGCAGTCGACGGCGTCGCCGGGTGCCAGTGCACCCGTCGGGCAGACGATGTCGGACAGGTCACCGGTGCCGGAGAACTCCCCCTCGGTGACGGCCGGGTCGGTCAGGGTGACGTTTCCGGTGTTGGTCACCTCGAAGGTGTAGGTGATCAGCTGGTTCGCGCCGGTCACGGAGTCGACGTCAGCCGACTTGACCAGTTCGATGCTCGGCTTCTGATCGGCCGTGACGACGGCCTGCGACGGGTCGCTGGCCACGCCGTTGCCACCGGGAGTGAGACCGTTGGCGGTCGCCTCGTTGGTGATCTCGCCGGCGTCGACATCGGCCTGGGTGGCGATGTAGGTCGCCGTGCAGGTGGTGCCGTCGCCCGGCTGCAGGGTGACGTCCGGGCAGATCACGTCGAGCGCGTCGCCGGTTCCGGAGAAGGATCCTTCCGCGATCGAGATGTCGCTGACGGCGATGTTGCCGGTGTTCGTGACCAGGAAGCTGTAGTCCAGTTCCTGACCCGCCGCGTCGATCGTGTCGGGTCCGACGGTCTTCTCCAGGGACAGCGAGGGTACAGCCGGGTCGATGACCGCGGTCGCCTCGTTGTTGGTCTGGTCACCGCGGTCGGTGACGCTCGCCGTGTTCTCGATCGCCGTGTCGCCGGTCGGCGTGACCTCGTAGGTGAGGGTGAGCGTCTCGCCCACCGTCAGACCGCGCAGATCCGTGGTGCCGGCCACGGCCACGCCGCAGTCGATGCCGGAAGCCGGGATGACCTCGCCGACAGCGGGTGTGCAGACGATGCCGTCGGCACCCGTGGTCGAGGCGGCGGTGAGGATCCCGCCCGCGGCCTTGGCGTCTGCGACGGTGACGGTGTCGCCCACGGCCATGTCCTGCGTGCCGAGGTTGGTGACGGTCACGGTGTACTCCACCGGGACGCCGTCCTCGAACACATCGGTCGCGGCGACCTTGGTCAGCGCCAGGTCGTAGTCGCACATCACCCAGTCGAAGGTGGCGTAGCCGTCGGTGCCCTGCGCGCGGCTGCCGAGCGAGGCCGAGTCGAAGTCGACGAGCGCGGAGA
>JBARWR010000033.1:0-2981 GCA_049646915.1 Microbacterium sp.
CTCGCCGAGCAGGCGATGACGGCCGGATCGAGCTCGCTCGAGCGGCTCGCGGCGGGCACCGCGATCGACGCCGGGGGCCTGCTGCCCGACCTGCACGAGACCAACTCGTGGGTGCAGAAGGTCGAGGAGATCGAGGCGATCGAACTGCTCGAGGTGCAGCTGGCCAACTCCACCGCACCGTTCATCCTCATCTCGAAGCTGCGGCCGGCGATGGCCGCCGCGAGCGCGCGGCGCAAGTACGTGGTGAACGTTAGCGCCATGGAGGGCGTGTTCGAGCGCGGATACAAGGGACCGGGACATCCGCACACCAACATGGCCAAGGCGGCGATGAGCATGCTCACGCGCACGAGCGCGCGCGAGATGTTCGAGACCGACCGCATTCTCATGACGAGCGTCGACACCGGCTGGATCACCGACGAGCGCCCCCACCCCACCAAGGTGCGGCTCGCCGAGGAGGGCTTCCACGCACCGCTCGATCTCGTCGACGGCGCGGCCCGCGTCTACGATCCGATCGTGCGCGGCGAGGCCGGAGAGGACGTGTTCGGCGTGTTCCTCAAGGACTACCGCCCGGGGCGCTGGTGACGCGCGACCCCGCCGAATTCCTGCGCTCGGTGCCCAGCGGCCCGCGCGTGGTCGTGCGCCACCTGCTCGACGACGGCCTCGCGACGGATGCACTCGGCTGGTTCCATCGCGCCGACGCCGAGCACTGCGTGGTCGCGACCAAGCGCGGCCTCGAGACGATCGCCCTCGGCCGCGTGATCGCGGCCAAGGAGGTGCCACCACCGCCGCCCACGCGAGATCGCGGGCGCTGAGCAGGTTCTCTTAGGCCTCGCCGAGCCCCCGGCGCTCGACGCCCTGGAGGTGGGCGAGCATGGCGGCACTGGCCTCCTTCGCATCACCGGCGAGGATCGCATCGAGGACGCGCTGATGCTCGAGGATCGCGTCGGGCGCATCGCTCACCCCGCTGCCGGTGAAGCGGCGGAACCGGTGGGCGTGCGTGCCGGTGGTGTCGAGCGCGGTGCGCAGGAACCGGTTGCCGGCGGCCTCGGCGATGGTCTCGTGGAACGCGATGTCCGCGCGCATGTAATCCCCGAACTCGCGCGCCGTCGGGCCGGTGGGCGCGTGCACCATGACGTCGTGCTGCCGCTGCAGTGTGGCGCGCAGGTCGTCATCGGCGCGTTCGACGGCGCGCTCGGCGCAGTACGGCTCGAGGAGCTTGCGCATCTCCATGAGCTGTGCGAAGTCCTCGGGCGGCAGCAGGGGCGCGACCTGGTAGCCCTTCATGGCCTGGCGCACGACGAGGCCGCTGGCCTCGGCGCGAACGAGCGCCTCCCGGATCGGGGTCGGCGAGACCTCCCACGCGCGCGCGAGCGCGTCGATGGACAGCCGGGTGCCGGGCGCGAGGTCGCCGTCGAGCAGCAGTTCGATGAGGCGGTCGTGGACGTCGTCGAGGAGCGAGCGACGCGGGAGGATGCCGCCTCGGGCCGCTGCGGCCAACTCAGGGTTGACGCCACCGGCGAAGCCTGCTTTCATAGTCACAACAAATATCCTATCAGAAATTGGATGTGGCATGTTCGAAGGACTGTCTCAAGACAGACATACCAGTGAAAGCTGGCCGATCGCCGCTGCCATGCTCGGGTTTCCCGATTCCACCCACGAATCCGACGAGACCTGGCGACGTCACCTGCGCGAGGTCGCCTTCGAGGGCTTCACCGTCATCGATGTGACGGACACCTGGGTGCGCATCGGCGACCTGGACTCGACGCGATTGGAGTCGCTCGCCGACGCCTGCCGTGCGACGGGCGTGCGGCCCGAAGCGGCGTCCCTGATCCGCAGAAGCGTGATCGATCCCGACACGGGACTCCAGAACCTCGACTACTCCCACCGCGCGATCGACGCCGCGGCGCGGCTCGGCTGCTCGATCGTGAGCGTGGGCCTGCACCGCCCGCTCACCCCAGCCCAGCGCGAGACGCTCTGGTTCTGGACCGTCGACGGGCCGCGAGACGACGACACCCCCGAGGTCCGCGACCTCGCTGCGACCCGACTCCGCGAACTCGCCGAGCACGCCGCGAGCGTCGGACTCGAGCTCTCCCTCGAGATGTACGAGGACACCCTGCTCGGCTCCGCCGAGTCGGCCGTGCGACTGGTCGCCGCGATCGACCACCCAGCGGTGGGCCTCAATCCCGACCTCGGGAACCTCTTCCGCCTGCACCGCGACATCCCCTCGATGGAGGCCGCCCTCGAGCTCTGCCTGCCGGTCACGAACTACTGGCACGTCAAGAACTACTACCGAGACGTCGACCCCACCACGGGAACCATCGTCTCGATTCCCTCCCCCATGGCCTCCGGCTCGATGAACTACCGGGCCGCGATCGCCACCGCACTGCGAATGGGGTACCGCGGGGCGTTCTGCGTCGAGCACTACGGGGGCGACAGCCTGACCGTCATAGGCCAGAACCTGCGATACCTGCGCCACGTGCTCGCCTCCATCGAGCACGCGCACGCGACGGACTCTCACACGGAAGCGAGGCAGAGAGCATGACCGTGATCGCGAACGACCCGGCCGCATTCGCCGACGAGGCCATCCGCGGATTCGCCGACGCGTTCGGCGATGTGGTGATGCAGGTTCCCGGTGGCGTGGTGAGGGCAACCACCACCCCGCGCGGCAAAGTCGCCGTTGTCGTCGGCGGCGGGTCGGGTCACTACCCCGCGTTCGCCGGACTTGTCGGTCACGGGTTCGCCGACGGCGCTGTGGTCGGCAACGTGTTCACCTCGCCGTCTGCTGCCGACGTCGAGTCGGTGGTGCGCCATGCCGTGTCGGACGAGGGCGCCGTGGTGCTCACCGGCAACTACGCCGGCGACGTCATGAACTTCACCCTCGCCACGCAGGCGCTGGCCGCCGACGGCATCGACGCGCGCTACCTCGTGGTCACCGACGACCTCGCCTCCGCCCCGCCGGAGGACCAGCACCTTCGCCGCGG
>JBARWR010000034.1:0-3413 GCA_049646915.1 Microbacterium sp.
TCTCGCGCGTGCCGCGTGTGGCGGTGATCTCCACCGGAGACGAGCTGCGGCCGCCGGGCGCTCCGCTGGAGCGCGGGCAGATCCCGGAGTCCAACAGCGTGCTGCTGGAGGGTCTGTGCAGGGAGAACGGCGCCGAGGTGGTGCTGACGACATCGGTGACCGACGACGGCGACGGACTGCGTGCCGCGCTGGCGGATGCCGCGGCGCTCGGCGCGGATGTCGTGATCACCTCCGGCGGCGTGAGCGAGGGCGCGTACGAGGTGGTCAAGAACGTCGCGCGGATGCAGTTCGACAAGGTCGCCATGCAGCCCGGCAAGCCGCAGGGCTTCGGGCCCGCAGTCGGCGACGGCGAGCCGCTGCTGTTCGGCCTGCCGGGCAATCCGGTGAGTGTGGCGGTGTCGTTCGAGGTGTTCGTGCGTCCGGCTCTGCGAGCCATGCAGGGCGCCGTCGAGCTGGACAGGCTGGTGGTTCGACTGCCGGTGGTCGAGGCGTGGCGCACCCCCCCGGCGCGGCGGCAGTACCGTCCCGTGCTGGTGACGCGCGACGGGGTGCGTCCGGCTTCCTCAGGCGGCTCGCATCTGGCGGCCAGCCTGGGGCGGGCCGAGGCATACGCGATCGTGCCGGCCGACGTCGATACGGTCGATGTCGGCGACGTCGTGGATGTCATGCTGGTGCCATGACCTTCACTCACCTGGACTTCACTCATCTCGATGGGGCGGGCCACGCCCGCATGGTCGACGTCACCGAGAAGCAGCCGACGGTGCGCTCGGCGACCGCGCGCGGGTTCGTGCACTGCGCCCCGCACGTGGTGGCGGCTCTGCGCGATGACACGGTTCCGAAGGGCGACGTGCTGGCGGTGGCCCGGATCGCCGGGATCGCCGGGGCCAAGCGCACGCCCGAACTGCTGCCGCTCGCGCATGTGATCGGCGTTCACGGCGCGGTCGTCGACCTGCAGATCGTCGATGAGGGTGTGGAGCTGGAGGCGACCGTGCGCACCGCCGACCGCACGGGTGTGGAGATGGAGGCGCTGACGGCTGTGTCGGTCGCGGCTCTCACCGTCGTCGACATGGTGAAGGGGCTCGACAAGGGCACCTCGATCGCGAACGTGCGCATCGTCGCCAAGACCGGCGGCAAGTCCGGTGACTGGCACCGTCCGAATGAGCACCGGCCGGACGAGCCCCGGCCGGACGAGCCCGCGCGGTCATGATCGATCGCCCGATGCCGCGGTTCGGTGCGATCCTGCTCGCCGGCGGACGCGCGTCGCGGATGGGCGGTATCGACAAGCCGGGCCTGCTGGTCGACGGCATCAGCATGCGCGATCGGGCGATCGCCGCGGTGGCTTCCGTGGGGGCGGAGCCGGTGGTCGTGGTGGGGCCGGAATCGGCATCCGCTGCTTCCGTCGCGACCGACGTGCGCTGGGTGCGGGAGGATCCCCCGTTCTCGGGTCCGGCGGCCGCAGTCGTCACGGGGCTGGCGGCGCTCGGGGCGGATGCCGCGGAGTGGACGTTCCTGCTGGCGTGCGACCTGCCGCATCCCGATGCTGCCGTCGCGCGTCTGGTGCAGGGCATCCCCGCTCTTCCGCCTGGTGCGGACGGTGCTTGCCTGACGGATGCCGAAGGGCGGGAGCAGTGGCTGACCGGCGTCTATCGCACGGCTGCGCTGACGGTCGCGGCATCCGCTCTGCCCGACGCGGGCCGTGATCTGCCGGTGCGCGCGCTGCTGACCGGCCTCGTGGTCGAGACGCTTCCCGATCCCGGCGCCCGCGATGTGGATACGTGGGAGGATTACGAAGAGTTGACGAAGGAGCTTCCATGAGCAATCACCTGCCGCCCGAGACGCTGGATCAGTGGGCTGATGCCCTGCGGGAGCACTTCGATCTGAGCCCCGAGGATGTGCCGATCTCGCTCATCCTGGATCTCGCGAAGGACGTCGCCAACGGCGTCGCCCGCCCGGCCGCCCCGTTCAGCGCGTTCGTCGCCGGCCTCGTCGCCGGACGTCGCGGCGGTTCGCCGGAGGATGTCCGTGCGGCGGTGGCCGATGTCGTGAAGCTCGCCGGCGATTGGCAGGGATGACATGGCTCAGGTGCGATTCTTCGCGGCGGCCGAGGAGGCCGTGGGCAGCGCGCAGCTGACCGTGGATGCGGCGACTCTCGCTGCGCTGACGGCAAGCCTGCGAGACGACCATCCGGCGCTGGCGGAGATCCTGCCTCGGTGCTCGGTGCTGGTCGATGGCGCGCGGGTGGATGACAGCTGGCCGCTGGGCGGGGACGCCGTGGTCGACGTGCTGCCCCCGTTCGCCGGTGGCTAGGACCGAAGCCGTAAAGCCCGTCTGTGGGGCGCAAATGTTTGCTTCATGAGTGCGGAAGCGGTCGTTTGCGCCCCACAGACGGTCGGTGTCAGCCGCCGAGGCCCTTCCAGACGGTCGCGCCGTCGGCTTCGATCTGCCGCTTCCAGATCGGCAGGCTGTGCTTGATGGCCTCGATGAGCTCGCGGGAGACCTCGTAGGCGACGTCACGGTGACCCGAGGAGACCGAGACGATCACGGCCGCGTCGCCGACTTCGAGTCGGCCGATGCGATGACTGGCGGCGACCAGGGCATCCGAGTCGCCGATAGCCTCGGCGGCGAGCGTGCGCAGCGTTGTCTCGGCATCCGGGTGGGCGGTGTATTCGAGGGCGACGACAGGGGTGGTCGCGTCTTCGTCGTTGTCGCGCACCCGGCCGACGAAGGTGATCTCGGCGCCCATGCGGGGATCGTCGACGGCGGCTCGGTGAGCGTCGACGTCGAGCGGCTCGGTGCTGATCTGTGCGATTCGGATGGTCATCGGTGGTCTTCCCCTTCGAGCTGCCCGAGTGCGTGGTGCGCGACCTCGAGCACGAGTCGCATACCGGATTCGACGGCGGCCGTCGATCCGGGCAGATTCACGATGAGCGCGTTTCCGGCGATGCCGGCCAGTCCTCGCGAGAGCATTCCACCGGGTTTCTCGGCGGTGGCGCGGCGGCGCAGCTCTTCGGCGATGCCGGGCAGCAGCTGCGCGAGTACGGGGGCGGTGCCCTCGGGGGTGCGGTCGCGGGGCGAGATGCCGGTGCCGCCGGTAGTGATGATCAGGCGGATGCCGCGCTGCAGCGTTTCGCGCAGTGCCGTCTCGACCGGCTCGGCGCCGTCGGGGATGATGGCTGCGTCGTCACAGTCGAACCCGGCATCGCGGAGCGCGGCGACAGCGATCGGACCGGACGTGTCCGCGCGTTCTCCGCGGGCAGAGCGGTCGGAGACGGTGATGACGGCGGCTGCCAGCGACATGCCCTCAGCCTAGCGACCGGACTCGGTTCCCCAAGCTGCACTCCTGATCGCGCTATCCGCGCGCGTCATCGAGTCGAGCGGCAGGACTCGCGACCCGCGCGCGCCCGGTCCCGGGC
>JBARWR010000035.1:0-2348 GCA_049646915.1 Microbacterium sp.
GCTCCGGTCCAGGCGGCTCCTGTCGCCGAGGCTTCGGCCACCGGCACCTCCGCCGGCATCATCGAGCTCGCCCAGCGTCTGCACGACGAGCACGTCGCCGAGGGCGAGGCCAAGCGCAAGCAGCTCATCCAGGACGCCGAGTCCGAGGTGGCGCGCATCCGCACCGAAGCCGAGGCCAAGCAGCGTGAGGAATCCGCTCGTCTCGAGCGCGAGCGCAACACGCTCGAGGGTCGCATCACCGAACTCCGCGAGTTCGAGCGCGACTACCGCGGCAAGCTCCGCGCGATGATCGAGGGCCAGTTGCGCGACCTCGACCAGAAGTCGTCGACGGACGCCACGCCCGTCTCCGCCATCGGCCTGTAGGTCACCGTTGGCAGGACGTCGTCCTCTTCGTCGGTCGGCGGCCGGTGCGATCGTCGCGATTCTCGCGGCGGTCGTGCTGGCCGCCGATCAGTTCGTGAAGTACCTCACCGTCGAACACCTCCCGCGGGAGGAGGCCGTTCCGGTGCTGGGGGACTTCCTCCAGCTCTTCTACATCCGCAACTCCGGCGCAGCCTTCTCGATCGGCGCCAGCATGACCTGGATCTTCACGATCGCGCTGACGATCGTCGCCGGGGTCATCATCTGGAAGACGCTGAGTGTGCGCTCCCGGGTCTGGGCGGTCGTGCTCGGGGTGCTGCTCGGCGGTGTGCTGGGCAACCTCACCGACCGGCTGCTGCGTGAACCCGGATTCGCGGTCGGCCACGTCGTCGACATGATCTCGATGCCGTGGATGCTGCCCGCCATCTTCAACGTGGCGGACATCTTCATCGTCACCGGCATGATCTCGGTTGCGCTCATGGTCGTCATCGGGCTGCGTCTGGACGGCACGCGCGAGCGCGATCACGCAGCGAGCGAAGAGACGGCTCCCGAGGCCGAAGGCGCGAGCGCCGCACCCTCGACCGCGGCCTCCGCGAACGAGGCCTGAGCGTGCAGAGCCGCAGCCTGCCCGTCCCCGACGGGCTGGAGGGATCCCGCGTCGACGCCGCACTGGCGAAGATGCTCGGCTTCTCGCGCACGTTCGCGGCGGAGGTGGCCGAAGCCGGCGGTGTGCTGCTGGACGGTGCCCGGCTGGGAAAGTCCGACCGGCTGCGCGCCGGCTGGCTCGAGGTGAGCTGGACTCCCCGCGAAGAGCCGCGCATCGTGCCCATCGCTGTGCCCGAACTGGGCATCGTGCACGACGATGACGACATCGTCGTCGTGGACAAGCCCACCGGTGTCGCCGCGCATCCCTCGATCGGCTGGGAGGGCCCCACGGTCGTGGGCGCACTGGCGGCCGCAGGGTTCCGCATCGCGACGAGCGGGGCGCCGGAGCGTCAGGGCGTCGTGCACCGGCTGGATGTGGGCACCAGCGGCCTGATGGTGGTGGCCAAGACCGAGAACGCCTACACAATGCTCAAGCGCGCCTTCAAGGAACGCACGGTGGAGAAGATCTACCACGCAGTCGTGCAGGGCCATCCCGACCCGCTCGCGGGGACCATCGACGCACCGATCGGGCGGCACCCGAATCATCACTGGAAGTTCGCGGTCGTCCCCGACGGAAAGCCGTCGGTCACGCACTACGAGACTCTCGAGGCATTCCCGGGTGCCTCGCTGCTGGAGATCCATCTGGAGACCGGTCGCACGCACCAGATCCGCGTGCACATGGCAGCCCACCGGCATCCGTGCGTCGGCGATCCCCTCTACGGCGCCGACCCGACCCTCTCGACGAAACTCGGTCTGACCCGGCAGTGGCTGCACGCGCACCGGCTGGCCTTCACCCACCCCGCGACGGGGGAGTGGGTGTCGTTCGAGTCCCCGTATCCTGCGGACTTCCGTCATGCGCTGGAGGTCCTCGACCCCGGGCGCGAGTTCGAGGACTGAGTTCAGGGCGCTCAGAGTCGGGCGCTGCGCGCGGCGGTGACGACGCCCGCCAGAGTCAGTTCGAGGAAAGCGATCAGGTCCTCGGGACGGTGATCCGGCTGCGGCGTCGTGGCATCGCCCTGCTGCGAGGCCAGCGCCACGAACGTCTCCTCGGCGAACGCCACCCAGGAGCGCAGCGCCAGACGCAGCGCAGAGCTGTCGGGTTCGCCGAGCTCGATCAGGGCCTCGCGCAGCCGTTCGGCATTGGCTGCCCTCGCCTCGTCGACGAGGGCGCGCACGGTGGGATCGCCGCTGGCGGGTCCGCGCACGAGCGAGAAGAACGTGCCGCGGTGATCGGCGACGAAGCTCGTGATGCGCACCAGAACATCGTGCACACGCTCCTCGGGCGCCAGCTCCGGCCGGGGGAGGGTGGCGTGCAGGAGCGCGTCGCGCGCGGCCTGGACGAC
>JBARWR010000036.1:0-7462 GCA_049646915.1 Microbacterium sp.
CTCATGCGCAGCGAGTCGACCGGCAAGTGGATCCAGGGCGACGCGAGCTGGGACGGCGTGCGCCGGCCCGGCATCCGCTTCGATGCCGCACAGGCACGGTGGTTCACCGACTTCCTCGCGATCGCCCGCGACTCCCTGCTCTCCGGCACCGCCGGCGACTGGATACCGCTCGACCGTGTCGAATCCCCGCTGCTCTGGCAGCACATGGCCGCCCTGAGCGACCTCGGCATCCCGATGGTCGCCACGCAGAAGCACACCTCCGTGCGCGTGGCACGCTCGGCATTCGCCGGTCTGCGCATCGACGGCACCGATGACGGGGGACTCCTCGTCGACACTGACGTGCGCATCGACGATGCACCCGTGCCTGCGGCATCCGTGCGCCCGATCGGCTCCACCGGCATCTACCGGTGGGAGGTCGTCGGCGCGGCCATCGAGGTGACACTGGCGGCGGCACCGCTGACGGCGCCGGTGCGTGCAGCCATCCTCGCCGCGGAGACGATCGAAGTCGCCGGTGAGGACCGCGAGCTGTTCCTGACCGAGGCGTACCCGCTCATCGCGCGGCAGGCGCCCGTCACCGTGGCATCCGGATTGGAGCTGCCCGCCCCTGCACGCCCGGAGCCGGTGCTGCGGGTGACGTTCGGCGCCGCGGATCGGATGGAGCACCGCTTCGAATGGGAGTACAGCGGTCACGGGACCGTTCCGGTGGTCGATCCCGGTCAGGGGCCCATCGACGGGATCTTCCGAGACGCGGATGCCGAGCGCCAGGCGCTGCGCGAGCTGGAGCGGCTCTGGGCGTCGGCCACGGATGAGGCGTTCCAGTCGCGGGGCGTGCGCACCGGCGTCGCCACCGCCGAGTGGTCGGCCAGGGTGCTGCCGGTGTTCGAGGAGAGCGATGTGCGCGTCGTGGTCACCGGGCGCCGCAAGAAGTACCGTGAGCTGTCCGGAGCCCCCGAGATCGCGGTGTCGACGGTCGAATCCACCGACCCCGACTGGTTCGATCTGGGCGTGATCGTCAAGATCGACGGCATCTCCATCCCCTTCAAACCGCTGTTCACCGAACTCAGCAAGCGGCGCGCGAAGATGGTGCTCGTCGACGGCAGCTACTTCTCGCTCGCCCACCCCGCACTGCAGTCGTTGCGCGACCTCATCGACGAAGCAGCGACCCTCACCGAATGGGAGACGGGTCCGCGCATCAGCCGGCACCAGACGGCGCTGTGGGAGGATTTCGAGGATCTCGCCGATCAGTCCGAGGCGGCCGTGTCCTGGCGCGCCCTCGCCGAGGGTCTGCGGAGCGTGGAGAGCATCCCGGCTACGCCGGTTTCGGCCGGCCTGACCGCACAGCTGCGTCCGTACCAGAAGCAGGGTTTCGACTGGCTCGCCTTCCTCTGGCAGCACGGTCTCGGCGGGATTCTCGCCGACGACATGGGTCTCGGCAAGACGCTGCAGCTGCTGAGTCTGATCACGCACGTGCACGAATCCGGGGAGCGGCGCCCGTTCCTCGTGGTCGCGCCCACGTCCGTGCTCGGCACCTGGCGCAGCGAGGCGGCCCGGTTCGCGCCCGGCCTGCGCGTGCAGATCGTGGAGGGAACCTCGGTGCGGCGCGACGAGCGGATGACGGATGCCGCACAGCACGCCGACGTCATCGTCACCTCGTACACGCTGCTCAGACTCGACGGCGACGAGTACGCGGCGATCGACTGGGCCGGGGTGATCCTCGACGAGGCGCAGTTCGCGAAGAACCCGGCAACCAAGGCCCACAAGGCCATCGCCGAGCTGCGGGCGCAGGTCAAGATCGCCGTCACCGGAACTCCGCTCGAGAACAGCCTCACCGATCTGTGGGCGCTGTTCTCGCTGACCGCTCCCGGCCTGTTCCCCTCGGCGCGGAGGTTCCGCGAGGAGTACGTGCAGCCGATCGAGAAGGGCAAGGTGCCCGAGAACGAGGAGGGCAGCGAGTACCGGGCGCGCCGCCTGGCCCGGCTGCGCCGCCGCATCCGACCGCTCATGCTGCGCCGCACCAAAGAACTCGTCGCCGCCGACCTGCCCGAGAAGCAGGTGCAGGAGGTCTTCGTCGAACTGTCTCCCGCGCACCGGGCCCGCTACGACACCGTGCTGCAGCGCGAACGACAGAAGCTGCTCGGGCTGCTCGCCGACCTGGACCGCAACCGTTTCACGGTGTTCCGCTCGCTCACGATGCTGCGGATGCTGGCGCTCGCGCCGGGTCTGATCGATCCGGCCGATGCCGGCGTCGCGTCGAGCAAACTGGATGTGCTGCTCGAGCACGTCCAGGAGTTGCGCGCCGAGGGACACCGCGCGCTCGTGTTCAGCCAGTTCACCAGCTTCCTCGACCTCGCGGCCGACCGGCTCACCGCAGCCGGCATCGATCACGTGCATCTGGACGGCTCGACACGTCGCCGCAGCGACGTCATCGACAGTTTCCGCGGCGGCGAGCAGCCGGTCTTCCTGATCAGCCTCAAGGCCGGTGGCTTCGGCCTGACGCTCACCGAGGCGGATTACGTGTTCCTGCTCGACCCGTGGTGGAACCCCGCGGCTGAGGCACAGGCCATCGACCGCACGCACCGCATCGGCCAGGACCGGCCGGTCTTCGTCTACCGGCTGATCGCGTCGGGCACCATCGAGGAGAAGGTGCTGGCCCTGCAGCAGCGCAAGGCGCGGCTGTTCACCGCGGTGATGGACGACGAGGCCCTGTTCTCGCAGGCGATCACGGCAGACGACATCCGCGGTCTGCTGGAGACCTGAGGCCGCTCGGCGGCGGCATCCGATTTCCCCGGCGCCCCGCGCCGACGCACAGGGTGCGCTCGGTAGAATCGAGGCTGTCCACAGCGCGAGGAGAGATATGCGGATCACGGGACTCGGCCACGCCGGGATGTTCATCGAGACGGTCGGCGGGAACATCATCTGCGACCCCGTGGTGGGCCCATCCTTCTTCGGATCGTGGTTCCCGTTCCCTGACAACCGCGGACTGGACTGGGAGCGACTGGGTCGAGAGGCCGACTACCTGTACATCTCGCACCGCCATCGCGATCACTTCGACCCGCGGGCACTGGAGAAGTACATCCGCAAAGACATCGAGGTGCTGCTGCCGGAGTACGTCACCGACGACCTCGAGAACGACATCCGCGCTCTCGGATACGAGAACATCTTCTACGCGCCGGCCGGCCAGGTCTTCGAGCGCGGCGGAACGAAGCTGATGATCACACCGCTGCGCGCCCCCAGCGACGGCCCGATCGGCGACTCCTCGCTGAGCGTGGACGACGGCACCGCGTCGATCCTGAATCAGAACGACTCCCACCCTCTCGACCTGGACGCGCTGCTGTCCTTCGGCAAGCCGGAGGCGTACTTCACACAGGTGTCCGGTGCGATCTGGTGGCCGATGGTCTACGATCTGCCGCAGGACGCCAAGCAGAACTTCGCCAAGCTCAAGCGCGAGGCGCAGAACAAGCGGGCCATGTACTACATCGAGAAGGTCGACGCCCCGCACGTGTTCCCGATGGCCGGACCGCCGATGTTCCTGCGTGACGACATCTTCCGCTACAACGGCACCGGGCAGGACGACGACTCGATCTTCACGGATCAGAAGGAGTTCCTCGCCCATCTCAAGGAGCAGGCGCCGCAGTACGACGGGCGCCTGTTCGTGCCGGGCACGGTCGTGGAGATGAACCACGGCGAGATGGACGTCTCGCAGTCGCTGTACACGGATGCCGAGATCGCGCACATCTTCGACGAGAAGTGGGACTACCTGCAGGAGCAGCGCGCTTCGCGCCAGCAGGAGCTGCGCGATGAGGAGGCCACCCGCGCCGAGGTCCTGCCGCCCGCGGAGATGCTCGCAGCGATCAAGGAATGGTGGGAGCCGCTGATCAAGAAGTCCCGCACCATCCGCCTCGGCGTCGGCGGAAACGTGCGCTTCATCATCGGTGACCTGGACATGGTCGTGGACTTCCCCAAGGCCAAGGTGCGCGAGTACGCAGGGGAGGAGTGCATCTACTGGTACACAGTCCCCGCCGACCTCGTCTCCACCAACATCCGCGACCACGAGATCGACTGGTCGAACTCGATCTTCCTGTCCATGCAGTTCTCGGTCGGCCGCAGCGGCAAGTTCAACGAGTTCCTCACCACCTTCCTGAAGTGCCTGTCGGTGGACCGGATCGAGTACGTCGAGAACTGGTACCAGGAGCAGACCGACCAGACCGAGGACGCCGAGATCGGCGACTGGGTGGTGCAGCGCCGCTGCCCGCACCTGCGCGCAGACCTGACTCGCACCGGCAAGATCGATGAGGACGGCGTGCTCACCTGCGGCATGCACGACTGGAAGTGGGATCTGAAGACGGGCAAGTGCCTCACCACCACCGGCCACCCGATCCGCGTCTCCCAGTGCCCGCTCACCGACGAGGCGCTGCGCGTCGGCGCCTGAGCGCGTCCCTCGCGTTCATCGGGTACAGGAGATTCGACGACGACAGGACGAAATCTCGCGAATCGTCCTGTCGTCAGCGGTTCTCCTGTCCCGGGTGGACGGCTGGCCGCTACCGATTGAGCAGCAGCCGCTTCAGATCGTCCGGGCGCAGGTCGAGCGTGCGCAACTCGTCACGTCTCACGAACTCGACGTCGTAGCGACCTCGTGAGGGATCGCCGAATTCGGGGCCGTCAGCGAGCGCGGGATCGATCGACGTCAGCGTCGCGGCGTAGAAGATCTCGGAGCGGATGCCGTCGAGCTGACGCTCGAAGACGACTTCGCCGAGTTCCGCCTCGGCACCCAGTTCTTCGCGCAGCTCACGGCGCAGGGCATTCTCCGGCGACGTGTCGGCCAACAACACGCCGCCACCGGGCGTCGTCCAGTACGGCTCCCGACCGGGGCGCGTGCGCTTGATCAGCACGAATCGCCCTTCGGCATCCGTCAGCACCGCGCGCACACGCAGCAGCGGAAGGCCCAGCGCCAGGACATCCGGAAAGCGCAGCGACTCCCAGAACTCGATCGCGTCACCGCCGGACGCGACGATTCCCTGTGCGACCAGCCAGCAGGTCAGCACCATGCCGTGGGTCGCGACGATCAGATGATCCCCGCGATGTCTCAGCAGCGCCTCATGAAACCGTCGGGCGGCGGCGTCCGGGATCTCCCATCCTCGGAGTCGCTCATCGATCCTGCTCGCGATCCAGGCGCGGCGAGCGTCTCGGAACCCGGCGTCGACGCTCTCGATCCGGTCGATCTCGCGCAGACCCGCATCGGTGAGCACGGCGGACTCCGACGCGCCGACGGCGAGCGCGCACGTCTGCACGGCCTTCCTCTCCGGGCTCGACACGATGACGGTCCGCTCGCTGGCGGCGTCCAACCGCAGCGCACCGGCGGCGACGACGGCCTCGGGGATAAGAGGCCAGGCAGCCGGCGACGCCTCCCCGTCGACGGCGGGCATCCCGTGACGGACGAACGTGATGCGGCGGGGGATCGACATCCGGCCACACTATTCCGCGCCCGCCGGGCACCGCCATCCCGGCGAATCACTCCGCACACGTTCACCGGGCACAGGACAAACGGCGAGGACAGGACGAAACCTCGCGAATCGTCCTGTCCTCACCGTTTCTCCTGTCCCGGGTGCAGCCGCCGTCTTCGCCACCGGACGACGAGTCGCTAGACTGGACGCATCACCCACCTTTAAACCCGTCCTGTGAGGCGGAGAAGGGAAGTGGCCATTGTCTGCACGTACCGTGCTGCAGGAAGCCGATATCTCGCGCGCTCTGACGCGCATCGCCCACGAGATCCTCGAATCGAACCGGGGAGCAGAGGGCATCGTCCTCCTCGGGATCCCCACGCGCGGGGTCACCCTCGCCGATCGGCTCGGACCGGTCATCTCCGGGATCGCCGACACCGAGATCCCGGTGGGCTCGCTGGACATCACGCTGTTCCGCGATGATCTGTCCCGGCATCCCACCCGCTCGCCCAAGCGCACCGAGATCCCCGACGGCGGGATCGACGGCAAGACGGTCGTCCTCGTCGACGACGTGCTCTTCTCAGGACGCAGCATCCGTGCCGCCCTCGACGCGATCCAGTCCATCGGCCGCCCGGCGGTCGTGCGTCTGGCGATCCTCGTCGACCGCGGCCATCGCGAGCTCCCGATCCGCCCGGACTTCGTCGGCAAGAACATCCCGTCCGCCAGCTCCGAGCGTGTGAACGTGCGTCTGAAGGAGCTCGACGGCGTCGACGAGGTGACGATCGAATCATGAGACACCTGCTCGACACCCGCACCCTCGACCGCGAGAGCGCCCTGCAGGTCCTCGACGTCGCCGAGGACATGGCCGACACCCAGTCCCGTCAGGTCAAGAAGCTGCCGACGCTGCTCGGCAAGACCGTCGTGAACCTCTTCTTCGAGGATTCGACCCGCACCCGCATCTCCTTCGAGGCGGCGGCCAAGCGGCTCTCGGCCGATGTCATCAACTTCGCCGCCAAAGGCTCCAGCGTCTCCAAGGGGGAGAGCCTGAAGGACACCGCGCAGACCCTGCAGGCGATGGGTGCGGATGCCGTGGTCGTGCGCCACTCGGCATCCGGCGCACCACGCACCCTCGCCACGAGCGGCTGGATCTCCGCCGGCGTCGTCAACGCAGGAGACGGCACGCACGAGCACCCCACACAGGCGCTGCTGGACGCCTTCACGATCCGCAAGCGCCGCTTCGGCATCGACAGCCGCGGCCGCGATCTCAGCGGCATGCACGTGGTCATCGTCGGCGACGTGCTGCACTCGCGCGTCGCCCGCTCCAACGTCTGGCTGCTGTCGACGCTGGGAGCAGAGGTCACGCTCGTGACCCCGCCGACGCTGATCCCGCAGAACGTCTCGCAGTGGCCGGCGCGCGTCATGTACGACTTGGATGCCGCCCTGATCGCCGGCCCGGATGCGGTCATGATGCTGCGCATCCAGGCCGAACGGATGCACGCCGCGTATTTTCCGACTGAGCGGGAGTATTCGCGCCTGTGGGGGCTTGACGCAGTGCGTGCGGCGGGTCTGCCGACGGGTAGCATTGTCATGCACCCGGGCCCCATGAACCGCGGCCTGGAGATCTCCTCCGAGGCCGCCGACTCCCCACGATCCACCGTGCTGGAGCAGGTCACGAACGGCGTCTCGGTGCGCATGGCGGTGCTGTATCTGCTTCTCGCAGGAGAGCGGGACGACGAACGAGGGGAAGTGAAATGAGCCAGACCCTCGTCATCGCAGGAGTCCAGCTGCTCGGCCGCGAGAGCGCCGACATCGTCATCGAGAACGGCGTCATCGCCGAGATCGGATCGGGCCTGAGCCGTTCCGGCGCACGCGTGATCGACGCTGCCGGCCTGGTCGCACTGCCCGGTCTGGTCGACCTGCACACGCACCTCCGCGAGCCCGGCTTCGAAGCATCCGAGACAGTGCTGACCGGAACCCGCGCGGCCGCCGCAGGCGGCTTCACCGCCGTCTTCGCGATGCCGAAC
>JBARWR010000037.1:0-2112 GCA_049646915.1 Microbacterium sp.
CGCGCAGCACGAACAGCATGCCGAGCGCCCAATAGCCGCAGCCGTTGACGATGAGCATCAGGTGGGCCTGTTCGACGACAATGTCAGAGCCCTCGCCGATGAACAGGCGCACCATCGGGGCGCCGAAGGCGATCAGCAGACCGCCGAGGACCACGCCGGCCACGACCGCCATCCAGGTCGCCTCGACCACACCGCGACGGATGCGGTCGGGTCGGCGACCGCCGTGGTTCTGCGCCGCGTACATCGAGACCGCGAGTCCGAGCGAGGAGAGCAGGGCGACCGCGAGGCTGTCGACGCGGGAGCCCGTCGTGTAGGCGGCGACCGCGTCGGCTCCCAGGGTGTTCAACGCCACCTGCACCGTGAGGGTGCCGATCGCGATGATCGACGCCTGGAAGCCCATCGGCAGTCCCAGCCGCAGGTGATCGGCCATGTCGGCGCGCGAGACCCTCCAGTCGGCGCGGTGCACGTGCAGCACGGGAACGCGTCGCCAGACGTACAGCAGGCAGAGCAGCACCGAGACCGCCTGCGCGACGACGGTCGCCCATGCGGCGCCCGCGACGCCCCACTGCAGCGGGCCGACCATGAGGATGACGAGTCCGACGTTCAGCGCGCACGAGATGGTGAGGAACACCAGCGGCGTCGTGGAGTCGCCGATCGCGCGGATGATCGCCGCGAGGTAGTTGAAGAACATGATGGTGCTGCCGCCGATGAAGGTCACCTGCGTGAACACGGTGGCTTCGGACATCAGCTCCGGCGGCGTCTGAAGCAGCTCGAGGAAGGGTGCCGCGATCAGGGGGCCCAGGATCGTGAGGATCAGACTGGTGGCGGCGGTCAGCAGGGTTCCCGTCGCGACCGACCGGCGCACGCCGCGAGCATCGGATGCCCCGAACGCCTGAGCGGTGGGGATCGCGAAGCCGCTGGCGAGACCCCAGGCGAACCCGATGACGAGGAAGATCAGGCTGCCGGTCGCGCCGACCGCCGCCAGCGAGTCGACTCCGAGCTGGCGCCCGACGACGACGGCGTCGACGAACTGGTACAGCTGCTGCACGACGTTGCCGATGAGCAGAGGCACGGAGAAGGCCAGGATGACGCGCCAGGGGCGTCCGGTGATGAGGTTGGTTGCCATGAAGTGGTGAGGAGGTGAGGGGCGCCGAACGGCAGGGAACAGGAAAGGCACCGTGATCGGTCACGGCGCCATGCACCGATCCTATCGAATCGATTCGGCGGGAGGGAAGGTCGAATCCGTCAGGGCAGATCCTCGACCTCGATCACGTCATCCGCTTCGTCGTCATCCGCTTCGTCGTCATCCGATTCGTCGTCATCCGTCCCGTCCGACGGGCTGACCGCCGGCGTGCTGTCCTCGCCCGGCTCCTGTTCGTCGGTGACGACGCCCGTGGCCGGTTCGTCGCGCACGGTGTGCTGCGACAGGGTCGCCGCCGCCAGCCGCCGACCCTCCTCGATGGCCTCCTCCTTCGAGGCGTATCCCTGCGAGAGCTCCTCCTCGCCCTCGACGCGGTTCACCCACTGCCCGTCCTTCGAGATCGTCTCGACATCTCCGCGTGCCATTGCGCACCCTCCGTCCCGTGCATCCGCCGCGCTCCCGCCACGGAACCGGCAGGATATCCCTCCGCGCTCGGCTGTCGGGAGGGGGTTGCGTCTCGCGCGCTCCGCGCGGTACCCACGAGAGCATGACCCGTCTCCGGCGCAGCGATCCGCACTCACCCGGGATCACACGCGTGCACAGAGGGCGCGGGTTCGGATACCGGGATCCCGACGGCGTGCGCATCGAGGATCTGGCCACCGTCGACGCACTGCGCTCCCTCGCCATCCCGCCCGCGTGGACCGACGTCTGGATCAGTCCGCACGAGAACGGGCACATCCTGGCGACCGGGACGGATGCCGCGGGCCGTCGGCAGTACATCTACCATCCGGCCTGGCACGAGCGGATGGCGAACGAGAAGTTCGAGCGGATGCTGCAGCTCGCGGCGGTCATGCCCGCCGTCCGCGGCGGGGTGACGCGCGACCTGCGTCTGGACGGGTTCGGTCGCACCCGGGTCCTCGCCGGTGCCTTCCGGATGCTGGACAGCGCCCTGCTGCGCGTCGGGTCGGAGC
>JBARWR010000038.1:0-2284 GCA_049646915.1 Microbacterium sp.
CCACCGGGGCGTAGCCGACCAGCGGCAGCGCGCGCTCGGCGGCGAGGTTGATCCGCGACTGCAGCGCGGGGGCGGCGACCTCGTAGCCGGCGAAGTCGGTGTTGCTGGCGTAGACGCCGATCGGCAGGGTGAGCGCCTGGAAGAAGGCGAACAGCGGGCGCAGCTGATGCTCGATGATCAGCGCGTGCCGCTCCCCTCCCCCGGTGGCCGCCAGCAGCACGGGCTTGCCGACCAGGGCGTACTGGCCGATGAAGTCGAACAGGTGCTTGAAGAGCCCGGTGAACGAGGCCCGGTACACCGGGCTGCCGACGATCAGCAGGTCGGCCTCCTCGATCAGGCGCAACTGCTCTTCGACGGCCGGCGGCAGATCGTCGCGGCGCAGCGCCCCCGCCAGGCCCGGTCCGATCTCGGTGAGCTCGATCACATGCAAGTCGACGTCGATCCGCTCCGCGACGGCCGCCGCGATGGCGCGCAGCAGAGCCGTGGTCTTGCTGGGC
Organism: Microbacterium sp.; assembly: GCA_049646915.1. GTDB lineage: Bacteria > Actinomycetota > Actinomycetes > Actinomycetales > Microbacteriaceae > Microbacterium. The sequence goes on from JBARWR010000038.1 coordinate 498, forward strand.
TCGTGCAGGGATCCGGAAACGGCGACGACACGGTAGGGAGCAGGCATGTCTTCGACGCTACTGAGCACGACGCCCCGCGTCACGAGAAGTGAAACGGGGCGTCATGCGGCGGAATCCGGCGACACTTTTCGTGCCGCCGGTATTCGTCAGTTCAGATCGTTCGGGTGCGTGCCCACGCGCCCGGAGCCGTCCTGCGGGTCCAGGGCGTCGATGGCGGCCATCTGCGCGTCGTCGAGCTGGAATCCGAACACGTCGAGGTTCTCGCGCATGCGCTCGGCGTGCACCGACTTCGGGAAGACGATGAAGCCCTTCTGCAGGTGCCAGCGCAGCACGACCTGCGCCGGGGTGCGGCCGGTGGCGACCGCCGCAGAGGCGACGGCATCCGTGCCGAACAGGTCGTACTTGCCCTGGCCGAGCGGACCCCAGGCTTCGATGAGCACACCGTGCGCGGCGGCCCAGTCGGTGATGTCGCGCTGCTGGTAGGCCGGGTGCAGCTCGATCTGGTTCACGGCCGGCACCACACCGGTCTCGGAGGCCAGTCGCTCCAGGTGCGGCACGAGGTGGTTCGACACGCCGATCGAGCGGGCGAGGCCGCGCTCGCGGATGCCGATCATCTTCTCCCACGCGTGCACATAGTCGTCCTTCGCGGGCGTCGGCCAGTGCACCAGGTACAGGTCGACCTGCTCCAGGCCAAGCTTGTCGAGGCTCTCGGCGATCGCCCGGTCGGGCTCGTCATCGTGGTGACGGTCGTTCCACAGCTTGGTGGTGATGAACAGCTCGGCGCGGTCGATGCCGCTCTTCGCGATCGCGGCGCCTACCCCCTCTTCGTTTCCGTAGATCGCCGCGGTGTCGATGTGGCGGTAGCCGGCCTCGAGTGCCTGGCTGACCGCGCGCTCGGCCTCGTCGGCCGGCACCAGGAAGACGCCGTAGCCGAGCTGGGGGATGCTGTTGCCGTCGTTGAATTCGAGAGTGGGGGTCGTCATCCCTCCAGCGTAGAGCGATCGCGGATCAGGGAGTCTCAGGAGAATCGGATGCCGACGGGCGTCGTACGATGGAGGGCTATGTCCTCCCCCGTCATCTCCTTCCCTCCGGAGCTGCCCGTCAGCGCCGCGCGCGAGGAGATCGCTGCGGCCATCCGCGACAACCAGGTCGTGATCGTCGCGGGCGCGACCGGCTCGGGCAAGACCACCCAGCTGCCGAAGATCTGCCTGGAGCTGGGCCGCGAGCGCATCGCACACACGCAGCCGCGGCGCCTGGCCGCCCGCACGATCGCCGAGCGCGTCGCCGAGGAGCTGCACGTCGAGCTGGGCGACCTGGTCGGGTACAAGGTGCGCTTCACGGATCAGGTGTCGGATGCCACCCGCATCGCGCTGATGACCGACGGCATCCTGCTCAATGAGATCCACCGCGACCGGCTGCTGCGCCGTTACGACACGATCATCATCGACGAGGCGCACGAGCGCTCGCTCAACGTGGACTTCCTGCTCGGGTACCTGCACCGCATCCTGCCGGAGCGCCCGGACCTGAAACTGATCATCACGTCCGCGACCATCGACCCGCAGAGCTTCGCGGAGCACTTCGCGTCGGCGGACGGCGAGCCCGCGCCGATCATCGAGGTCTCCGGGCGCACCTACCCGGTGGAGATCCGCTTCCGGCCGGTCGTGGACGAGTCCGCTGGCGACGATGCCGGCAAGGCGGCCGCGAAGGACTCGGAGGACGAGGTCACCGCGATCGTCGCGGCCCTGCGGGAGCTCGACCGCGAGGCGCCGGGCGACGTGCTGGTGTTC
>JBARWR010000039.1:0-1897 GCA_049646915.1 Microbacterium sp.
CTGCGGTCCTCGGCCTTCGGCGTCGGCCCCCTGCCCTCGAGGGACTTGCGGCCGAGACCGCCGGTGCCCTTGGTGGCACCCTTCTTCTTGCTGTTGCCCGCTCCGGGGCGGCCAGGCTTAACCATCAGTACTCCAATGTGTTCCGTCCGGAGAGTCCTCCAGAGTGATCCCTGCCGCAGCGATCGCATCGCGGATGCGATCGGCTGCGGCCCAGTCCGTGTCAGCGCGCGCCTGCGCGCGCTGGTCGATCATCGTGCGCACGAGAGCATCCAGAGCGGATGCCGTGGCATCCGCGTCGCCGGAGGCTCCCGATGCCTCGTCCAGCCCCAGCACTCCGATCATCGCGCGCACCTCGAACAGTGCGCGCTCGGCGGCCGGATCGTCGCCGTCGTCGAGAGCCTGATTGCCGTGCCGCACCCGATCGTGCACCACCGCGAGCGCCTGCGGAACGCCGAGGTCGTCGTCCATGGCTGCCGCGAACTCCTCGGGGATCAGGGGAATGTACTCCACTGCCCACTCGCCGAGCAGCGCAGCAGCCTCCGCCTCGGTCAGCACGTCGCGTCCGCCGCGACGCAGCCTGTTCCGCTCGGCTGCGCGCTCGGCGCGCTCCACGAACGAACGGATGCGTCCCAGCGCCGACTCCGCCTCCTGCAGGGTGGACTCGGTCACATCCAGGCTCGACCGGTAGTGCGCGGCGAGCAGCGCGTAGCGCGCCACGAGCGGGTCGACGCCGGCGAGGAAGTCCGCCGCAAGGGTGAAGTTGCCCAGCGACTTGGACATCTTCTGGCCGTTCACCGTCACCAGGCCGTTGTGCACCCAATAGCGGGCGAATCCGTCGCCCGCGGCGGTCGACTGCGCGAGCTCGTTCTCGTGATGCGGGAAGCGCAGGTCGAGTCCGCCGCCGTGGATGTCGAACTCCGCACCCAGGTAGCGCTTCGACATGGCCGAGCATTCGATGTGCCAGCCGGGTCGCCCCGCACCCCAGGGCGACGCCCAGACGGCATCCGCCGGTTCGTCAACCTTGGCGCCCTTCCAGAGGGCGAAGTCCTGCGGGTTGCGCTTGCCACGGGCGTCGGCGTCGGCCGCCGCCTCCATGGCGTCCACGGACTGATGCGTGAGCGCACCGTAGGCGGGCCAGGAGTGCACGTCGAAGTACACATCACCGGATCCGTCCGGCGCCGGGTAGGCATGCCCGCGCTCGATCAGGGTCGCGATCAGCTCCTGCATCTGCGGGATGGATCCCGTCGCGCGCGGCTCGTAGGTGGGCGGGAGGATGCCGACCGCGGAGTACGCCTGGGTGAACTCCTGCTCGATGCGGTAGGCGAGCGCCCACCAGGGCTCCGCGTCGGTCGCATTGTCGAGAGTCTTGTCGTCGATGTCCGTGACGTTGCGCACGAAGGTCACGCGACCGAAGCGGTGAGCCAGCCAGCGCCGCAGGATGTCGAAGCTCAGCGCCGCGCGCACGTGCCCGATGTGCGGTCCGGACTGCACGGTCGCTCCACACACGTACATCGTCACGTTCGAGGCATCGAGCGGAACGAAGTCGCGCAGCTCCTGCGCGCGGGTGTCATAGAGCCGGATCGTCACTGCACAAGACTACCGGGCCGCTCCTGGCGGCACGATGAGTGCGATCGCGGTCACGGCGATGCCCTCGCCGCGGCCGGTGAAACCGAGGCCATCGGTCGTGGTGGCGGACACCGACACGGATGCTCCGCCCAGGGCCGCCGAAAGCGCGGCCTCGGCCTCATGCCGCCGGGCGCTGAACCGCGGTCGGTTGCCCTGGAACTGCACGGAGACGTTCCCGATCGCGAAGCCGGCGTCCGCCAGCATCCGCACGGTGCGGGCCAGGAACACGTCGGCGTGGGCGCCGGCGTACTCCGGATGCGCGGTGCCGAAG
>JBARWR010000040.1:0-3079 GCA_049646915.1 Microbacterium sp.
GTGGCGCCCCGACCGCGGCGACCGCGTGGCGCTGCGGGACGGCTTCGGCGAGCGCGACTGGGACGAGACGATCAAGACCGTCGAGACCGAGGTCTCGATCAAGGTGCTGGGAGTCTCCAGCGACCGCCTGCCCCTCCCGTACGCACCCGAACGGCTGAGCGGCGTGGAAGGAGCCTGGTCGGCGATGCCCGAGAACCGCACCGTGGTCAGCCGCACGGCGGATGCCGCCGGCGCGGACTACACGGTGCAGGCGGCCACCGCAGAGCCGACCCGCGAGCAGATCCGCGCGTCGTCGGCATCCGGAGCGCCCATCGCCGAGCTGCCGGCCGACCTGCCGCCGATCATCGGCGAACTGGCCCGCGAGGTCACCGCGGATGCCGACACCGACTACGACCGGCTGATCGCCCTGCAGGACTGGTTCCGCAGCGACTTCACCTACTCGCTCGACACCCCTGTCGAGGAGGGTTTCGACGGAACGGGAGCGGATGCGGTGGCGACCTTCCTCGAGAAGCGCACCGGCTACTGCATCCACTTCGCGGGTGCCTTCGCGCTGATGGCCGACACCCTCGGGATGCCCGTGCGGATCGTCGTCGGCTACCTTCCCGGTACGGGAACGGATCAGCGGCGCGACGACAGCATCGTCTACTCCGTCAGCAGCGACCAGCTGCACTCGTGGCCCGAGGTGCACTTCGAGGGAATCGGCTGGGTGCCGTTCGAGCCGACTGCGACTCTCGGTGTTCCGACCGACTTCATCGCCGCGTCGTCGAGCGGCGGCAGCGGCGACGGCCCCGACGCGCCGACCCCGACGATCACCCCCACCACCGGACCCTCGGCGTCGCCGACCAGCACCGCCACCGACGAGGACGCGGGCGCCGGTGGCGTGGGTCCGCTGCGGACCCTGAATCCCACGCCCGTCGTGCTGACCGTGTTGGGCGCGCTGATGCTCCTGCTGCTGCCTGCACTGGTGCGCGAGCTGCAGAGAGCAGTGCGGATCGGACGGGCGCGCTCGGGCGACGCGATGGCCGCGTGGCGGGAGCTGTCCGACACCCTCGTCGATCTGGGCCTTGCGGCGCCCGAGGCTCAGACCGCGCGCATGCGCGCAGGGGTACTGTCATCGACGCGTGGTGCGGATCCCGAAGCACTGGCGCCCCTGGTGGCCGCGATCGAGGGGGCGAGCTATGCGCCTTCGGCTCCGGATGCCGGGGATCTGGCGACGCCGCTGCGGGTCGTGACCGGGCAGCTCGCGGCCAGTGTGGATTCACGCCAGCGCCTGCTCGCGCGGCTGCTGCCGGCATCCCTGTTCTCCCGCCGCCGCTGAAGGACCGTCTGTGGGGCGCAAAGGCCTGCATCAACCGGTGTGAAGCGTGCATATGCGCCCCACAGATGGTCTTGATTCAGGCGTGCTCGGCGCAGGGCACCGCGTCGCAGTCGGCGCACACGACGAACTGGCGGCTGCACGAGAGGTCGGAGCAGTTCGCGGTGCGGTTGGTGGCTGCTCCGCATCCGGCGCATTCGCCGATGACGGCAGTGTGGTCGGAGAAGTCGACCGAACCGCGCTTGTCGAACACGTACAGCGAGCCCTCCCACAGTCCGTCGTCACCGTACTGCTCGCCATATCGGACGATGCCGCCGTCGAGCTGGTAGACCTCGCCGAACCCGCGGGAGACCATCAGGCTGGAGAGCACCTCGCAGCGGATGCCGCCCGTGCAGTAGGTGACGACCGGCTTGCCCTTGAGATCGTCATAGGCGCCGTCGTCCAGCAGGCGGACGAAGTCGCGCGTCGTCTCGGTGTCGGGCACGATCGCGTTTCGGAAGCGGCCGATACCGGCCTCGAGTGCGTTGCGCCCGTCGAAGAAGACGACATCGTCGCCGCGCTGCGCCATCAGCTCATGCAGCTGCTCGGGGCTCAGCCGCGCTCCCCCGCCGACGACGCCGTGCTCGTCGACGACCAGCTCTCCTGGCGCCCCGAACGAGACGATCTCGTCGCGCACCTTGACGCTGAGCTTCGGGAAATCGCGGCTATACCCGTCATCGTCGATGCCGGTGCCCTCGCTCCACTTGACGTCGGCATCCGTGAACGCCGGATACTCACGGAACCGCCGCAGCCACTTCTTGACGGCGGGAAGGTCACCGCCGAGCGTGCCGTTGACGCCGTGCTCGGAGATGAGGATGCGACCGCGCAGCTTCAGCGCCTCGCCCAGGTCGCGCTGCCACAGCCGGATCGCGTCGGGATCCGGCAGCGGCGCGAACGCGTAGAACAGCACGATCTTGGGTGTGGGCACTCAGAGATTCTACGTGGGCTGGACTGACGGCTCCTCTGGAGCCGAGGGCGAACGACGGAGCAGCCCGACGGCCAGCACCGTCACGGCGTAGAGCGCGAACGGGATACCCCAGAGCCACACACTGCGGGCCTGGACCAGCGGCAGGAGCAGGATGCCGGCGGCGGCGACCACCACGACGTAACTGATCGCCCAGACGATCGGGCTCCAGTCCCAGAGCAGACGTCCCTCGAAGCTTCGCAGCGGCAGCAGCAGCACAGGAAGCGAGCCAAGCGTGATCACGAGCACAGTCATGCAGAGCTCCAGCACGAGGATGGTGGCCAGATCCATGGCCGTCTGCAGCTGCGGGGCGCGGTTCGCATCGATCTGCTCCCAAATGATGAGATCCGTGAACGGGTGCCCCGCAATGAACGCCGTACCGACGGCTGCGGCCACACCCAGCACGAGCGCCCATCCCGCCCCGATTGCCACGGCGACCGCGCCAAGACGACGATCATCCGTGGCCGGCTCGGACGGGTCCGCCGCTTCGGAGGGGTCGGGCACCACCATCAGTAGGCCGAAGAGCACCACCGCGCCGATGCCGATCCACTGCGTGAACAGCGCGATGACCACGAGCAGCACAATGTGAATCCGCCGCACGACCAGCCGCGGCCGACCGCCGCGTCGGCGACTGATCAGTCCCTTCGCCACCCCCGAGGTTCCGTTGACGACCAGCATCGCCAGCAGCAGCACCGTCGCCACACGCGCGGTGGCGAGCGTGAACGCGAAACCACCGGTGATCAGGCCACCGAGCGCGGCCG
>JBARWR010000041.1:0-3600 GCA_049646915.1 Microbacterium sp.
GGCATGGAGCGCGGCGACCTGCTCGCAGCGAACGCCGGGATCTTCGGCCCGCAGGGTGCGGCGATCGCCGCGCACGCGGCATCCGACATCCGGGTCACCGTCGTCGGCAACCCGGCCAATACGAACGCGCTGATCGCGGCATCCGCGGCCGACGGCCTTCCCTCCGATCGCTTCACCGCCCTGACCCGCCTGGACGAGAATCGCGCCCGCGCGCAGCTCGCCCTGGCCCTCGATGCCCCGGTGGCGAGCATCACCCGGGTGCCGATCTGGGGCAACCACTCCGCCACCCAGTTCCCCGACATCACGCACGCGATGATCGACGGCCAGCCGATCGCCGACGCCCTCGCCGCCCGCGTGGGAGATGTGCGCGCGTGGCAGGAGACGGAGTTCATCCCCCGGGTGGCAGGGCGCGGTGCGGAGATCATCGACATACGCGGATCGTCGTCAGTGGCGTCGGCGGCGAGCGCGGCGATCGACCATGTGCGCGACTGGGTGCTCGGCACCGACGACTGGACGAGTGCCGGCGTCGTCTCGCACGGCGAGTACGGCGTGCCCGAGGGACTGATCTCCTCGTTCCCCGTGCAGTCGGTCGGCGGCGAGTGGCAGATCGTCGAGGGCCTGGAACTGGACGGCTGGGCACGGGCGCGCGTGGATTCGTCCGTCGCCGAGCTGATCGAGGAGCGCAATGCCGTGCGGGCGCTCGACATGCTCTGATCAGCCCGGCGGTTGTCGGCGGAGTCAGGCAGAATGGATGCCGGAGGTAGGACGATGAGCGACGCGAAGAATCCGACGGATGCCGAGCTGGGTGAGCCTCTCACCAGCCCGCTGCACCTGCCGCACGCCGCAGCCTCCTGCCCGAAGTGCCTGGCGAACGACGATCACGACTGGTGGTCGGCCCGCCCGGAGGACACCCGCCTGGTGGGACTGGTCGTGTCCCGCGACGGGATGCCGTCGGTCACCCAGCAGCGCGAGGACCTGACGCGCTTCGGGGTGCCGATCGAGGGCTTCCGGCACCCCGCGCCCGAGATCCTGGAGAGCTGGGGCGACCGCCTGTCCCGCCTGCTCGACACCCTGCAGCGCGGTGATGTGCTCGTCGTCGCGAACGTGCATGCGCTCGGGAGCGATCTGGACGAGGAGACCCGCACGGTGGCCGAGCTGCGCCGCCGAGGGATCATGGTGAAGGTGCTCAGTCACCATGCGCGGCACCTGGCAGACACCGGTCGCTGATCGCGAACGCCGCGCACGGCATCCGACGGGGAATCACGCGGCCGTACGACGAAGAGCCGGCTGCCACCCCGTGAGGGATGACAGCCGGCTCTGAACGCCCTCCGGCGTCAGTGACGAAACGTCACCAGCGGTTCTTGTTCTTGTTCTCGTTCGCCTGACCGTCCTGCGAGTCCTGCGAGACCTGACGACCGATGTCGTTCAGGAGCACCTTCATCTCGGTCAGCGCCTGGTTCCACTTGGCCTTCGCCTGGACGTACGCCTCGGAAGCCGAACCGGTCCAGTCGGCCTGGAGCGGCTTGAGGGCCGTCTCCATGTCGCTGAGCTTGGATTCGATGTTGCCCGCACCGCGAACGAGGTCGGTACCCGCCGCGTCGACGGTGCCGAAATTCATCTTGTAGCCGTTGCCACCCATGATCTGTATCCCTCCAGTCTCAGCCGAGACGGCCCATGAACTTGTTCTGAGCCTGAGCCGACGTGTCGTCGGTCTGGCTGTAGGTCGTCTGCGAGTCACGCAGGTTCTGCTCGAACTCGTCGAGCGCATTCGTGATGCGAGTCGACTTCTCGGCCCACGCCTGGAACGTCTGCTGGAAGGCAGTCGCACCCGATCCGGTCCATGCTGCACCGATGCCGGACAGCTGGTTCGAGATCGACTTCAGCTCCGTGATGATCTCGGTCTTCGACTGATTGACGATGCTGGCGCCACGCTGCAGGGCTCCATCCGCTGCAGAAATCTCTCCGCCCACGGTCACCTCCTGGTCCTGAGGGCTTCTCCGCCCCGAATGCTTCAGCCCTGTGGGCCGTGACGCCGATGCCCGGCGACAGATATCACCTTACGGTCCCGATCCGATGACGCCTATGGGTAGCTCTGCCCACGGAGCCCTCCCCATGCGGAATCACAGCTGGGACGGCGATGCGTAGGCCAGCTGCATGACCTGCAGGCCCCGCTCGCGAGTGATCACCTTGGCACGTCCCGGCACCGCGAACGACGCCTTGATGTTGCCGATCAGGGCGCCTTCGTCCGGGCTGCCCGAGAGCAGGATCCCGGGCGCGGCGAGGTCTCGCAGGGTCTGCATCACCGGCTCGAAGGTGGAGCGCGAGGCACCACCGGAACGGCGTGTCAGCGTCAGGTGCAGCCCGACATCCGTGGCCTGCGCGAGCAGGGGCTGCAGGACGGCGATCGGGTTGCCCGATTGAGTGTTCACCAGGTCGTAGTCGTCGACGAGCACGAACACCTCGGCGCCCGACCACCACGATCGATCCCGCAGCTGCTGCGGTGTCACGTCGGGGCCGGGCAGTCTGCCGCGCAGATACTCGGCCAGACCGCCGAGCTCCTCGGACGCCTGCTGAGCGGTCGTGTAGTACCCCGCGAGGTATTCCTCGGGGATCTCCGAGAGCAGCGCGCGACGATAGTCGACCACGAAGAACTGCGCGTCCTTCGCGCTCTTCGTGCGCATGACCTCCCGCGCGAATCCCCGCAGGAAGCTCGACTTGCCCGACTGGCTGTCGCCGAACAGGTACACGTGCGGGTTGCGCGCCGCGTCGAAGGAGGTGGGAGCGAGCTCCGCCTCGTCCACGCCGAGCAGAACCTGCTTCTCGGCTGGTGTGCCGGCCGCGAGCCGCTGCAGCTCCGGCAGCTCGAGCATCTCGGGCAGCAGGCGCAGCTTGGGGCCGCGCGGACCCGTCCAGCCCGCGTTGACGCGCGCGATCATGTCCTCGACGCCCTCACTGAGCATGCCGGGGTCTCCGGACCCGTCGATGCGCGGCAGCGCCGTGAGCATGTGGTGCTTGGACGGCGCCAGGCCTCGACCCGGACGCCCCGACGGCACGTTGGCCGCCACCTTGCGGTCGATCTCGGAGTCGCTGGTGTCGCCGAGGCGCAGCTCGAGCTTGGAGCCGAACGTGTCGCGGATGGCGGTTCGGAAGTCCATCCAGCGCGTGCTCGTCGCCACGAGGTGCACGCCGTAGGTGAGAGCCCGCCCGGCCAGCGCCTGGATCTCGAACTCCATCTCGTCGAACTCCGCCCGGATCGTCGGCCAGCCGTCGATGATGAGGAACACGTCGCCGTAACCGTCATCCGCGCGGCCCTGCGCCCGCATGCGACGGTAGGTCTCGATGGAGTCGATCGCGTTCGCGGTGAAGTACCGCTCGCGCGCGTTCACGATGCCGACGACCTCCTGGAACATCCGCCGGAGCACGTCCGGCTGGTTCCGACCCGCCACCCCGGCCACGTGCGCCATCTTCGAGAACGGCGCGAACGTGCCGCCGCCGAAGTCCATCACGTAGAACTGCACTTCCAGCGGCGTGTGGGTCAGGGCGATGCCGGTCAGCACGCTGCGCGCGAGGGTGCTCTTGCCGCTGCGCGCACCGCCGACG
>JBARWR010000042.1:0-10166 GCA_049646915.1 Microbacterium sp.
ACGACGCGGTCTTCGTCACGCGCGACGGCCACGTGCTCGAGGCGCCCACGGCCTCGCTGATCCTGCGCATCGGCGACGAGTTCGTCACGCCGGCGCCCTCGGGCGGCATCCTGCATGGCACGACCCAGCTGAGCGTCTACGAGCACCTGGAATCGCGGGGGTTCCGCACGCGGTACGCCACGCTCACGGCATCCGAACTGGCGACGGCGGATGCCGCATGGCTGGTCTCCAGCATCCGCCTGGCCGTGGCGATCACCGCCGTGGACGGCGCGCCGCTGGCCTCCGACGCCGCCCTCACCGCCGAACTGAACGCGTACCTGCTCTCACCGCGCTGACGCGCGACGATCGCGCGCCGACGGATGTCGGCTCAGAATACGGATGTCGGCTGAATGGGCCGAATTCCGCCGACATCCGTCGTTTGCGCCGACATCTGAGCCGGGAGCCGAGTGCCGGGAGCCGAGTACCGGGAGCCGAGTACCGGAGCGGGGAGCGGATGCCTAGATCACCCGAAGCGGCCGGAGACGTAGTCCTCGGTGGCCTGCACGGACGGGGTGGTGAACATCGTCGCGGTGTCGTCGTACTCGATGAGCTTGCCTGGCTTGCCGGTGCCCGCGATGTTGAAGAACGCGGTGCGGTCGGAGACGCGGCTGGCCTGCTGCATGTTGTGCGTGACGATCACCACCGTGTACTCGTTCTTCAGCTCGCCGATCAGCTCCTCGATCGCGTACGTCGAGATCGGGTCCAGGGCCGAGCACGGCTCGTCCATGAGGATCACCTCGGGGGAGACGGCGATCGCGCGGGCGATGCACAGACGCTGCTGCTGACCGCCGGAGAGACCCGAGCCGGGCTTGTCCAGGCGGTCCTTGACCTCGTTCCACAGGTTGGCGCCGGTCAGTGACTGCTCCACCAGGGCATCCTCATCGGAGCGGGACATGCGCTTGTTGTTCAGCTTGACCCCCGCCAGCACGTTCTCTTTGATCGACATGGTCGGGAACGGGTTGGGACGCTGGAAGACCATACCCACCTGACGGCGCACCAGCACAGGGTCGACCCCGGGGGCGTACAGGTCGTTGCCGTCCAGCAGCACCTCGCCCTCCACGCGTGCGCCGGGGATGACCTCGTGCATGCGATTCAGCGTGCGCAGGAAGGTGGACTTGCCGCAGCCGGACGGACCGATGAAGGCGGTGACGCTGCGCGGCTGGATCTCGAGGGACACGCCCTCCACGGCGAGGAAGTCGCCGTAGTAGACGTTCAGATCGTTGACTTCGATGCTCTTGGACATGGGATTCCTTCGGGTCGGATGCGGCTCAGCGGCCGGCGGTCTTCGGGGCGAACCACTTGGCGATCAGGCGGGCGACGAGGTTCAGCACCATGACGATGAGGATCAGGGTGAGGGCCGCCGCCCACGCGCGTGCCACCGAGGCATCGGCCGCGGTGCCCTGGTTCATGTACGAGTTGTAGGCGAACACCGGCAGGGTCATCATCTGGCCCCCGAACAGGTTGGTGTTCAGGCTGGCAGTGAACCCGGCGGTCAGCAGCAGCGGAGCCGTCTCGCCGATGACGCGTGCGATGGCGAGCATCACCGACGTCGTGATACCGGCGATGGATGTGGGCAGCACTACCTTGAGGATGGTCAGCCACTTCGGCACGCCGAGGGCGTACGCGGCCTCCCGCAGCTCGTTGGGCACGATCCGCAGCAGCTCCTCGCTGCCTCGCACGACCACCGGCACCATCAGCACAGCCAGTGCCAGGGCGCCCATGAAGCCCATCGAGATTCCCGGTCGGATGAACAGGGCGAACACCGAGTAGATGAACAGACCCGCCACGATCGAGGGGATGCCGGTCATCACGTCGACGAGGAAGGTGATGCCCTTCGCGATCCGGCCACGGCCGTACTCGACGAGATAGATCGAGGTCATGAGGCCCACCGGCACGGCGATCAGGGTGGCCATCAGCGTCACCAGCACGGTGCCCCAGATCGCGTGAACGATCCCGCCTCCCTCGCCCACGACGTTGCGCATCGAGTAGCTGAAGAACTCCGCGTCGAAGCGCCCGATGCCGTTGGCGACGACCGTCCACAGCAGTGAGATGAGCGGAAGCAGCGCGAGGGTGAATGCGGATGCCACGAGGGCGGTCATCAGCCGGTCGACGGCCTTGCGGCGGCTCTCAGCGATCGATGAGATCACGGTGATGAGCACCATGTACAGCACGACCCCGGCGAACACGGCCCCGGCGATGTTGAAGTCGGCCAGGTCACCGCCCGCGGAGAGCACGCCGAAGACGGCGAACGAGCTGGCGAAGGACGCGCCCAGCAGTGCCCACGGTGCCCATGATGCGAGTCGGCCCGACGTGAGCGCGGTGCTGCCGGAGGCGAGGGTGATAGAGGTCATCTCAGTTCGCTCCAGAGAACTCGGCGCGGCGGGCGACGATCCAGCGCGCCACGGCGTTGACCGCGAAGGTCACGATGAACAGGATCAGTCCGGTGGCGATGAGCGTGTTCACGCCGGTGTCGTGCGCCTCGGGGAAAGCCAGGGCGATGTTGGCCGGAATGGGTGTCGGGTTGGTGGCGGTGAGCACCAGGAAGCTGTAGACGGCGGCGGGGGAGAGCACCATGGTCACGGCCATGGTCTCGCCCAGTGCGCGGCCCAGCGCCAGCATGACGGCCGAGATCATCCCGCCGCGCGCGAAGGGCAGCACGGCCATGCGCACCATCTCCCAGCGTGTGGCGCCGAGGGCGAGTGCGGCCTCCTCATGCAGCTTCGGGGTCTGCAGGAAGATCTCGCGGCAGATGGCGGTCATGATCGGGATGACCATCACCGCGAGCACCAGTGACGCGGTCATGATGGTCTTGCCTGTCGAGGAGACCTGCCCGCCGAAGAAGGGGATCCAGCCGGCGTTGGCGTTCAGCCAGGCGTAGATGGGCTGCAGCAGCGGCGCCAGCACGAGGCCGCCCCACAGTCCGAAGACGACCGACGGGACGGCGGCGAGCAGATCGATGATGTAACCCAGCACTCCGGCGAGCCGGCGCGGGGCGTAGTGCGAGATGAAGAGCGCGATGCCGATGGAGATCGGGGTGGCGATGAGCAGGGCGATCAGCGACGCCCACACGGTGCCGAACGCGAGTGGTCCGACGTACTCCCAGAAGGAGCGGCCCTTGAGGATGTGGTTCTGGGTGGTGTCCGGAGAGAACGCCGGCAGGCTCTGCACGACGAGGAATGTGGCGACCGCCGCGAGCACGACGAGGATCACGATGCCCGCGCCCAGCGCGGTGCCTGAGAAGATCCGATCGCCGAGCCGCTGCTTGGCCTTGATCGGGGCAGGATGGGATGCCGGCGGCGCGGGGACTTCGGGCGGCGCGGAGGTGGTCATCGTGCTCATGATCTCCGTTTTCGGTGGATTCGGGTGGAGGGGGCAGACCCTCCGATGCCCTCACGTCGGATCGGACGCGAGGGCATCGGAGTCAGATGGCGGTGATGTCAACCGACCTTGATCGTGTCGATGGCGGTGAGGACCTTCTCGCGGAGCCCGGCCGAGATCGGTGCGCTGCCCGCATTGTCGGCGGCTGCATTCTGGCCGTCCTCTCCGGCCATGTACTCGAAGTACGACTTCACCAGCGTCGCGGTGTTCGCGTCCGCGTACTCCTCGCACGCGATCAGGTAGCTGACCAGGGCGATCGGGTACGAACCGGCCTTGGCCTCCGCCGGGTCGACGTCGAAGACCAGGTCGCCTGCGCTGCGGCCCTCCTCCAGCGGGGAGTTCTCCACGAGGGCGGCAGCCGCCTCGGCGGAGTACGGGACGTACTCGCCGTCGACGCCGACGTGCACCTGGCCCAGGCCGCTGACCTGCGAGGCGTCCGCGAAGCCGATCGCGCCGTTGCCGGCCTTGATCGCCTGGACGACGCCGGAGGTGCCCTGAGCGGCCTCGCCGCTCTTGATCGGCCACACGTCGGCGGGCTCGTACGTCCAGACGTCACCCGCGGTGGCGCTGAGGTATTTGGTGAAGGTCTCCTGCGTGCCGGAGGGGTCCGAGCGGTGCACGGGCGAGATCGCCAGGTCGGGCAGCTCGACACCGTCGTTCTGCTCGGCGATGGCCTGGTCGTTCCACTTCGTGATGGTGCCAGCGAAGATGCCCGCGATCGACCTCGCATCGAGGTTCAGCGTGTCCACGCCCTCGAGGTTGAAGGCGATGGCGACGGGCGAGATGTAGAGCGGCACTTCGACGATGGAATCGGTGGTGCAGGTCTTGAAGCCGTCGGCGAACTCGTCGGTCTTGAACGCGCGGTCCGAGCCGATGAAGTCGCTGGCACCGGCGATGAAGTTCTCGCGGCCCGTGCCGGAACCGGTCGGCTCGTAGTTGATGGTCACGCCGGTGTTGGCGGTCTGGAAGGCGGCGACCCACGCCTCCTGTGCGGAGCCCTGCGACGACGCGCCGGTCGCCTTCAGCGTGCCCTCGAGCGCGGAGGTGGTCGGGGCATCCGAGCCTGCGGGGGTGCTGGGCTCGTTCGCGGCGCAGCCGGCGAGTGCGAGTGCAGCGACGGCGCCGATGGCGCTGATACGAGCGATGCGGGAGATCTTCACTGTGGTCCGTTCGATCGAGGAAAGGGTACTGGCCCGGTGCAGGGCACACAGTGACAGTAGGAGCCTCGGTTAACGAGATTGACCCTCTCGGGTGAACGGAAGGTGAACAGGGTGCGACCGGTGTCCCTCGGGTGCGGGCTCAGATCTTCGGTGCGTGGGTCTCGATCGAGATGATCCCGGAGCCGGGATTGGTGGCCGAGAGGTGAACGACCGAGAATCCCGCGGTCTCCAGCGCAGTCGCGCTGCCCACATACGAACCGTGCACGGTGCCGGTGGCCAGCGCCATCTCCGTCAGGATCGCCGGGAGCACAGGCCTGTGGCTGCACAGCACGGCGGCCTTGCGCGATCGGATGCGATGCCCCATGACGGCTCGGATGTCGGCGGTGCCGTCATCCCAGGAATCCTGACTGATCTTCTTCGTGACCCGCGCCGTGTGACTGATCTTCTTCTGCAGCGGCGCGATCGTCTGCAGACACCGTTCGGCATCGCTGGAGATGATGCGACGCACGCCGAATGCCCTCAGCGGAGCCACGATCGCCTTCGCCTGGCGATGCCCCTTCTCGGTGAGGGGGCGGGTGGCATCCGCTCCGCCCCAGTCCGCGCGCGAGACCGCCTTGGCATGGCGCAGCAGGATGAGCGGGAAGGTGTGCAGCACGCCGTCGTCGACGAGGCCGGCGAAGCTGTCGAGGATCTCCACGTCGACCGGATAGCTCAGGCGGGCTCGCGCCTTCTTCAGGCTCAGCCATTCGATCGCGGCGATCTCGCCGTTCGGGACGAAGGTCGACGCGCGGATAGCGTCGTCCGTGGCCTCCGCGGCCCAGTAGTGCACGACCTTCTGCCGTTTGGGGCGCATCCAGTATTTGCTCACGCCCACCGGCACGCCGAGGGCGACCTTGATCCCGGTCTCCTCGTGCACCTCGCGCACGGCCGTCTGCGCCAGCATCTCGCCCGGGTCGACCTTGCCCTTGGGCAGCGTCACGTCGCGGTACTTGGTGCGGTGGATGAGCAGGATGCGCAGCTTGCCCTCGACCAGGCGCCACACCACCGCGCCGGCCGCGAAGACCGCGGTGTCGGTCACCGGACCGTGCGCTTGCGACGGCGGCGGCCCTGCACGGCGGACATCGTCCGATCCTGCAGATCCACGAGCGGCTCGTTCTCGGTTCCGACCGCCCGCTTCCAGATGCCGCCGGTGTCCAGATGCCAGGAGCTCGTCCCCGGGTCCATCGCCAGGTCGAACAGATCGTGCAGCTCCTGGATGTGCTCGGGCGTCGACAGCCGCACCAGCGCCTCGACGCGGCGGTCGAGGTTGCGGTGCATCATGTCGGCGCTGCCGATGTAGACGATCGGGTTGCCATCGTTCTCGAAGGAGAAGATGCGCGAATGCTCGAGGTAGCGGCCCAGGATGCTGCGCACGGTGATGTTGTCGCTGACACCGGGAAGATCCACGCGCAGGCTGCAGATGCCCCGCACCCACACCTCCACCTTCACACCGGCCATGCTGGCGCGGTAGAGCGCGTCGATGATCTGCTCGTCGACCATCGAGTTGACCTTGATTCTCACGTGCGCCGGCTTTCCGGCCTCGGCGTTCTTGATCTCGTTGCCGATGTGCCGCAGCAGGCCTTTGCGCAGGTGCAGCGGTGCGACCAGCAGGCGCTTGAACTTCTTCTCGATCGCGTAGCCGCTGAGCTCGTTGAACAGCCGGGTGAGGTCCTTGCCGATCTGCGGGTCGGTGGTGAACAGTCCGAAGTCCTCGTACATGCGACTGGTCTTCGGGTTGTAGTTGCCCGTTCCCACATGCGAGTAGTGGCGCAGCCCGCCGTCCTCCTCGCGGATCACCAGCGCCAGCTTGCAGTGCGTCTTCAGGCCCACCAGGCCGTACACCACGTGCACACCGGCCTTCTCGAGCTTGCGCGCCCAGACGATGTTGTTCGCCTCGTCGAAGCGCGCCTTCACCTCGACCAGGGCCAGCACCGACTTGCCCGCCTCGGCCGCGTCGATCAGCGCCTGCACGATGGGGCTGTCTCCCGAGGTGCGATACAGGGTCTGCTTGATGGCCAGCACGTGCGGGTCACGGGCAGCCTGCTCGAGGAACGCCTGCACGCTGGTCGCGAACGACTCGTACGGATGGTGCACGAGCACGTCGCCCTTGCCGATGGCCTTGAACACGTCCGGGCGCTCGTTGCTGTCTCCGGGCTGGAATGCCACCGCCGTGGTGGGCAGGTGCGGGGGGTAGCGCAGGTCGGGGCGGTCGATGCGCGAGAGATCGAACAACCCGCGCAGATCCAGCGGCCCTGGGAGGCGGTACACCTCCTGGTCGGTGATGTCGAGCTCCTTGATGAGCAGCTCGAGCGTCACATCGTCCATGTCGTCGGTGATCTCGAGCCGGATCGGCGGTCCGAACCGGCGGCGCAGGAGCTCGGCCTCGAGGGCCTGGATGAGATTCTCGCTCTCATCCTCCTCGATGTCGAAGTCCTCGTTGCGGGTGAGGCGGAACGCGTGGTGGTCCAGCACTTCCATGCCCGGGAACAGATCGCCCAGGTGGTTGGCGATGAGCTCCTCGAGGCGGATGTAGCGCAGGATCTCTCCGCGGCTGGGCACCTCCACGAAGCGAGGAAGCATGGGCGGGACCTTCAGTCGCGCGAACTCCTGACGGCCCGTGCGGGCGTTGCGGATGCGGATGGCCAGGTTCAGCGACAGGCCCGAGATGTAAGGGAACGGGTGCGCGGGGTCGACGGCCAGTGGCATGAGCACGGGGAACACGTGCGCCTGGAAGTACTCGCCCAGGGTCTCCCGCTCCGTGTCGGTCAGCTCAGCCCAGTCCGCGATCTCGATGCCGGCATCGGCCAGTGCGGGGCGGATCTGCTGGGTCCACACGTCGGCGTGGCGCAGCTGCAGGGCGTGGGCCTCGGCTGAGATGTCGGAGAGCACGTCGGTCGCGGGCCGTCCGACGTTGGTGGGCACGGCGAGGCCGGTGACGATGCGGCGCTTGAGGCCCGCGATGCGCACCATGAAGAACTCATCGAGGTTGCTGGCGAAGATGGCCAGGAAGTTGGCGCGCTCCAGCTCGGGCAGGGATGCATCTTCGGCCAGCTCCAGCACGCGCTGGTTGAACGCCAGCCAGCTCAGCTCGCGGTCGTGGTAGCGGTGGTCGGGGAGAACCTCGTCCGGCGTCTCATGCGCATCGAAGTCATCGTCCTCGGCATCCCCGAGTCCGGCGTCGACAAGTTCGGGTTCGATCATGGGGTACATCCTTGCATCCGCCGGTGACGGATGCGTGAACTCAGTCCTCGGGGCGATGATCTTCGTCATGCAGGTTGAAACGGTAGCCGACATTGCGCACCGTGCCGATGATCTGCTCGGCATCGCCGAGCTTGGCCCGCAGGCGCCGGACATGCACGTCGACCGTGCGCGTGCCGCCGAAGTAGTCGTATCCCCATACGTCGCTGAGCAGCTGCTCGCGGGTGAAGACCCGTGACGGGTGGGTGGCGAGGAAGTGCAGGAGCTGGAACTCCTTGTATGTCAGATCCAGCGGTCGGCCGTGCAGCTTGGCGGCGTAGGACTGCTCGTCGATGGTGATGCCCGAGGCATGCACGCGCACCGGTTCATCGTCCTCGGCTTGAGCGATGGCCAGGCGGATGCGGGCGTCGATCTCGGCGGGACCTGCGGTGGAGAGGATCAGATCAGCGAATCCCCAGTCCACCGACACGGCGCTCAGTCCGCCCTCGGTGACGATCAGCAGCACCGGGACGGTCGCACCGGCGGTGCGCAGCAGCCGGCATGCGGCTCGGGCTCCCACGAGGTCGGTGCGCGCGTCCAGCAGCACCGCATCCGATTCGGGGAGGGAGAGCAGGTGGCTCGGATCCATTGGGTGGCGACGGATGCTGTGCGACAGCAGCTCGAGCGCGGGAAGCACCGGCTCCGCGTCGGGAGCGGGGCTGAGCGCGAGCAGCAGGGCCACGCGACAATGTTAGTCAACGCGGGATCGCCCGCTGTCGAGAAGTCGCGATCGACGACAAGTACGATGGCCACATGTCAGAAGCCGTGCTCGCACCGCGCAATGCCTTCCACGGCGTGATCGTCGTGTGGGTGGTCTCCCTGATCGTCGCGATCGTGCTCGGCATCGCACTGCCCGAACAGGACCGCGTCACCTGGCTGGCGATCGCGTTCGGCGGCGTGATCCTGCTGTCCTTCGCCGTGCAGCTCGGCTACGGCCGGGCGCAGGGGTTCATCGTTCGAGTGGCGGCGAGCTGTGTCGGCGCTCTCATCGTGATGGGCCTGGTCTCGGCCGCCTTCGGCTTGTCGGCGCTGGCCGCCGCGCTCTGACGCGCCCGGCGCACCCTCAACGGCTACACTGAGAGACATGGATCCCGTCGCGCTCGAAATCTTCTTCCTCGGCCTGCTGGGGCTCGCGAGCCTTGCGATCGCCTTCGTCTCCGGCGTCGTGCTCGTGAACCTGTTCCGCGGTCAGCGCTGATCCGATTTCCGTCGTGATCGAGCTGCCCACGGATCTGCCCGCCGACCTCGCGCCGCTGTCCTGGCTGCTGGGTGTCTGGGAGGGCACCGGGGTGATCGAGTACTCCGCTGAGGACCGGCGCTACCAGGGCGAGTTCAGCCATCGCGTGAGCTTCAGCCATGACGGCGGGCCGTTCCTGAACTATGCCGCCACGGCGTCGTTCCTCGGTCTGGAGGGCGCGGATGCTCCGGTTCAGCTGCTCGCGGAGACCGGATTCTGGCGGCTCTCCCGACCTCGTACCGATGCCGACCCCGGTCCGGCACTGCTGCCGCCGGTCGAGCGGGCCTCGCAGCGCACGGTCGATGACGTCGAGCAGCTGCGCACGGATGATGGGTTCCCCCTCGAGGTCTCGGTGACGCACTCGGACGGCACGCTCGAGCTGTACCTCGGCCGGATCGCCGGACCCCGTGTCGACATCGCGACGGATGCGATCGTGCGTCCGGCCGGGGCGAAGCAGTACACGGCCGCCACCCGGATGTACGGGCTCGTCGACGAGCACCTGCTGTGGGCCTGGGACATCACCGCACTGGGCGAGCAGCTGAAGTCGCACGCCTCGGCACGTCTCGCAAGGATCTGACATGGTTCTGTTCGCTTCCCTCCCCGCAGCCGTTCGAGACGGCGACCTGATCACCCACTTCGGCAACCCGCTGATCGAGCAGCGCGAACTCGCCGCAGGGCGAGCGATCTCGCCGCTGTCCGACCGCACTCTCATCGAGGTGGCCGGCGAGGATCGACTGACCTGGCTGGACTCCATCACCTCGCAGTCGGTCGGGCAGCTCCACCCCGGCGACAGCACCGAGCTGCTGGTCCTGGACCCGCAGGGTCGCGTCGAACACGCCGCCGGCGTCTTCGAGGACGGAGCCAGCGTCTGGCTGATCGCCGACGACGCGGACGCCGAGAAACTGGCCGGCTGGCTGCAGCGCATGGTGTTCCGCTCTCGGGTGACCGTGACGGTGCGAGCGGATGCCGCGCTGGTCGGCTTCCTCGCCGGGGGAGAGGCCGAGGCGCGCCTCACCGCAGCCGCGCCGAACGGCGTTCCCGTCGTGTGGCGGGATCCCTGGCATCGGGTGCAGCCC
>JBARWR010000043.1:0-3856 GCA_049646915.1 Microbacterium sp.
GACCCAAGACCGTCTGTGGGGCGCAAGTGCGGGCTTCACGACGCGGGAAGGCCACTTCTGCGCCCCACAGACGGTCGGGGGTGCGGGCATGCAGAAGGCCCCGGGGTGGATCCCGGGGCCTTCTGTACGCGGTGAAGCGTGAATTACTTGAGGGTCACCGAAGCGCCAGCGGCCTCGAGGACCTCCTTGGCCTTCTCAGCGGCCTCCTTGTTGGCGCCCTCGAGGACAGCCTTGGGAGCACCGTCGACGACGGCCTTGGCCTCGCCGAGGCCCAGCGAGGTGAGCTCGCGGACGGCCTTGATGACCTGGATCTTCTTGTCGCCGGCAGCCTCGAGGATGACGTCGAACGAGTCCTTCTCCTCCTCGACCTCAGCGGCACCTGCACCAGCGGCGCCGGCGACGGCGACGGGGGCGGCAGCGGTGACGTCGAACTTCTCCTCGAACGCCTTAACGAACTCGCTGAGCTCGACAAGGGTGAGACCGGAGAACTGCTCCAGCAGTTCCTCAGTGGTGAGCTTCGCCATGATTTATCTCCTAATGAATGGGGTTTGTCGGGGAAGAACGCCGGTCGCTCACGCGGCCTCGGCGGTCTCCAGCTTTTCGCGAAGCGCGTCGATGGTCGCGGCAGCCTTGCCCATCGTCGCCTTCATCATGCCCGCAGCCTTCGCCAGCAGAACCTCACGGCTCTCGAGCGAGGCGTACTTGTTGACCTCGTCGGCGTCGAGGGTCTTGCCCTCGAAGACACCGCCCTTGATCACGAGAAGCGGGTTGGCCTTGGCGAAGTCACGCAGAGCCTTGGCAGTGGCGACGAAGTCACCGTGCACGAACGCGACGGCCGAGGGACCCTTGAGGTCATCGTCCAGCGTCGTGATCCCCGCGTTGTTCGCGGCGATCTTGGTCAGCGTGTTCTTCACCACGGCGTATTCCGCGTCCTGACGGATGTCGTTGCGCAGCTGCTTGAGCTGTGCAACCGTCAGACCGCGGTACTCGGTCAGCAGGACGGCGTTCGAGCTCTCGAATGACTTCGTGAGCTCGGCAACCGTTGCATCCTTCTGCGCCATGGTCACTCCTTACGTGTACGGACGCCACGCGGCTGCGTGACATCGACCTCGACCACCCACCACGGCAACGAAAAAGCTCCGGCGCAAGCGCACGGAGCTCGATGAGAGATTCTCTATGACACCTGCGCGGGCCCCTGCTGAGCAGTGCTTCGATCCTCGTGTTCACACACGAAGATGACCGGCGGTCTTCGGTTGCGTCTACTCTACGGCATCCCCCGCTTCTCCCCCAAATCCGTCTCCCCCTCCCCAAATCCGTCGTACTTCCAGTCGCCGCCCCTGCTGGGCTGCCTCGCCCCTGCTCAGTTATGTGAACGAGCAGGGGCGAAGTAGCAGCGCGACCGGCGAAATCCGAAGTCGAGCCAGTAGTCGTCTCCGGCGGATCCGACGACATGCACCTGAAGCTCCGGATCGGCGAACCCCAGAGCACGCAGGTGCAGCCTGCTCACACTCTCGCCAGGAAGCTGCGCACGCCCGTCGGCGAAGCCGATGATGCGGCGCGCCCGCACGATGCCTGGGCGATGCGCCCGCTCCGCGCGCTCCTGCATCCTCGCCATCCACTCTGCAGCAGCGGCCGAGTCCTGCACCTGGCCGGACACGGCCGCACGGCGCAGTGCAGCATCCGCAGCCGAGAGCGAGACCGTCTCCGCGGTCGTGCACGCGAGATCGAGGATCGTGCGCTCGAGCGAGGTGCAGCGGATGCCGTCGATCTCGACGATGTCCACCGGATCCACGGGGATGCTGTGCCAGGCCACCCCGGCGACAGTGCGGCCATGACGCGTACCCAGGATCACTGCGTGGATCCTCCTCGGGGCAAGCCGGTACAGAGGCAGGCTGTGCAGCACAGCGGCAGAGGGTCCCCAGAAGACCGGACCGGGTGCGTCGGAATTGAGATGCGTGGCCACGACCTCTACGAGATGGCGCCCCTCATTCCACAGGTCCGCCCAGTCCTCGGCCGTGACGTAGCGGTCCTTGCGCACTCGACGGAGGACACCAGCTGTCACCAGTCGCTCGATCTCGCGTTCCGAGCACCCACTCTCTCGCAACTGGGCCCGGGTCCGGATGAGGGCCCGTGCCCCGGGGAGGTCGATGGTCTTCGGCATCCCCCGATCCTGCGGCATCCGCTCGTCGATTTCCGTGCTTTCCACAGACTTACGTGCACTTCACGCTGCGCGCCGGATTGTGCAGGAGGATTGCGCTGCTCTCCCTTCACCCGCCGCCGCCCCCGCTCAGCTACCCCGCCCCCGCTCAATTGCGTCGATCAGCAGGGGCGAGGTAGCTGGACAGGGGCGAGGGCGACGAGGACGAGGACGAGGACGAGGACGAGGACGAGGACGAGGACGGGGACGGATGCCGTGGAGCGGCGTGTATGGGCGGGCAGGGTCCGACACCGGGGTTATGGTCGATAGGTGACCCCGGAACTGGCAGCGCGCATCATCGCGGACTCCACCGACCGGGTCGCCTGGCTCCGCGCCCGCGCCCGCGGAATCACTGCGACGGATGTCGCCGGGCTCTCCGGTGAGTCCTCGATCGCTCGGGCGGCGGATGCCAAACTCGGGCACGGGCCGCGCTTCGGAGGCAACGCGTACACGGACCACGGCCGACGACGCGAGCCCGAGATCGCGGCCTGGGTGGCCGCGACCCATGGCATCCTCCCGTCCTCCGCGCTGTTCTGCGCCGAGGTCGAGAAGCGTCACCTGGCAACACCCGACGGAGTCTGCGTCGATGACGGCGGACACGTTCTGCTCGCCGAGATCAAGACGACCAACAAGTCCTGGCGGACGATCCCTCGCACCTACCTGCGTCAGGTCTGGTGGCAGCAGCACGTGCTCGGCGCCGAGCGGACGCTGTTCGTCTGGGAGGAGCACGACAACTTCCAACCGATCCACGACGAACCCAAGAGCGTGTGGATCGACCGCGACGACAAGCAGATCGGCCGACTGGTCGGTCTCGCCAACCGTCTGATCGACGAGCTCTACCACCGCACCACCGGCGAGCAGCCGCCCTCTCACGGTCCCCTCGCACCCAGCGGACGCACCTCGCTGCGCGAGCGCGACATGTTCCGCGCGCTGGCTCTCTCGGACTGACCCGACGCGCGCGGCTCTCGACGGGAGGGCGGGAGGGGACAGCGTCGCTCAGAGCGGCGCGAGCACCCGACGCGCCTCGGCTGCCACTTCTGCGGCGATCGCATCGAGCAGAGGCGATCGCAGGTTCCACTGCTGCCAGTACAGCGGAACCCGGGTCGGCGGACCGCCGAGATCGGCCAGGTCGTCCGTGGCCTGCGGCACCGGGATGAGTCCCCAGCCGAGCCCCAGCCGCACCGCGAGAGCGAAGTCATGGGCGGCGGGCACGTAGTGTCGGGGCACTGCCCACGGATCCACTCCCCTGCCACGCAGCCAATCGTGCTGCAGGGTGTCGCGGCGATCGAAGTCCACGAACGGTGCGGCGCGCAGCGCATCCGCCGTGACTCCCGAGGGGAACCACCGCGCGAGATAGTCCGACGCGGCCATCGGCCGGTACTCGAGCACGCCGAGCGGCGTGACCAGACTGCCGCCGACGGGTTCGGACTCGCTGGTCACCGCCGCCATCACCTCCCCCGACTCGAGCAGTCGGGCGGTGTAGATCTGGTCGTCGCGGTGCAGGTCGACATCGAGCGGATGCTGCCGCGCCACGCGCGCGATGGGGGCGAGGAACCAGGTGGCCATGGAGTCGGCGTTGACGGCAAGCGGAACGCGGATGCGACGCGCTGAACCATCGGCATCCCCCAGACCGAACGCCGCCACCGCATCGTGCTCGAG
>JBARWR010000044.1:0-4580 GCA_049646915.1 Microbacterium sp.
CCGCGGCCTCGGCCGATTCGGTGTCAGCCGCGATCAGCATGGCTGCGACCACGTGCTTGCAGGCGCGCTGCACGGGGCATGAGCAGGCCGTACTGAGGATGGCGCCGCCGTCGAACTGCGCCCGGCAGCGGTAGTGGGCGGCGCCGCTGCCGAAGACCTCCGCAGTGAGCGTCTGGGAATCGGCATCCCACGAGGTGCGCTGCACATACCCTCGTCGTGCGTAGTCCAGGCCGCGCTGATACCCGCCGTCGCCGGCGAGCCGGCGCAGCTGCTGCACACTGGGTCGAGGAATACTCACTTCAGCATCCTCTCGCCTGCCTCGGACATGCCCCAGCCGGCGCAGGCCCGAGTGCGGCTGGCGTGACGGATCAGCGTGAGCGGTCTATGCGCGCGAGCACACCGTGCACGAACGCGCCGGAGTCCTCGGTCGAGAGCTCCTTGGCGAGCTCCACGGCCTCGTCGATGGCGACGGCGGTCGGCACCTCGTCGTTGAACAGGATCTCCCAGGTGCCGATGCGCAGCAGCGCTCGGTCGACGGCCGGCATCCGGTCGATCTTCCAGTCCCGGCTGTGGGTGGTGATCTGCTCGTCGATCTCGTCCTGGTGGTCGATGATCCCGTCGACGATGTCTCGCGCGTACAGCCAGGAGGCCTGCCGCGACGGCTCGCTGGCCGCGCGGGCGGCGGCGGCCGCAAGGGTCACGGCGACCGTCTCACCGCGGACGTCGGCGGAGAAGAGGATGTCGAGGGCGCGTTTGCGCGCTTTGGTGCGTGCGCTCAAGGTCAGTCGTTGATCCGGCCGAGGTAGCCACCGGTGCGGGTGTCGACCTTGACCTTGGTGCCCTGATCGAGGAACAGCGGGACCTGGATCTCGTAGCCGGTCTCGAGCGTGGCGGGCTTGGTGCCGGCCGACGAGCGATCGCCCTGCAGGCCGGGTTCGGTGTACGTGACCTCGAGCACGACGGATGCCGGCAGCTCGATGTACAGCGGGTTGTCGTTGTTCAGCGCGATCTGAACCTGCTGGTTCTCGAGCATGAAGTTCGCCGCATCGCCGACCGTGGCCGCGGAGACGTTGATCTGGTCGTAGGTCTCCTGGTCCATGAACACGAAGCTGTCGCCATCGGTGTACAGGTAGGTGAAGTCGCGACGATCGACGTTCTCGATCTCGATCTTGGTGCCGGCGTTGTAGGTCTTGTCGACCGTCTTGCCCGTGACCACGTTCTTGAGCTTGGTGCGCACGAAGGCGCCGCCCTTGCCCGGCTTGACGTGCTGGAACTCCACGACGCTCCAGAGCTGCCCGTCGATCTTGATGACGACGCCATTCTTGATGTCTGCGGTGGATGCCATGCGGGTGGAGTCCGTTCGTGTAGAAGGTTCGTTGGCCTGGGCGCGGAGGCGCAGAGAAAGTGGCCGAGAGACGATTCTATCGGATGCCGAAGATCGGACGATTCCGATGCGTCCACACTTGCAGCTGTCGAAGCTTTGTTCTAAACTGGATGCATGGACACCGACGACGAATTCGGCCTCGTCCCGCAATCCGCGGACGATGTTCTGGGTGTCCTTCTCGATGGCGTGATGTGCTCTGAACAGGATGCGAACCGGCATTCCGCGCGCCAGTCCGAACGGATCGTGGAGGCGGTCGAGTTCGCGATGCGCCATCCTGAGATCTACACCGTGGATGCGGACCCGACTATGGCAGAACGGGCGGTCGTGCTCGAGTTGTCGTTGCGACTGCGGCTTTCTGAGGATCGCGTTCGCGAGCTGCGGTGGGCAGCCGAGACGGCGATGAGGAGTCTGCCGCTGCTGTGGGGTCGCGCACGGGACGGATTCGCGTCGATGTACTGCATCTCCGTCGTCGTCGGCGTGGCGGGTGCGCTTGCGTCGCCCGCGGACGCGCCGCAGGACATTCTGGATGCTGAAGCCGAGGCGCTTGCTCACCTGGATCGAGCCGCACACGAATGGGTCATGTCCTCCTCGTCGTCCGCGCTGCGGCGCAAGGCGAAGAAGCTCGTCGATCGCATCACCGGCGACTCCGCGGCACGTCGGCACACCCGCGCGATGGCCGACCGGAAGGTTACGATCTCCCCCGCCGGTGACGGGATGTCCTGGGTCGCAAGCCTGATGTCCACACAGGATGCGCTCGCGGCGATGCGCCGACTGACCGCCACAGCCAAGCACATGCAGAAGGACAAGCGAGAGGGGCGCACACGCGATCAGATCCGCGCCGATCTTCTGAGCGGATGGCTGCGCGGTGTGGGCACGGACACTGCCGTGAAGACCAAGCTCTTCGTGACCGTACCGGTTCAGCTGCTCGCGGGTGAGCCCGTACCGGTGGAGCAGGCCGCTATCGTGGGCGGCGACACGATCGACCCTCTCACCGCCAAGCAGCTGTTCCTCGATGCGAAAGCGTTCCACCGCGTGATCACCGACCCGGTCAAGGGAGTCGTGGTGAACATGGACCGCCGCACCTATCGACCGACGCTGGCACAGCGCGACTGGTTGATCCTTCAGCACGGCACCTGCTCGCGGGATGGATGCAACCGGCTCGCCGTCGACGCGGACCTCGACCATGACAGACCCTGGGCACGGGGTGGAACCACCGATGTCACTCAGTTGAGGCCGCTGTGCCCGCGCGATCACGTGCATCGACATCGCACCAGGATCCGGTATCGGACCCGACCCGACCGCTCCGTCCAAGTCGTTTCACCAACCGGCTTCGAGAGCACCGCTCCCCCGCCGTTCTGACGCCGTTCTGAGTTGCGATGTCGTGTCAGCGATCGCCGATGAGCGCGATCAACTCGCGCACGGCTTCGGCGTATCCGTCGATGCCTTTGCCGACCACCCGCACGGCTGCCACGTCATCCAGATAGGAGAAGTGGCGGAACTTCTCCCGGGCGTACACGTCCGAGATGTGCACCTCGGCAAACGGCAGACCGACGCCGGTGAGCGCGTCGCGCAACGCCACAGAGGTGTGCGTCAGACCACCCGGATTGATGACGATTCCCGCGCAGTCCTCGCGCGCCGCATGGATCGCGTCGATCAGCGCGCCCTCGTGATTGCTCTGCAGCGCGTGCACCTCGTAACCGAGGTCCGCCGCCGTCTGCGCGGTCAGGTGCTCAACGTCGGCCAGCGTGGCTGTGCCGTACACCTCCGGCTCGCGCGTGCCGAGCAGGTTGAGATTCGGGCCGTTCAAGAGCAGGAGACGTGCCATGATCAGGCCCCGATCTCCTGGTAGGCGGCGAACATCAGCGACTCGTCGGGCGCCTGAAGCACGGTGGGCTTCGCGATGTCGTCGAGCAGGATGAAGCGCAGCATCCCGCCCCGCGCCTTCTTGTCGCGCTGCATCGTCGAAAGCAGCGCCGGCCAGGCGCCGGGCCGATAGGTCGTCGGCAGCCCGAGAGACTCCAGGATGCTGCGGTGACGATCCACTGCGGCATCGGAGAGCCTGCCCGCCAGCCGGGAGAGCTCGGCGGCGTACATCATGCCGATCGAGATGGCGGCGCCGTGGCGCCACTGGTAGCGCTCGGCATGCTCGATCGCGTGGCCGAGCGTGTGTCCGTAGTTGAGGATCTCGCGCAGCCCCGCCTCGCGGAAGTCGTCCGAGACGACCTTTGCCTTCATCTCGATGGCGAGTTCGATCGTGCGCCGGAACTCGTCAGATGAGGGGTCCACGGCCCGCTGCGGGTCGGCCTCGATGATGTCGAGGATCTCCGGCGCCCAGATGAAGCCGGCCTTGACGACCTCGGCGTATCCCGCCGTCGCCTCGTTGGCGCTCAGGCTGCCGAGCTCGTCCAGATCTCCGATCACCGCGCGCGGCGCCCAGAAGGCGCCCACCAGGTTCTTGCCCTCGGCGGTGTTGACGCCGGTCTTGCCGCCGACCGACGCGTCGACCAGGCCGAGGACCGTCGTGGGAACCTGCACGACCTGCACGCCGCGCAGCCAGGTGGCGGCCACGAAGCCGGCGACGTCGGTGACCGAGCCGCCGCCGTAGCCGATCACGGCGTCCGTGCGGGTGAAGTCGGCCTGGCCCATGATCTGCCAGCAGAACGCCGCGACCTCGATGCGCTTGCCGGCCTCGGCATCCGGGATCTCCGCGAGCAGCACCTGCAGCGAGCCGTCGGCCATCAGCCGGTCACGCAGCTCTCCTGCCCGGATCGCGAGCGTCGGGGCGTGCACCACGAGCACCTTCCGCACCTCCGGTGCCAGCGCGGCCTGCACCTGGTCGAGGATCCCCCGACCCACCGTGATGTCGTACGCGGCCTGCCCCGTCACACTGATGGTCTTCGTGCTCATGACTGTTCCTTCCTCCACGCGGCGATCTCCTCCGCGATCATCCGCATCGGTCGGTGCGAGGTGTCGACGGTCAGATCCGCGACCTCCTCGTACCAGCCTCGGCGCTCGTCGAAGATCGTCCGCCAACGTTCCACCGGATCGCCCTCACCCGCGAGCAGCGGACGCCCCGCACCGGTGATGCGGCGAGCCACCGACTCCGGGCTCACCGTCAGGAACACGACGGGGTGCGACGCGAGCAGCGCGCGCGTTCCGGCATCCGTCACCGCTCCCCCGCCGAGCGACACGACGC
>JBARWR010000045.1:0-4933 GCA_049646915.1 Microbacterium sp.
CGGCTGCAACGCCTCGACCGTGAGCCTCAGCCTCGCTCCCGGCGCGGCCGCGGGCGTGATCGACACCTCCGACATCGTCAGCGTGCTCGCGGTCGGGCCCTCGGGCGCCGGGAAGAGTCTGAAGACCAACCTGCTCGCATCCGAGATCCTCGGCAGCGCCAACCCCTATGCGGTCGGCGGCACGCACCGGCACATCCCCGAGATACGCCAGGCGCTCGCCGCAGCCTCAGGGGCCCGGACGGACGACATCCGCATCTCGTTCACCCCGGTGATCGTGCCGATGGCGCGTGGCATCCTCGCGACCTCGACCGCACCCATCGTCGAAGGCGTCACCGACACGCAGATCCGCGACGCGTGGCAGAGCGTCTACGGCGACGAGACCTTCGTGCATCTGCTGCCCGAGGGCCACTTCCCGCGCACCGCCGACGTGCTGGGTGCGAACACGGCTCTCATGGGACTCGCGATCGACCGGGCGGCGAACCGCGTCGTCGTGGTGACCGCCGTCGACAATCTCGCCAAGGGAACCGCCGGCGCCGCCGTGCAGTCCATGAACCTCGCGCTGGGTCTTCCCGAGGACCGCGCCCTCACCGTGAACGGAGTGGCGCCGTGAGCGTGACCGCACCCCAGGGATTCGAAGCATCCGGCGTCGCCGTCGGCCTCAAGAGCACAGGGAAACCCGATGTCGCCGTCGTCGTCAATCGCGGGCCCCGCAAGGTCGGCGCCGCCGTGTTCACCACCAACCGCGCCAAGGCCAACCCGATCCTGTGGTCCCAGCAGGTCATCGCCGACCGCACAGTCGAGGCGGTCGTGCTGAACTCCGGCGGGGCGAACTGCTTCACCGGCGCCTTCGGCTTCCAGACCACGCATCTCACCGCCGAGAAGACCGCCGAGCTTCTCGACGTGAGCGCCGGCGACATCCTGGTGTGCTCGACCGGCCTGATCGGAACCGGCGATGAGGTCTTCCGCGGCAAGGTGCTCGACGGCGTCCACCGCGGCATCGCGGCGCTCAGCACCGACGGCGGACCCTCTGCCGCCGAAGCGATCATGACCACCGACACCGTCTCGAAGACCGCCGTGGTCGCG
Organism: Microbacterium sp.; assembly: GCA_049646915.1. Lineage (GTDB taxonomy): Bacteria > Actinomycetota > Actinomycetes > Actinomycetales > Microbacteriaceae > Microbacterium. The sequence continues at coordinate 1,084 of JBARWR010000045.1, forward strand.
CGCGACGGCTGGACCATCGGCGGCATGGCGAAGGGTGCCGGCATGCTCGCGCCGGGCCTGGCCACCATGCTGGTCGTGATCACGACGGATGCCGACCTGGAGGCGTCCGAAGCGGATGCGGTGCTGCGCAGGGCCACGAGCGTGAGCTTCGACCGGCTGGACTCCGACGGCTGCATGTCGACGAACGACCAGGTCACGCTCCTGGTGAGCGGCGCCAGCGGCATCCGCCCGGATCTGGACGGATTCACCGCGGCGCTCACCGAGCTCTGCCGCGACCTGGCGCAGAAGCTGCAGACGGATGCTGAGGGCGCCAGTCACGACATCACCATCGAGGTGAAGCACGCGGCCACCGAGGACGAGGCCGTCGAGGTCGGCCGGTCCGTGGCACGCAACAACCTCTTCAAGGCCGCGATCTTCGGCAACGACCCGAACTGGGGTCGCGTGCTCGCCGCCATCGGCACCACGAGCGCGCAGTTCGACCCCTACGACGTGGACGTGTCGATGAACGGCGTGCGCGTCTGCACGGCCGGCGGCCCGGACCGCCCCCGCGAGGAGGTGGATCTCACGCCGCGCGCCATGCACCTCGAGATCGATCTGAAGACAGGCGACGCCACGGCCACGATCCTCACCAACGACCTGACCCACGATTACGTGCACGAGAACAGCGCGTACGCCTCATGACGGATCTGCAGGACACCGCCCCCGAGGAAGCCGCCGTCAAGGCCGCCACCCTCATCGAGTCGCTGCCGTGGCTGAAGCGCTTCCGCGATGAGATCGTCGTCATCAAGTACGGCGGCAACGCCATGGTCAGCGAGGAGCTGCAGGACGCCTTCGCGCAGGACATCGCGTACCTGCGCTACGTCGGCGTGCAGCCGGTCGTGGTGCACGGCGGCGGCCCGCAGATCTCGCAGATGCTGGATCGCCTCGACATCCCCAGCGAGTTCAAGGGCGGCTACCGGGTCACCAACACCGAGGCGATCAGCGTGGTGCGCATGGTGCTCACCGGGCACGTCAACCCCACTCTCGTCGCGAAGATCAATTCGCACGGACCGATCGCCACCGGACTCAGCGGTGAGGACGCCGGTCTTTTCGGCGGGCGTCGTCGCGGCGTGATCGTGGACGGCGAGGAGGTCGATCTCGGTCGCGTCGGCGACGTGGTGCAGGTCGACCCGACACCGGTGATCGATCACCTGAGCGCCGGTCGGATCCCCGTCGTCTCGTCGATCGCGCCCGACCTCGACCACCCCGGTCAGTCCCTCAACGTCAATGCGGATGCCGCTGCCGCCGCCCTCGCCACTGCGCTGGGCGCCCGCAAGCTCGTCATCCTCACCGACGTCGCGGGTCTGTACGCCGACTGGCCGAACCGCGAGTCGCTCGTCTCGCACATCACGACCGGCACGCTCACCGAGCTGCTGCCGTCGCTGGAGTCGGGGATGATCCCGAAGATGCGCGCCTGTCTCGACGCCGTCGAGGGCGGGGTGGATGCCGCCGCGATCATCGACGGAAGGGTGCCGCACTCGGTGCTCGTCGAACTGTTCACCAGCAAGGGAATCGGCACGGAAGTGGTCGCAGGCGATGCACGGAGCGAGCGGAGCGGGACGAAGTGATGAGTGACTGGAACGACGACGCGGCACGCGATCTGATGAGCCTGGGCGGGCGGCTCGCGCTGCTCACACACGGCGAGGGCTCGTGGGTGTACGACGCCGACGAGAACCGCTACCTGGACTTCCTCGGGGGCATCGCCGTGAACTGCCTCGGGCACGCGCACCCGGTCTTCGTGGAGGCCGTCTCCCGACAGGCCGCGACGCTCTCGCACGTGTCGAACTACTTCGCCAGCCCGGGCCAGCTCGAGCTCGCGGCACGCCTGAAGCGCCTGGCCGGCACGGGGGAGCAGGGTCGGGTGTTCCTCGCGAACTCCGGCACCGAGGCCAATGAGATGGCCATCAAGCTGGCCCGCCTGCACGGCAGGCCATCGGGACGCACCACGATCCTCGTCCTGGAGGGTGCTTTCCACGGTCGCACCATGGGCGCGCTGTCGCTGACGCCGAAGGCCATGTACCGTGACCCGTTCCTGCCCGCCGTGCCCGACGTCGTCACCGTGCAGCACTCCCTCGAGAGCCTCGAGGAGGCCTTCGCCACGGGCGACGTCGCGGCGATGATCGTCGAGCCCATCCAGGGTGAGGCCGGTGTGGTCGAGCTGCCCGAGGGGTTCCTCGCCCGGGCCCGTGCGCTCGCCAGCGCACACGACGCGCTGCTCATCCTCGATGAGGTGCAGACCGGCTCCGGGCGCACCGGCGAATGGTTCGCCTTCCAGCGCGAGGGGATCGTGCCGGACGCCATCACGCTGGCCAAGAGCATCGGCGCCGGGTTCCCGCTCGGGGCGCTGGTCACCTTCGGAGCGGCCAGCGACCTGTTCTACCCGGGTACGCACAACTCCACCTTCGGTGGAAACCCGCTGGCCAGTGCGGTGGCGAACGCCGTGCTCGGCCATATCGAGGACGAGCACCTTCTCGAGAACGTGAAGTCCAGGGGAGGGCAGCTCCGCGAAGGCGTCGCGGGGCTCCCGCTGGTCGATGGCACCACGGGTGCGGGACTGCTCATCGGCATCCGCCTGTCCGCTCCGGTCGCCGCCGAGGTGCGCGAGGCGGCCCACGAGCGGGGCCTGATCATCAACGCACCCACGGCAGATGTGATCCGCATCGCGCCGGCATTCACCATCGGCGATGCCGAGGTGACCGAATTCCTCACGCTCTTCCGCGCGGCACTGGACACCGTCGCATCCGCACACGACACCATGGAGACCCCCGCATGACCCGACACCTGCTTCGCGACGACGACCTGACCCCAGCCGAGCAGAGCGAGGTGCTCGACCTCGCCGTCGAGCTGAAGAAGGACCGTTGGGCGAGCAGAGCGCTGGAAGGTCCCCAGACCGTCGCGGTGATCTTCGACAAGTCCTCCACGCGCACTCGCGTGTCCTTCGCCGTGGGCATCGCGGACCTGGGCGGCTCACCGCTGATCATCTCGACGGCGAGCAGCCAGCTCGGCGGCAAGGAGACTCCCGCCGACACCGCCCGGGTGCTGGAGCGCCAGGTCGCAGCCATCGTGTGGCGCACCTATGCGCAGACCGGTCTCGAGGAGATGGCGCGCGGAACGCGCGTGCCGGTCGTCAACGCCCTCTCGGATGACTTCCACCCGTGCCAGCTGCTCGCCGACCTGCTGACCATCCGCGAGCACAAGGGCGAGCTCAAGGGCCTGACCCTGACCTTCTTCGGCGATGGACGCAGCAACATGGCGCACTCGTACCTGTTGGCCTGCGTCACCGCAGGCATGCACGTGCGTATCACCTCGCCTGCGGCCTACGCGCCGCGTGCGGACATCGTCGCGGCGGCCGAGAAGCGCGCCGCCGAGACCGGGGGATCGGTCACGCTGCTCACCGACCCGCGGGAGGCGGCGCTCGGCGCTGATGTCGTGGTCACCGACACCTGGGTGTCGATGGGCAAAGAGGAGGAGAAGATCGAGCGACTGCGCGACCTCGGCGGGTACAAGGTGACCCGCGAGATCATGGCCCTCTCCGACCCCGAGTCGATCTTCATCCACTGCCTGCCCGCCGACCGCGGCTACGAGGTCGACTCCGAGGTCATCGACGGCCCGCAGAGCGTGGTCTGGGACGAGGCCGAGAACCGGCTGCACGCGCAGAAGGCGCTGCTGGTCTGGCTGCTGGGCAAGCGGAGCGAGACGCAGGTCGCGGCGTGCGGTGCACTGAGCGAGCGGAGCGAGACGAAGTGAGCGGCGCACACGGCACGAACGACGGTGCGCTCTGGGGGGCGCGCTTCGCCGGCGGGCCCTCGCC
>JBARWR010000046.1:0-11513 GCA_049646915.1 Microbacterium sp.
GTTCAAACGCTACCGTTCGACCCGGCGCCGCCAGGCGATGCTGCGCAAGTGGCTGCGCGAGTCGTTCCTCGTGTTCGGCGGGCTCACCGCCGGCATCCTCGTGCTCGTCGGCGCGCACGCCGCGCCGTTCGTGCGTGAGCTGACCGACTGGCCCGTAGTGCGGGAAGTTCGCGACTGGGTGGGGCACAACGCTGGGTTCGCGGTCGGCGCGGTCGGCGGTAGGTGCCAGGTTGCGTGAAGGCCCAGTTCGCGTGCATGTGCGTGTTGATCGGGCGGGCGAAAGACTTCACCGCCTCGTCGGAGGACCACAGGCGTTCCTGCACGCCGCCGAAGGCGTTGCTGGTCCACAGCTCGACGGAGCCTGGACCGGTCACGTCGTCGAGGGTGAAGGTGATGTTCCCGTTCAGCACGCCGGAGGGCACGGACTCGGTCGAGAACCCCGGCCAGACGACACCGTCCTTGCGGGTCTGCGGGGCCAGCCACACGGTCGAGCCGGTGGGGGCGACGAACTCGTACCCGGCGGGCCAGGAGTCGTAGCGCGCGAGGTCGTTGACGTGGATGAGGATCCCGTCAGCCGGGAACCGGACACCGAGGCTGCCGTCGACGTCAGCCTTCGAGCCGAGCGCGAAGTCGCCGCCGTCCCAGAACGTCGCGATCGTGTCGGAGTGCTCCGTCTCCAGCACCCGGTACTCGGTCGGGGCCGGCGCAGCGCCCTCGGCGGCAGCTGCGATGCCGCCACCGAAAACAATGGGCAGAAGCAGTCCGGAGGCAGCCACTGCGACGACTGTGATCAGCGTCAGCACGTCTCGGGATCGACCACGAAAATTCCGCTTGGCCGGAGCTGGCACAGCAGTCACCATCAGTTGCCTCTGTTTTTTTCACGCATCGGTGCGCATCGGGTAGCGCACACCGCAAGGAAGTGGAACGATAATCGTTCTCAATAACGAAACCTACAGCAGACGCTTGACTGACGTCAATCGAGAATGCGGAGCACCCGCTGTCGTAGCGAGCACACGCGTAGCTGAATCGTGCGACGGTCTCGATCCGAGTGCCGACGGCCGTCCAGGGTACCGATATCTGCTCGAGTCGGTCGTTGTCGGCGACGGCGATCGAGATGCGGCGACAGCCTCTCCGTGCGAGAAGCCGGGAACCTACCTGCTACCGAGCGCGACCAGCGCATCAGGTCCGGTACTCGTAGGTCGCGGACGCGCCCGTCCCTGGTCGGGAGCACAGAGCTCGGACCAGATGCCGTCGAGGGAGAGGCCGAGCACCGCCGCGATAGCGGCGACAGTCGGGAAGGCGGGAGTAGCGACCCGGCCGGACTCGATCTTCCGCAGCGTCTCCGGTGAGATGCCGGCGTCGAGCGCGACATCGAGCATGGAGCGGGCGCCTCGCCCACGGCGCAACAGGGCGCCGAGGCGTTCTCCGCGCTGGACGTCTTCCGAGGTGAGCGGCCGTCTGACCATGCATCCAATACTAATCCCGGTATAAGATTACCGGGATAGTTATTGGACCCTTTGAGGAGATGCCCGCATGATCGAGATCCTCAGCCCTGCCCAGCTCGACCACGCGCGAGTCACCGGTCGGCTCGTCGGCGACATCCTTCACGCACTCAAGACTCGGTGCAGGGTCGGCACAAACCTGCTCGAACTCGACCAGTGGACCAAGCAGAAGATCCTCGATGCCGGAGCCACCTCCTGCTACGTCGACTACGCCCCCTCATTCGGGCGCGGCCCGTTCGGGCACTACCTCTGCACCGCGGTCAACGACGCCGTCCTGCATGGCATGCCCCACAACTACCATCTCGCCGACGGCGACCTACTCACCCTCGACCTCGCCGTCATCAAGGACGGCATCGCGGCGGACGCGGCGATCAGCTTCATTGTCGGCACCAGGCGCGCCCCCGAGGACGAGGCGATGATCGCCGCCACCGAACAGGCGCTTGCTGCGGCCATCGCTGTCGCTGGCCCCGGAGTGCGTCTGGGCGACCTCTCCCACACGATCGGGCAGGTGCTCACGGGTGCCGGGTATCTCATCAACATGGAGTTCGGCGGGCACGGCATCGGCTCGACCATGCACCAAGACCCGCACGTCGCCAACGACGGCCGTCCAGGACGCGGCTACAAGCTCCGCCCCGGCCTGCTACTCGCACTGGAACCCTGGGTGATGGCCGACACCGACCGCCTCATCACCGACCCCGACGACGGGTGGACCCTGCGTAGCGCCACCGGAGCCCGGACAGCACATAGTGAACACACGATCGCCATCACTGAGAGCGGAGCGGAGATCCTGACACTCGCCGGCCAGATTCACGACCCCTCTTGACGTTGATACTGAGAACAGCCGTCCGGGGCATGACCCTCAACTTGACTGACGACTTCCGCGAGGGGGTCTGTCTTGAATTTGATCTGTCTGCCCCGGTCGGTTCGGGGTGGCGGCCGGGCGGAGCATGACCTCATAGGAGCTTGACCTCTTCGACCCGGTCTCGTCAACGTCTTGTCTGCCTGCCCGGCCGCTACTTCCCATTGTGAAACACGAGCGAAGGGAAGTACATCATGACCGAGCACAGACTGATCATGGCGGGGGTGGACACGCATAAAGACACGCACTACGCGGCAGTGATCTCCATTACCGGCGAACATCTCGGGGCGGCGCAGTTTCCTGCGACCGAGGCCGGCTACCGCGCGCTGGAAGGCTTCATCACCTGCCAGGGGGATCTGCTGCGCGCCGGTGTCGAGGGCACAAACTCGTATGGTGCGGGCCTGACCCGTCATCTGCACGAGACAGGGATCGAGGTCGTCGAGGTGATCCGCCCGACACGACAGATCCGGCGGATGCGCGGCAAGTCGGACGAACTCGACGCGTACGCCGCCGCACACATCGCACTGGCGAGCAACGACACCGTGACGGCGAAGACCGGAACCGGCACCGTGGAGGCGATCCGCGTCACCAACGCTGCCCGGCGCAGCGCGATGAAAGCACGCACCGAGGTGATCGTGCAACTCAAGTCGCTGATCGTGACCGCACCCGAGCGAATCCGAGCCGAGTACCGTGACCTGCCCACGCCCCGCTTGATCACGCGCCTCACAGGCTCACGTGCACGTATCGGTGACGACGAGGTCGCCTCCCGGACCCGCACCGCCCTCAAACGCCTCGCCGTGCGCTACCAGCAGCTCGATGAGGAGATCACCGGTCACGACACCGACCTGACCCAACTCGTCGACACCGTCAACCCAGGCCTCATACAGACCCACGGAATCAAGACGGTCACCGCTGCACAGCTGCTGGTCACCGCGGGCGACAATCCCGACCGACTCCACTCCGAAGCCGCGTTCGCGATGCTCTGCGGGGTCGCACCACTACCCGCCTCCTCGGGCAAAACAACCCGGCATCGCCTGAACCGTGGCGGCGATCGAGCCGCGAACTCTGCGCTGCACAAGATCGCGATCGCCAGGCTCGCCACGGACCCCGACACGCGCGCCTATGCAGCCCGCCGCACCAGCGAAGGCAAGACGAAGAAGGACATCCTCCGCTGCCTCAAACGCGCCATCGCCCGCGAAGTCTTCCACCTCATCACGAAGCCTCGACCCGCCGAGAACAGCAGCGACCTGAGAGCGGCGCGCAACGTCCTCGGACTCGCTCTCACCGACGTCGCCAACGCCCTTCACTGCGCGACCAGCAAGATCTCACTCATCGAACGCGGCACCATCCGCGACACCCGATTCCTCGACCAATACCGAGCCTGGCTCAGCCAGCAACAACCCACCCAGATCGCAGCTTGACAACTATAGGAGCATCACGCTCGCAGGTCGCGGAGAAGACGAAACTCACCAACGTCGGAGCGCGCACCTACGACCCCGTGCTCGGGAAGTTTCTGTCCGTGGACCCGGTCATCGCCACGAACTTGCCCCAGCAGAACACCGGATACACCTACTCCGGCAACAACCCCACCACCAATTCGGACCCCACCGGGCTCAGGTTCGCGATCGACCGAGCCGCAGACTCCGGCGGCGCGTTGCCAGCGAAGAGTAGCCCGCCACGGCTCAAAGCAGCCGCCGAGAACGGTCCCAAGGGATACAGTCCCCACGGTCACTGCAAAGGTGGTGATTGGTCGTGCAGACCGTGGAAGACCGTGCACGCCGCCGGAAACGGTTGCGTGGAGGCATTCTGCGACAAGCGTCCAAAGCGGTCGTACAAGTACGAGATGGATACAAAGCTCAGAACAAGGGCGAGTGTTTCCGCCGCGGAAGCTATGCGCATATTTCGGGAGAACCCAACAAAGGTGTTTCCGTTCCGCGTGTTCGGTTGCTCCCAGCTCTCGAACGGAAGTGAATGCAAGTTGGATACTCGCTGGAACACTAACCCTACGGGTATCGTCGGCGTTCCCCTCAGCCCACGCGGTATTGTCGGCGTAACGACTGGCCGCAACAGTACGACATTTACCGTACTCGATTACGGATATTTTGATGATCCGGGGTCGACCATCAGCTTCTGCACATGGACGAACCGATCGGGAGAAACTTTTCTTCGACAAACCGCGTACGGATACGGTGGAGAACTCGCCGTGGCGTTCGGTATTAACTACTTTGGTGCACACGAGGCGACTTGGAAAGCGCAAGCCGCGAACCTGACGGACTTGATCGATGATGGATACTGAACGTAGCATTTCGCGACGATGGGCGCTTGTTGCCAGCGGCAAGCTTATCGTCGCCACGTTGTTAGTCGCTGTCGGGCAAGCATATTATTTTGTGAATTACGTGCGTGTGTGGTATGAGATCGATAGGCCCGATGGATGGGACGCCGCGTCCTTTTGGGTCACGGTTACCGTCAATTCAATAATTGGTATATTCCCGCTTCTCGCGACCCTCCTTATCGCGTACTTTAACAGGTCTTCCAGGAATGGTCAGATCGTCGCCGCAATTTCAGGAGCCAAATGTTGGCTCCTCTTGGCAGGTGCAATCCTGACGATGATTCTTGGCATGGATCCCGCGGCACTTTGGCCATATCCAGTCTTCGGCGTGTCCGCGTATAGCGTTGCTCTTGTGATTCGACGAGATCTTTGGCGGAAAGTAGACAGTACCAAGGCTCAGCATAATGATGGCTATTCCAGGAGATGATCCATCTTGAAACGCTTGGAGGGGAAGTTGGCGCTGTGCGGACGAGTTACACACAGCTCAATCGGAACGGCGGCGCCCGCAATTGCGATCTCCTATTGGGTAAGTTTCTCGCCATCGCAGGGTCGGCTCCTCAGGCCTGGGCCGACGGGGCCGAGTATATGAACAAGCAGGTCGCGGAGAAGACGCAACTCACCAACGTGGGAGTGCGCACCTACGACCCCGTTCTCGACAAGTTCCTGTCCGTGGATCCGGTGATCGATGTCCCGCGTCAAGTAGTTGGCAGGATTTCTTCGATTTCGAAGTTAGGGATGGTGGGGTCGGCGGTGCCGCCGTAGACGTCGGCGGGCCGGTTCCAGGCGATCGCCTCGTGCGGGCGGATGTGGTTGTAGTCGTGCCGGTACGCGTTGATCTGGTCGACCAGCTGGAGTCCGTCGTCGATCTCCTCGCGGAACAGCCATTCGTACTTCATCGTCCCGAACCCGCGTTCGCGTGACCCGTTCTGACCCGGCGTTCGCACTCTCGTGCGGACGTGGCGCAGCTCGGGGTGCGCGGCGATGAACGCTTCGAACGTGAATGAGCGGAACGGGCCGCCGTTGTCGGTCACGATCGTGAGGACCGGGAGCAGCTCGCCGGTGGCTTCGTCGACCTGACAGTCGTCGATCAGCGGGTGGCCGATCAGTTGCTCCGCTTCAGCGAGTGCGAGCTCGACCGCGGCGACGGCGTCGTGCTTGTTCGCCGTCGGGGACACGTGCGCGTCGAACTCGTACTTGGCCCAGTAGTCCCGACATGACGCGATCCGCCACGTTCCGCCGGTTGTCGTCTCGTACTCGGAGAGTCCAGCTGCCAGACCTGGTTCACCCCGGTCGGTTCCTTCGCGAATGCGGCCTTGCGCCGTTCGGCGAGCTTGCGGCGCTCGCGCTGATAGTTCGCTTCCAAGATCAGTCCCTCGTCACGCAGCAGCCGCAGCACGGTCGCCCGCGAGACCCCGTGCCCGTCATGATGGGTCATCGCCCAGACCTTCCGATGCCCCCCACGCCGGATGCGCGCTCGCATGCCGGATGACGACGTCACGGACCGCGGCCCGTGACGGCTGCGGCCAGGGACCCTTCGGCGGCCGATCCTGCTTCGCCTTGGCCTGCCAACGCCGCCAGGAGCGTTCGGGCAGGTCAAGGAGCCGGCAGAACCTCGAAGTCGACATGCCCGCGTCGATACGGATCACCTCGAGGTCCTCGAAGGGCCTTCCAGTTCCCGATCGCCTGCTCGGACACCTTCTCACGGCGGGCGGCCTCAGCGATCGAGATCTCACCCTGCAACACGGACAACACAATGCGGAGCTTCTTCTCCGCCGCGATCACCGGGGGACGACTCATGATTCAGACCTTTCGATAGGGGCGCTGCCTCAGCAACTAACAACCCCTGCCACATAGTCTGACGCGCGACACACCGACCCCACAGGACTGAAGTTGGGTCTGCTGCACAAGTCAGGTGTCACCTATCCGTGCAGTAGGCCCTCTGCGTGGGCCTACGGTGCTCAGCTGAGCTGAGCTCAGCTCAGCTCAGCTCAGCTCAGCTCAGCTCACGCACCGCACGTTCGTGACGGTGCCGTACACGTTCGCCGACGCTCCGGCATTCGCCGTCGCCAGAACCGTCGTGCCGTTGCGAGCCTGCAGGTAACCCGAAGACCGCGCATCGGCGATCGAGCGCACGGTGAAGCTGCTGCTGATGGTGAACGTGCTGCAGGTCGACCAGCTCAGCTTCGAGCCGCCGAGATTCGCTGACGAGAACGCGCAGACGCTGCCGGTGGCGCACGATCCTACCGAGAAGGGCGTCACAGCGGCGGACGATGTCATCTCGAGCCCGGTGCTGGGCCACACTGCGTGATCTGCATCGATCAGTACGCCACCGGGAACAGCATCCATCATCGCGGCGATGTCCGCGTGCGGAACTGTCGCCTCCGCGGCCGACGCGGCCGGCGCTGACGCCAGTATCGCCATGACGGCGGCGACGGCCGCCAGCATCGCTCCGATGTGCCTTCTCATCCTCGCTCCTTCTCCGCATCCCACATCCGGTAGTCGATCACGGTGCCGGCAGGGATCCCGCCCTCGCTGATCGTGCTCATCCGCTCCTCGCCAACGATCCGGCCGGTCGTGGCGGAGATCAGCAGGGTCTCGGTTGCGCCGCCGTCGGCCGACCGCACCCGTAGCCCCAGCACGTCGCGTCCGAGGCGATCCGTGGACGAGCCGAGCGACTCGACCTTCCCGCTCATCGCGATGATCTTCAGCAACTCGGCATGCTGCCTGTCGCTGAGGGTCCACAGCTCCATGGCCGTGACGGCCGCCTGCACCACCTCGCCTGGCGCGGCGTCCTCCGGCATCCCGACCGACGTCAGCAGTTCGCGGACGCCCGCTTCTGTCTCAGCGGGAGCATCGGCGCTCGGAACACCGAACTCGCCCGCCGCGAACGTCTGCTCCGAGAGCACCGTGTCGGTCGGCACGACGCGGCCGACTTGATCGCCGGATGCCGGCTCGGTCTTCCCCTTGAGGATGAGCGAGTGTCCGGAGAGGTCGGCATCCCAATCGAGGGAGATCATCTGCGGGGTCACGGGTCCGTCATCGATGACGCCGTCCTCGACGACGATGCCCCACGACACCATCCGCACGGATCGCTCCGGAGCGTCGACGCCATTGCCGTCGGAGAGTCGTGCGATCGCATCCGCGACCACCTGCTGCTCCGGCGCAGGGGCGCTGAACGTGAGCGGGACGGGCGTCGACGCCTCGGCGCGGGGGCTCGTCAGCGTCAGCGAGAGGGCGACGGCGATCACCGCGGCCACGGATGCCAGGGACACGGCCCAGCCCACGCGTCGCCGGCCCTGCGTCTTGCGCCTGTGCTGATTCGCCGTGCGCTCCCGTTCCAGTCGATCGACCACGGCAACCAGGAACGCCGGCGGTTCGGCATCCGGCGGCGTGCGTGCAGGATCGAGCTCGCGCAGCCGCTGCGTGATGAGCTCGTCTCTCCGGTCAGGTGACATGATCGTCTCCCGCCTCCAGGCCGATCTCCGCCGCCAGCAGCAGCGCCCGCAGCTTCTCGCGGGCGCGCTGATGACGTTTGCGCACCGTCGCCTGCCGGATGCCGAGCATCCCCGCCACCTCACCGGTTGAGAACCCGTCCATGTCCAGCAGCTCGACGAGGTGCCTCTCGTCCTCTGTCAGCGCGGCGAGGACACGTTCCAGCTCGATGCGCAGGTCGGAATCCGGAGCGACCGCAGACCGGATGGCTTCACTGATGAGCAGAGGAGCTGCAGCGTCTCCTGTGCGGTCGCGGCGGTCGCGGTCGCGCTTCCTGTTGTCCACGAAGGTCAGCATCCAGCCGAGATTGACCGAACCCCCGTCTGCGATGATGCGCCAAGCGGTCGCGACGGCATCGCTCATGACATCCGCGGCGTCATCGAAAGTGTCGAACGCGCGTTCCGCGTGCCGCAGGGTCGGAACGGTGAGGTCATCGAGCAGCTTCTGCGCGGCCTGCTTGCGTGCGTCCTCGACCTTTCTGCCCGGTCTTCTCACCTCGCACTCACTCCGACGCGGCTCCGACCAGGCATGAAGCGATTGTCCCACAGCGTGTGCGGGCGCCAGCGTCGTACAGCATCCTCCTGCCGAGGCCTGTCAAGATCGATGCTGTGACCACATCCTCACCGCCCGCCACATCGTCGATCTCGCGCTTCCTCGCGCCGACCGGCCTGCTGGCGCTGATGTGGGCGATCCAGTTCGCGGATGCCGTGCTGCCGGGCTCCTTCACCGGCTGGGGGCTGCGCGCGTGGGATCTCGGCAGTCTGCAGGGCATCGTCCTCGGCCCGCTGCTGCATGTGGGCTGGGCGCACCTCATCGGAAACTCCGCGCCGTTCCTCGTGCTGGGCTGCCTGGTCGCGGTCGAAGGCGCGAGGCGCTTCTGGGCGGTCACGGCGGTCATCGCGGTGGTCGGCGGCATCGGAACCTGGCTGGTCAACACCCCGGGCACGCTCACCGTCGGAGCGTCCGTGCTCGTGTTCGGATACTTCGGATACGTGGTGCTGCGCGTGATCGCGCCGGGACGCGTCGCCCACCGGCTGGCATATGCCGCCATCGCCGTGATCGTCGTCGTGCTGTACGGCGCGACGATGCTCACCGGCATCTTCGGTGCGGCGTCAGGCGTCTCGTGGCAGGCGCACCTGTTCGGTGCGATCGGCGGAGGGCTGGTCGCCTTCACCGGGCGGCGGAGGAAGCCGGTCGCGTGAGTACGCGCCGTTCGCGCGCGTCGATCCTGCGCCGTCGCGCCCGCCGTCGAAGGGAACGCAGGCGGATGCTGAGGATCACCGCCATCACGGCATCCGTGGCGCTGTGCGTGTCGGCCGTGTTCGTCATCGTGGGGCTGCTCACCGCTCCGCGCCCGGAGGGATATTGCGTCGACGAGCCGCAGGCGTTCCCGGTGATGGGTGTCGACGGCTGGCGCGGCGACCAGCTCGAGAATGCCGCGATCATCGTCAGCACGGCGCGGGGGATGGGCTTCGAGCGCGACGGGCAGATCATCGGCGTCATGGCGGCGATGGGCGAGAGCTCGCTGCGCAATATCGACTACGGCGACTGGGAGACCTCGGGTGTCACCAACCCCGACGGCACCCGCACCAGCAGCATCGGGCTGTTCCAGCAGCAGTCCTGGTGGGGAACGGTCGAGGAGCGGATGGATCCCGCCACTGCAGCGACGAAATTCTTCGCCCGGTTGGGCCGGATCGCAGGCTGGGAGAAGCTGCCGCCCTCGCACGCCATCAACCGCGTGCAGATCAACTCCGACCGTGAGCATTACGCGCGCTTCCAGGACGATGCGGCGGAGGTCGTCGATGCGCTGTCGGGGGAGTGCAGGGAGTGAGTGTCGGCGGATGCCGCTATGGAAGAAATATTCGAAACTAGGCTCGAGAAAATGTGAGTAAGGGTCGAAGAAAAGGTTGACATGCGTGAGGTGCATCCGTAGGCTGGAGGCATGTCGGAAGCACTGTCGCCACTGCACGAGGCCGTTACGGTTCTCGATGAGGCGTGGGCGGAAGCTGACACCGCGGCGGATCTGTCGCGACCGGAATTGATGGCAGCGAACACCGCGATCGGGGCGCTGAAGCGGAGGGTGGATGCCCTGCAGGTGCAAGTGGCCGCGCGGATCGCGCACGAGTCGCGGGCCGATCTGGGGGCGCAGTCGCTGGCGAAGAAGGCCGGATTCCGGAACTCGGCACAGCTGATCGCGGCGAGTTCCGGGATGTCGGCCGGCGAAGCATCGCGCATCGTGAAGACCGGCGAGGCGACCGCACCGCGTCAGAACGTGGGCGGGGAGCCGATACCGCCGAAGTACCCGGCCGTTCAGGCCGCGCTGGACTCCGGCCGGCTGGGCGCCGCGGCAGCCGGGCTGATCGTGGCGTTCCTGGACCGAGCCCGAGTCGGGGTGCCCGCAGAGAAGGTCGCCGAGGCGGAGAGGCTGCTCGTGGACCGGGCTGTCGGATTGAGCCTCGACGAGGTGCGCAAGCTCATCACCCGCGCCACGACCGTGCTGGAAGAAGACAAGCTGGAAGCGCGGGAGGAAGATCGCCGCGCGGGCCGAGTGGTGACGATGTTCGAGAAGGACGGGAATTTCCACCTGAACATGATCACCCCGGTCGAAGAGGGCGCTCCGATCAAAGCCGCCATCGACGGGTACGTCACCGCCCAGTTCCAGGCCCGCAAAGACGCAACAGAGGCCGGCGACGCCGACGACGCGGATGCCGACCGGCGCACCGTCGCGATGATGCGCGCGGATGCTCTGGCTGTCTTCTGCGCGCATGTGCTCGGGTGTGAGACCAGAACTCCACTCGCCGGGGCGACAGTGATCGTGCGGGTCGATGCAGACGCGCTGGAGTCCGGTGTCGGACACGGCACGATCGACGGAGCCGACCAGCCGGTCTCGATCGCAGCGATCCGCCGGATGGCCGCCGCGGGCGGTGTGATCCCCTGCGTGCTGGACGGTGCGGGGGAGATCCTCGACTGGGGACGTGAACGACGGCTCTTCACCCCGGCGCAGAAACTCGCTCTCGTCGAACGGGACGGCGGGTGCGCGATGTGCGGACTCCCACCCAGCATGACCAAAGCGCATCACATCCGCTGGTGGCGACGAGATGCCGGGCCCACCGACCTGTCGAACGGGATCCTGCTCTGCGAAACCTGCCACCACCGCATCCACGACAACGGGTGGGGCATCAGAATCGACAACCCACCCGGCACAGGCGCACGTGGGGCGAGCGGCAGACGGGGAACCGGAGTGAACATCAAGGCACGAGTGTGGTTCATCCCACCGGCGAACATCGACCCCGCACGCACCCCGCGTCTCGGAGGCCGTGCCCGTTACGAC
>JBARWR010000047.1:0-1599 GCA_049646915.1 Microbacterium sp.
CCCGCCCGGCACGGGCACTCCGCGACGATGGTCGCGCACACTGTTCGCGCTCGCGGCATGCCTGGTCCTGCTCGTCGGCGGCGGCATCGCCACCTCGATCGTCGTCTCGCAGCTGCAGCGCCCGGCATCCGTGGTCGCCCTGGAGGAGATCCGCTCCGCGCCGGATGCCGAGCAGGCCACCGTGCGCCTCGATTCCGGCGCCACGGCCACCGCGCACTGGTCCGGGAAGCTGGGCGAGGCGGTGCTCGTGGCATCCGGACTCGATCGGCCGGACGAGGGCAAGACGTTCGAGCTCTGGTTCGTCCGCGGCGAGCAGGCCATCTCGGCGGGTCTCTTCGACACCGTCGACGGGAAGGCGACCGCGCTGCTCGACGGGGGCATGCATGCCGGCGATGCGATCGCCGTGACTGTAGAGCAGACCGGCGGGTCTCCCACCGGTGCGCCGACGAGCGATCCGATCGTCGTCATCCCGACCGCCTGAAGCCCGCGTAACCTGGACGGATGCCTGAGCAGTTCCACCGCCCCGTGCGGCGTCCGCCCGCAGCTTTCGATAAGCTCGTCGGCGCATCCGATCCAGCAGAGAAGTCCCGTGCCGCGCACGCGACGGCATCCGCTCTGCTTCGGCGGGCGCGACAGGACGCGACCGGTGCGACGACCGAGCGACTGATCGCCTTCGCCGCTGAGTACGGCATGGACGAGATCGCCGAGCTCTGGTCGCAGGCTCCGGCGCGCTCGCTGCCCGGTGCGCTGTGGCGGCTGTATCTGCTGCAGACCGCGATCCGCAGCGACTCGGCGAGCGCCGCCCTGCTGTACGAACGGGGGAGGGTGGAGCTGAGCTCGGCGGATGCCGTGATCGCCGGCGCTCCGACACCGGCCAGCCCCGGTGAACTCGCCGCGCTGGTCGACACGATCCTGCGCGGGGTGTTCCAGGGCGACTTCGCCGTGGCGCTGGAGCGCGCCGCAGCGTACTGCCGAGTGCAGGCATCAGGGGCCACGCACACCGCAGATGACTACGAGCCGACCGAGCCCCTCCGCGCCAGCGATCTCACCCGCCGAGCGCTGCGACTGAGCGGCTACGCGGACGACCTGTCGGCATCTGCCGTGCTCTGGAACCGAGGCGCGCTCGCCTGAGCTCCCGAGCCGGGTACGAAAGAGCCGGGCCGCAAGAACGCCTCTCGGCGGAAGGCCGCTCGCAGCGGCGAATTTTGGAGCCCGGGGTTATGCGGCCCGGCCGATCAATTGTAACGTCTCTCGCGCGCTGTTATTCCGCTCCGTCCTAAGCTGTGGACATGTCCCAGCGCTTCGCCCTGATGATCGCTCCCGTGGAAGCCGCGGCTGCGCGCGACGACTACTCCGACACCTTCGCGCCGATGGATGTCGAAGCCCCCGCGCTCAGCGTGGGGGAGTTCAGCACTCAGCGCGGAGACGGCGTGTTCGAGTCGATCGGCGTGGTCGACGGGCACGCGAACGAGGTCGAAGCGCACGTGCAGCGGCTGGCGCACTCCGCTCAGCTCTGCGACCTGCCCGCACCGAACCTGCAGCAGTGGCGGCAGGCCGTGGCGGCAGCTGCAGGGCTGGTCCCGTCCGGCGAGGCCGTGG
>JBARWR010000048.1:0-3247 GCA_049646915.1 Microbacterium sp.
GTCGGCGACCGTGCGTCCCATCGACGAGGTCGCCCGCTTCCTGGGCGGCTCGGCGCCGGTCGACATCGTGGCACCGCGCGCCGTGAAGACCTTCGATCTCAGCGTGGTCGTGCCGATCGATGACATGCGCAACCCTCCCCCGCCGCCGGGTGCGGCCGCGTCCGCAGATGAGCCTGCGGAGTACACCGAGATCACGGGATCCGTCTGGCCGCACGTCGAGGAGGCGATCGTCGACAAGGTGCTCGAGAACCGCTCGACGATCGTGTTCGCGAACTCCCGTCGCCTGGCCGAGCGTCTCACCGGCCGCCTCAACGAGATCTACGCCGAGCGGATCGGCGTCGACCCTGGCGCTGCGACGCAACCTGACCCGGTACTTGCGAAGGCGCACCACGGCTCGGTCTCCAAGGAACAGCGCGCGATCGTCGAGGAGGAGCTGAAGTCCGGCGTCCTGCGCTGCGTGGTGGCGACCAGCAGCCTGGAGCTCGGCATCGACATGGGCGCCGTCGACCTGGTCATCCAGGTCGAGGCGCCGCCGTCGGCGGCATCCGGTCTGCAGCGCATCGGCCGGGCCGGGCACCAGGTCGGCGAGATCAGCCGGGCGTCGATGTTCCCCAAGCACCGCGGCGACGTGCTGCACACCGCGATCGTCACCGAGCGGATGCTGAAGGGGCAGATCGAGGCGATCAGCGTGCCGCGCAATCCACTCGACATCCTCGCGCAGCAGACCGTCGCGGCCTGCGCGCTCGAGCCGATCTCGGTCGAGGAGTGGTACGAGACCGTACGGCGCAGCGCGCCGTTCCAGACCCTCCCGCGTTCCGCGTACGAGGCGACGCTCGATCTGCTCGCCGGAAAGTACCCGTCCGACGAGTTCGCCGAGCTGCGGCCGCGGGTCGTGTGGGATCGGGATGCCGGAACGCTCACCGGCCGGCCTGGAGCGCAGCGCATCGCGGTCACCAGCGGCGGCACGATCCCCGATCGCGGCCTGTTCGGCGTGTTCGTGGCCGGTGAGACCACCGGCGCCAGGGTCGGCGAGCTCGACGAGGAGATGGTCTATGAATCGCGCGTGGGCGACGTGTTCACGCTCGGCACCACGAGCTGGCGGATCGCCGAGATCACTCACGATCGCGTGAACGTGATCCCCGCCTACGGTCAGCCCGGCAAGGTGCCGTTCTGGCACGGCGACGGCATCGGCCGGCCGTTCGAACTGGGCGAAGCGCTGGGGCGGTTCTCGCGCGAGGTGTCCACGGCGACGCCCGCCAAGGCTCAGCAGCGACTGATCGACGCGGGCCTGGACGAGCGTGCCCGCGACAACCTCATGGGCTACCTCACCGAGCAGCGCGAAGCGACCGGCACGCTGCCGACCGACCGCACCCTGACCGTCGAGCGCGGGCACGACGAGGTCGGCGACTGGCGCGTCATCCTGCATTCCCCCTACGGAATGAAAGTGCATGCGCCGTGGGCCCTGGCCGTGAGCGCGCGCGTGCGGGAGCGCCTCGGGGTGGAGAGCTCGGCCGTCGCGAGCGACGACGGCATCATCGTGCGCATCCCGGATGCCGATGCCGAACCACCGGGCGCAGATCTGTTCGTGTTCGATGCCGACGAGCTGGAGCAGATCGTCACGACAGAGGTCGGCGGCTCCGCGCTGTTCGCCTCCCGGTTCCGGGAGAGCGCGGCACGCGCCCTGCTGATGCCGCGCATGAACCCGAACAAGCGCACCCCGCTGTGGCAGCAGCGGCAGCGCTCGGCGCAGCTGTTGGAGGTCGCACGGCGGCATCCGACGTTCCCCGTGATCCTGGAGACGCTGCGCGAAGTGCTGCAGGACGTCTACGACCTGCCGTCACTGCGGCGGCTGATCACGGACGTCTCCGAGCGGCGCATCCGCCTGGTCGAGACCGAACCCGCTCAGCCCTCCCCGTACGCGCGCGATCTGCTGTTCGGCTATGTCGGCGCGTTCATGTACGAGGGCGACTCGCCCCTGGCCGAGCGTCGGGCCGCAGCGCTCTCCGTGGACCCGGCGCTGCTGGGCGAGCTGCTCGGCACGGTCGAGATGCGTGAGCTGCTCGACCCCGACGTGATCGCGCAGTTCGAGCATGAGGCGCAGCGTCTCGATCCGCAGCGTCGCGCTCGAGGTTTGGAGGGCGTCGCGGATCTGCTGCGCATGCTCGGGCCGCTGGACGCCGACGAGGTGGGGCAGCGTCTGGAGGATGCGGACGCCCCGCATGCCGCCGCGCTCCTGGCCGATCTCGTCACCGCGCGCCGCTCGATCCCTGTGACGATCGCCGGTCACGCCCGCATCGCCGTGATCGAGGACGCCGGGCGGCTGCGCGATGCACTCGGATCGGCTCTGCCCACCGGCATCCCTGTCGCGTTCCTGGAACCCGTCGCCGACCCGCTCGGCGATCTCGTCTCACGCCACGCCCGCACGCACGGTCCCTTCACGACCGATGCCGTCGCCACGCGCTTCGGCATCGGCGCAGCCGTCGCGAAGCACACGCTGCAGCGGCTCGAGTCCGCGGGGCGGCTGACCAGCGGGTACTTCCTGCCCGCAGCCGATGCTGATCCGAGCGGCGCCAAGGAGTGGTGCGACACCGAGGTGCTCCGCCGGCTGCGGATGCGCTCTCTCGCCGCGATCCGGGGAAGCGTGGAGCCGGTCAGCCCGCAGGCGTTCGCCCGGTTCCTTCCAGACTGGCAGCATCTGACGAGGCCGCTCGAGGGCGTCGACGGGGTTCTCAGCGTGATCGAGCAGTTCGCGGGGGTGCCGATCCCGGCGAGCGCCTGGGAGTCGCTCGTGCTGCCCGGCCGCGTGCGCGACTACGCTCCTGCGCTGCTGGACGAGCTCACCGCGGCCGGCGAGGTCGTCTGGGCAGGTCATGGCGCGCTGCCGGGGCGAGACGGCTGGGTGTCGCTGCATCCGTCCGATCTCGCACCGTTCACGCTCCCGATCCCGGAAGAGGCGCCAGCGCCCGGATCCCTCGAGGAGAAGGTGTTCGACGCGCTGAGGCTCGGCGGGGCATCCTTCGCGGGTGCGCTGAAAGCGATAACGGATGCCGAGAACGCCCTTCGTCAGGCTCAGGAACCGGACATCTTGAACGCGCTGTGGACGCTCGCGTGGCAGGGCCACATCACGAACGACACGTTCTCGCCGGTGCGGGCGCTGATCGCGGGCGGCTCGCAGGCGCACAAGACGACCCGGCGCGCACCGCGCACCCGCACGTACCGAGGGATCTCGCTGGCCCGACCCGCCTCA
>JBARWR010000049.1:0-2464 GCA_049646915.1 Microbacterium sp.
GACGAAGACGGATGCCGAGGCACGGCTCGGCGAGGTGCGCACCGAGCACCTGCGCAGACTCGCCGAGGTTCGTGAAGAAGCGGACGCGGATGTCATGGCCGAGCGCGCCCGCGCCGCCGAGCGCCTCGAAGAGCTGAAGGCCGACCAGAAGCGACTGTCCGACGAGTTCGACGCGCTCAGCAGGCGCGCGCTGGAGGCGAACTCCCGGGTGTTCCTGGAGCAGGCGGAGGAGCGTCTCAAGCGCAGCCAGAGCGAGGGGGCGGCAGAACTGCAGAAGCGTCAGGATGCCGTGCAGCAGCTGATCGAGCCGATCCAGAAGACGCTCGACACGGTCAAGACCGAGATGACGACGGCCGAGAAGACCCGACTGGAGGCGAACGTCGCGCTCGCCGAGCAGCTGCAGTTCATGCGGCAGTCGTCCGAGACGCTGGGCTCGGAGACGCGCAAGCTCGTCAACGCACTGCGGGCTCCACAGGTGCGGGGCCGGTGGGGCGAACTGCAGCTGCGCCGTGTCGTCGAGGCGTCGGGCATGGTCAACCACGTCGACTTCGACGAGCAGGTGCACCACTCCACCGACGAGGGGGCGATGCGCCCGGACCTGATCGTGCACCTCGCGGGCGACAAGCGGGTCGTCGTCGACTCGAAGGTCGCCTTCAGCGGCTATCTCGAAGCGATGGAGGCGACGGACGACACGGTGCGCGCACAGCGGCTGGAGGCCCACGCCCGCCACCTGCGCAAACATATCGACGATCTGGGGGCGAAGGAGTACTGGGATGTCGTCGCGGGCTCCCCCGAGTTCGTGGTGATGTTCGTTCCCGCAGAGCCGTTCCTCGCCGCAGCACTGGACCAGGACGCGACGCTGTACGAGTACGCCTTCGAGCGCAATGTCGTCATCGCCACGCCCTCGACCCTGATCGCCCTGCTGCGCACGGTCGGCCACGCCTGGCGTCAGGACCAGCTCGCGCAGGAGGCGCAGCAGATCTTCACGGTCGGCAAGGAGCTGCACAAGCGGCTGGGCACACTCGGACAGCACCTGGCGAAGCTCGGTCGAAGTCTGAACACCACGGTCGATGCGTACAATAGGTTCGCCGGTTCGCTGGATCGCAACGTCGTGACGCAGGCCCGCCGGTTCAGCGCTCTGCAGGGCCTGGACGAGGTGCTCACCGACACCTCCCCTGTCGAAGCGCTCGCGATCGCCCCGCAGAAGGCCGACCTGTACGAGATCGAGCAGGGTGAAGACAAGCAGAGTGAAGACAAGCAGGGCGGCGAGCACGAGGGTGAGCGATACGCCCGTGCCGACGTCGGCGAGATCACCCAGCGTCTGGAGTGAGCGCGCAGCCGGCCGAGTGTGAGCGGTGCGTCAGCGCTCCAGCGGCACCTCGATGATCTGCGGGCCCCCCGCAGGCGATGTCAGCACCTGGTCCAGGGCCGACCGGGTGCGCACCTGGGTGAAGTCCCAGCCGTAGGCTGCCGCGAGCTCACCCAGCCCGACCGTCTGCGGAGTGTAGAACGCACGGTCGAGATCCTCGGCGGGCGCCGATGCCGCCACCTCGAGGCCGTCGAAAATCGTGCCTCCGCCGTCGTTGCCGACGATCACCTGGATGCGTGGTCGCACCTCGCTGGCAGGCAGCAGCAGCGCGCCGACGTCGTGCAGGAAGGCAAGGTCACCGAGCAGCACGCGTGTCACGCCGGCAGCACCCGCCGCCTGGCTGGCCAGAGCGATGCCGATCGCCGTCGCGACGGTGCCGTCTATTCCGGCCAGACCGCGATTCGAGTGCACCGGCACCTTCTTGCCGCCGAGCACCTGGTCCGCGACCCGCACGAGCCGCGACGAACCGAACACGAGTCGGTCATGCGGCCAGGTCGCGCGCCAGACGGCATCCGCCAGCAGCTGCCGATCGACCTGCTTGCGCACGGCGTCCAGCTCCGCGCGCACCGCGCTGAGACGCGCGTTCTTGTCTTCCGAGTACAGGCCCTCCTGATCGGGCGCGGGCGCACTGAGGTCCACCGCCGCCGCGGCAGAGGCGTTCATCCACGCGCCGAGCCACTGCCGGTCGCCGGGTCCGTCGGCCACGGTCACAGCTCCCACGGCCCGGGTCCGCCCGTTGAGGTTCAGCTCCTCGCCCCCGCGGCGCACCGCGATGACATCCACCTCGGTGCGTGCCAGCAGAGCGGCGACCTCGCGACTCAACGTCGGATGCCCGAAGACCACAGCCCGCTCCACCCGTCCGCCGAGCGATTCATCGCGCAGCAGATCTCGGTAGCCGTGCACGACGAGCCGGCCGAAACGCGCGCCGCTGACGATCTCAGCGACCAGCGGCCAGCCGCCCAGGTGGGACAGCTCCTCGGCATCCGCACCGGCATCCGCACCGGCGATCACGATCGTGCGCGGGCCGCGCTCCAGCACGAGCGGCTCGGCTGTCGCACGCGAGGGCGCAGGACCGGGCTCCGCGGTCACCGGGCT
>JBARWR010000050.1:0-4040 GCA_049646915.1 Microbacterium sp.
GGCGTCGACTGAGCGGGCTGCACAAGGTGCGCGGAGGGCGGCAGCTGGCGGTCGCGCGCGAGCTGTGGACCGCTCGGGAGGAGTACGCCAGGGAGATCGACGTGTCCCCCGGCCGGCTGGTCCCCGACAGGTCGCTGCTGGCCGCGATCCTCGCCGCGCCCTCGAGCAAGCACGCTCTCGCCGGGCTCAAGGAGTTCAACGGGCGCGCCAGCCGCACCCAGCTGGACCGCTGGTGGGATGCCATCGAACGCGGCCGCACGACCGAGGATCTTCCCCGCGAACGAGTGCCCAGCGACGCACTTCCTCCGCCCCGCGCCTGGTCCGACCGCAACCCGGAGGCGGATCTGCGTCTGAAGGCGGCGCGTCCCGTCATCGAGGCGATCGCCGAAGAAATGCACATGCCGACGGAGAACCTGCTCACGCCGGATCACCTGCGCCGGGTCGCATGGCATCCGCCGGCACTCACCGCGGATGCCATCGGCAGCGCGCTCGCCGAGCTCGGCGCACGCCCCTGGCAGATTGCTCATACTGCACAGAAGATCGCGACCGCCTTTGTAGAAGGCCCTCAAATCGAATCGGATGCCGTCGAAGCCGCTTCGTAGGTTCGACCCAACCGATTCCTGACGCCAGGAGCGCACTCCTAGGCTGGCTGTATCCCAACCAATGGAGGCAGGAGTGGCCGAGATATCGGACGTCTTCTTCGTCGACGGAATGCGCACACCCTTCGGGCGCGCCGGCGAAAAGGGCATGTACTGGAATACCCGCGCGGATGACCTCGCCGTCAAGGCGACGATCGGACTGATGGAGCGCAACCCCTCCGTCCCCGCCGACCGCATCGATGACGTCGCGATCGCCGCGACCTCGCAGACCGGAGACCAGGGGCTCACCCTGGGCCGCTCGGTGGCGATCCTCGCCGGTCTCCCGCAGACCGTGCCCGGGCTGGCGATCGACCGGATGTGCGCAGGTGCGATGACTTCGGTCACGACCATGGCGGGCTCCATCGGCATCGGCATGTACGACGTCGCCCTCGCCGGCGGTGTCGAGCACATGGGTCACCACCCGATCGGCACGAACGCCGATCCCAACCCGCGCTTCGTCGCCGAGAAGATGGTCGACGCGGGCGCGCTGAACATGGGCGTGACAGCCGAGCGCATCTTCGACCGGTTCCCGCATCTGACCAAGGAGCGCTCCGACCGGTTCGGCATGCTCAGCCAGCACAAGGTGCAGGCCGCGTACGAGGCGGGCAAGTTCCAGCCCGATCTGGTTCCGGTCGCCACGAAGGGCGCCGATGGCGCCTGGGGCCTCGCCACCGAGGACGAGGGCCGACGCCCTCAGACCACCATGGAGGATCTCGCGGCACTGAAGACGCCGTTCCGCCCGCACGGCCGGGTCACGGCGGGCACCTCGTCGCCGCTCACCGACGGCGCAACGATGTCGCTGCTGGCCGGAGGCGGAGCGGTGAAGGAGTTCGGCCTCACCCCGAAGATGCGGATGGTCTCGTTCGCGTTCGCCGGTGTGCAGCCGGAGATCATGGGCATCGGACCGATCCCTTCCACCGAGAAGGCTCTCAAGAAGGCGGGCCTCACGATCGATGACATCGGCCTGTTCGAGCTGAACGAGGCCTTCGCGATCCAGGTCATCTCGCTGCTCGACCACTTCGGCATCGCCGATGACGACCCGCGCGTCAACCAGTGGGGCGGCGCCATCGCCGTCGGGCACCCGCTCGCCGCGACCGGCGTGCGGTTGATGATCCAGCTCGCCGCGCAGTTCGCCGAGCGCCGCGACGTCCGCTACGGGCTCACCGCGATGTGCGTGGGCCTCGGCCAGGGCAGCTCGGTCATCTGGGAGAACCCGTTCTTCGACGGAAAGAAGAGGAAGAAGTGAGCTACGAAGAGGTCGACTTCGCGCCCATCATGGCGCTGACCGAGGGAGAGGTCGTCACCCATTCCCCCGTCCGCGACATCCGTCTCGCCTCGGGCAGGATCCTGGCGCTCATCACGCTGGACAACGGCCGCGACCACACGCGTCCGAACACGCTGGGTCCGGCGACGCTCACCGAGCTCGGTGAGACCCTCGCCGGGCTGAAGGCGCGCGCCGCCGCGGGAGAGATCCAGGCCGTCGGCATCACCGGCAAGCAGTACATCCTGGCTGCCGGCGCCGACCTGTCCGACATCAGCCGGGTGGGGTCGAAGGACAATGCCCGCCTGATCGCGCAGCTCGGCCACAAGGTGATCGGCTCGCTTTCGGACCTCGGCGTCCCCTCGTTCGCGTTCGTGAACGGCCTCGCCCTCGGCGGCGGCATGGAGATCGCGCTGAACTCCTCGTACCGCACGGTGGACGCGTCGGCTGCGGCCCTCGCTCTTCCCGAGGTGTTCCTCGGCATCATCCCCGGCTGGGGCGGCGCCTACCTCGTGCCGAACCTGATCGGCATCGAGAACGCCCTCGAAGTGGTCATCTCGAACCCGCTGAAGCAGAACCGCATGCTCAAGCCGCAGCAGGCGTTCGACCTGGGCCTGATGGATGCCATCTTCCCGGCGGCGAACTTCCTCGAGAACTCACTGGTCTGGGCGGATGCCGTCCTCGGTGGCAAGAAGGTCGATCGCAAGAACGAGCCCGGCAAGATCGAGCGTCTCACCAAATGGCCCATCGCGATCAAGATGGCCCGCGGCATGCTGGAGTCCAAGATCGGCACCGTGCCGCGCTCGCCGTACGTCGCGCTGGACCTGCTGGACAAGGCCAAGAGCGGCACGAAGGCCGAGGGCTTCGCCCGGGAGGACGAGGCGCTGGCCGATCTCGTCACCGGTGACCAGTTCGCCGCCTCGATGTACGCCTTCGATCTCGTGCAGAAGCGCGCGAAGCGTCCGGTCGGCGCCCCCGACAAGGCACTGGCGAAGAAGGTCACCAAGGTCGGCATCATCGGTGCGGGCCTGATGGCCAGCCAGTTCGCGCTGCTGTTCGTGCGCAGGCTGCAGGTGCCCGTGCTCATCACCGACCTGGACCAGGCGCGCGTCGACAAGGGCGTCGCCTACATCCACGAGGAGATCGGCAAGCTCGAGGCCAAGGGCCGCCTGGACGGTGACACAGCCAACAAGCTGCGCGCTCTCGTCACCGGCACCACCGACAAGTCGCTGTACGCGGACTGCGACTTCGTCATCGAGGCCGTGTTCGAGGAGGTCGGCGTCAAGCAGCAGGTGTTCGGCGAGATCGAGAAGATCATCGCCGAGGACGCGATCCTCGCGACCAACACCTCGTCGCTGTCGGTCGCCGAGATCGGCTCGAAGCTCGCCCACCCCGAACGCCTGGTCGGCTTCCACTTCTTCAACCCGGTCGCGGTCATGCCGCTGATCGAGATCGTGAAGACGGATGCCACCACGGATGCCGCATTGTCGACGGCGTTCGTCGTCGCGAAGGGCCTCGGCAAGAACGCCGTGCTCACCGCCGACGCACCCGGCTTCGTCGTCAACCGCCTGCTGGCCAAAGTCATGGGCGAGGCGGCGCGCGCCGTGTACGAGGGCACTCCGGTCGCCGACGTCGAGAAGGCCTTCGGACCGCTCGGCCTGCCGATGGGCCCGTTCCAGCTGATCGACCTGGTCGGCTGGAAGGTGGCAGCTCACGTGCAGGACACGATGGTCACGCACTTCCCCGACCGCTTCTACGCCAACGAGAACTTCCACGCGCTGGCCGATCTCGACCAAGTCGTAGAGAAGGACAAGGGAGGCCGTGTCACCGGGTTCACGAAGGCGGCCGAGAAGCTCGTCAAACAGGTCGCCGGCAGCACCCCGGCATCCGCTGCGGAGATCCTCCGCCGCGTGCAGGACGGACTCGCCCAGGAGATCAAGCTGATGCTCGACGAGGGCGTCGTCCCCGAGGTCGAGGACATCGATCTCTGCCTGATCCTCGGCGCGGGCTGGCCGTTCATCGACGGCGGCGCCTCACCGTACCTGGACCGGGAGGGCGCATCGGAGCGCGTGTTCGGCGCGACGTTCCACAACCCGCCGATCCGCGGCATCGCGAGCTGACGGCAGATGCGAGAGCGGGGC
>JBARWR010000051.1:0-3411 GCA_049646915.1 Microbacterium sp.
GAGGTAGCCGGATGCGGCGAATGCCGCCATCGGGTCGGCGGGGAGCCCGCGGGACTCGCGCCACTCGGCCAGGGCCGGGCGCACGTCGGTGTAGAACGCGTCCATGAAGACCGCGTTGGCAGCGAGCACGTCTTTCGCGCTCTGCGCCTTCGCCAGCGCGTCGCGGTCCACGAGCAGGGCGCGGGCCGTCATCTCCTGCACGTTCAGCACCGAGCGGATCTGACCGGGGATCTTGTCCTCGATATTGTGGCACTGGTCGAGCATGAAGGCGACGTCGGGGTTGTTCAGACCTCCTCCGCGGACCACCTCGAAGAGAATGCGGAACAGCTGGAACGGGTCGGCGGCGCCCACGATCAGATCGTCGTCGGCGTAGAAGCGCGAGTTGAAGTCGAAGGAGCCGAGCTTGCCCAGGCGCAGCAGCTGCATCACGATGAACTCGATGTTCGTGCCGGGGGCGTGGTGGCCGGTGTCCAGGCAGACCATCGCCTTGTCGCCGAGCGCCGCCACCTGCGCGTACGACGTACCCCAGTCCGGAACGTCGGTGTGGTAGAACGACGGCTCGAAGAACTTGTACTCCAGCACCAGGCGCTGCTCGTCGCCCAGGGCCGCGTAGATGGTCGACAGCGAGTCGTGCAGCCGGTCCTGGCGGGCGCGCATGTCGGCCTGACCGGGATAGTTCGAGCCCTCGGCCAGCCAGATCTTCAGGTCGCGGCTGCCGGTGGCATCCATCACCTCGATGCACTCCAGGTGGTGGTCGATCGCCTTCCGGCGCACCGCGGCGTCTTCGTGGGTCAGGGCCCCGAACTTGTAGTCCTCGTCCTGGAACGTGTTCGAGTTGATCGTGCCGAGCTGCACGCCGAGGTCCTCGGCATGCTTGCGCAGATCGCCGAAATCACTCATGTCCCACGGGATGTGCAGGGCCACGCTCGGGGCGAGTGCCGTGTGCTTGTGCACCTGCGCGGCGTCGGAGATCTTCTCGAAGGGGTCGCGCGGGGTGCCCGGCGTGCCGAACACGCGGAACCGGGTGCCGGAGTTTCCGAAGGCCCACGAGGGCAGCTCGATGGACTGCTTCTCGAGCTCGGTCAGGATTTCAGGGGTGAGGATGCTCATGATTTCGTGCTTTCTGCTGCAGCCAGCTGTGTTTCGAGATTGAAGACTTCGGTGAGCGGCGTGGCCGCCTGGTCGGCGCGGCCGTCGAGCCCGACGAAGAAGCGGCTCATCTCGGCCTCCCAGCGACCCGCGACCTCGGATGCCGCGAGGTAGGCCTGCGCAGCGGCATCGTCGTCGGTCTCGTAGCAGCCGATCAGGCGCCCGCCCTCGGCGAGGAACAGCGAGTAGTTGCGGCGACCGGCTGCGGCGATCTCGGCGAGCATCTCCGGCCACACGGGGGAGTGGCGGGCGAGGTACTCGTCGAGCAGCTCGGGGCGCACCTGCAGCTCGAAGGCGACGCGGGTCATGGAGTGCTCCTCAGCGAGTTGTCGACATCGGCGTGACGATCCTTGAATCGTTTCAGCAAACATAATCCGATACGTTTCGATCTGTCAAGCGATACGCGGGTCACGGGGCGCTGCGGGCCACGGCGACAGAACTGCGGGTACGCAGCGCGACATGAGTGACCCTGCCGGAAGCTGCTCGACCCCTGCTGTGCGCGGCATCCGCCGGCAGCCATACCGTGCTCTCTACCGACAGGGACAGCACGTGCAACGTCAGCATGCTGTGCGCAGTCGCGCCCACGTCTCGCAGCGACACCGTCCAGCGCGTGCCGTCCCAGAACCGGTCGTCGACGGTCGTGCCGTCCACGCGCAACTGGGCGACGTCGCCGGCCCAGTCGATGTCGAGCAGGGCATCGCCGTTCCAGGTCGGCATGTCCATGGTGAAGACGGCGGCGAGCTCGTCGAACGCCTCGGGTGCAGGCGCGCTGTGCCGTCGCCCACCGAACCCGTAATCGGAGGGCACGTCGCCGGCATCCCGGATCTGCCGGAAGCCGATGGGCCGGACGGGCTCCGACGGAGCGACCGGCATCGACACCCATGCTCGCGAAGTCGGATCGAACCGACGCAGGTACGTGGCATTGGTGGCCGGAGCGGCGCTCGCAACCGGCGCAGTGCTCGTTCTGGCCGGCTGCGCCGGCGAGACGGCGGACCCCTCGGCCACGTTCAACCCCGATGAGAAGGTCACCCTGAACCTCGCGTTCTGGGGCAACGACGTGCGCGCCGACCTGTACAACCAGGCGATCGACGCGTTCAACGAGGAGTACCCGAACATCAAGGTCAACTCGACCTTCCTCGGCTTCCCCGAGTTCTGGGAGAAGCGCCAGACCGAGGCAGCCGGCGGCGGTCTGCCCGACGTCATGCAGTTCGACTACTCGTACCTGCGTCAGTACGCCCAGAACGGCCTGCTGCTGGATCTGGATCCGTATATCGGCGGCATCATCGACAAGACGCCGCTCGCTGACAACATTCTCAAGATCGGCGTCGTCGAGGACACCACCTACGCGATCCCGACCTCGACCAACGCATGGGGGCTGTTCACCAACCCGAAGCTGCTCGAGACCGCTGGTGTCGAGAACTTCGAGGGCGGCAGCTGGGATGACTACACCGACTGGATGAAGTCGGTGACCGACGCCGCCGACGGTGAGTTCTACGGCGGCACGGAATACACCGGCCGCATTCAGAACTTCGAGATCCAGCTGCGCAGCGAGGGCAAGAACCTCTTCAACGACGACGGCACTGCCGGCTTCGACGAGAAGCGCCTCGCCGAGTTCTGGAACGACGGTGCGGCGGCACGTGATGGCGTGGTCATCCCGCAGCAGCAGCTCGAGGAGATCACGCCCCTGAGCGGGTTCGACTCGGCGAAGACGGCCAGCGAGCTGACCTGGGACAACTTCGGCGCCGGCTACCTGGGCAACCTGGGCGAGGACTACACCGAACTGGGTCTCGTGGCTCCGCCGGTCACCAAGGACGGTGCGAAGGATCTGTACCTGAAGCCGTCGATGCTGCACGCGATCTCGGCGAAGACGAAGCACCCTGAGGCCGCGGCGACGCTGGTGGACTTCCTGATCAACTCGCCGGAGTCCGGCAAGATCTTCGGCACCAACCGTGGTCTTCCCGCATCGACGACGGCCCTGGAAGCCGCCGACCTCGACCCGCTGAGCACGCAGATCAAGGACTACGAGGCCTCGATCTCCGACCGTCTCGGCGACGCGCCGCCCGTGCCGATCGTCGGCTACGGCAGCCTGGAGGAGAAGTTCCGGGTGCTGGGCACCGAGCTCAACTTCGGGACCACCACGGTGGATGATGCTGTGACGCAGTTCTTCAACGAGATGGACGTCGTCCTCAACCAGTGAGGCATCGCCGGTGGGTCGGGACAGCGCCCGACCCACCGGCACCCTCCGCCCCAGACCCCATCCCC
>JBARWR010000052.1:0-4144 GCA_049646915.1 Microbacterium sp.
GCCGAGAAGACCGCGGAGACGCCGGCGCCTGCTGAGGCGTCCGAGCCCGCTGAGACCACCGAGCCGGCGAAGCGCCCGGCACGAGGCCGCCGTGGCGCCAAGAAGGCCGATGCCGAGGGTGACTCCGCTGAGGCATCCGCCGAGACCTCGTCGTCCAAGGACGGCGCCGACTCCGATCGCGGCTCTGATCGCGGCTCTGAGAAGCCCTCGTCGAACGGCGAGCAGAACGGCTCCTCCGACGATGACTCCTCCTCCGGCGATGGAGACGGATCCGGGCGTGGCCGTGGCCGCAACCGCAACCGCAGCCGCGGCCGTGGCACCGGCAACGGTCAGGGCAACGGCAGCCAGAGCGGCAGCAGTCAGAACGGCAACCAGGGCGGTTCGCAGGACCACGGTCACGGCGACGACGAGTCCGGTTCCGGACGCACCCGTCAGCGCAACAAGCGTCGTGGCGGCGGCAACCAGAACGCCGACGAGTTCGAGACCGAGATCGGCGAGGACGACGTCCTCATCCCCGTCGCGGGCATCCTGGACGTCCTCGACAACTACGCGTTCGTCCGCACGACCGGCTACCTGGCCGGTCCGAGCGACGTGTACGTCTCGCTCGGCCAGGTGAAGAAGTACAACCTGCGCAAGGGCGACGCGATCGTCGGCGCCATCAAGCAGCCCCATGAGGGCGAGCAGCAGGGCCGCCAGAAGTACAACGCGCTGGTCAAGGTCGACTCGATCAACGGGCTGTCCCCGGAGGACGCCG
The DNA here is from genome assembly GCA_049646915.1 of Microbacterium sp. Taxonomy (GTDB): domain Bacteria; phylum Actinomycetota; class Actinomycetes; order Actinomycetales; family Microbacteriaceae; genus Microbacterium. The sequence goes on from JBARWR010000052.1 coordinate 755, forward strand.
GCACGCGCCTGGAGTTCGGCAAGCTCACCCCGCTCTACCCGCAGGAGCGCCTGCGCCTCGAGACCGTTCCCGAGAAGCTCACTCAGCGCATCATCGACCTGGTCGCCCCGATCGGCAAGGGCCAGCGCGGCCTGATCGTCGCGCCTCCCAAGGCCGGCAAGACCATCGTGCTGCAGCAGATCGCGAACGCCATCGCGCAGAACAACCCTGAGGTCCACCTCATGGTCGTCCTCGTCGACGAGCGCCCCGAAGAGGTCACCGACATGGAGCGCACGGTGAAGGGCGAGGTCATCGCCTCGACGTTCGACCGCCCCGCCGAGGACCACACCACCGTCGCGGAGCTCGCCATCGAGCGCGCCAAGCGACTGGTGGAGCTCGGCCGCGACGTCGTCGTGCTGCTGGACTCGATCACCCGTCTCGGCCGCGCATACAACATCGCGACCCCCACCTCGGGCCGTGTGCTCACCGGTGGCGTGGACGCGGCAGCTCTGTACCCGCCGAAGCGCTTCTTCGGCGCTGCGCGCAACATCGAGAACGGCGGATCGCTCACGATCCTCGCCACGGCACTCGTCGAGACCGGCTCCAAGATGGATGAGGTCATCTTCGAGGAGTTCAAGGGCACCGGCAACAGCGAGCTGCGCCTGTCGCGCCAGCTGGCGGACAAGCGCATCTTCCCCGCCGTCGACATCAACGCGTCCAGCACCCGCCGCGAGGAGATGCTGCTCTCGGCCGACGAGGTCAAGATCACGTGGAAGCTGCGTCGTGCCCTCGCGGGCCTGGACCCCCAGCAGGCGCTGGAGGTCGTGCTCGGCAAGCTGAAGGAGACGAACTCGAACGTCGAGTTCCTCTTCCAGATGCAGAAGTCGATCCCGACGCCCACGTCCACGGGCTCCAGCCACGGCCACGAGAACAGCATCCGCTGAGAGTCTGCCTGACGGGAGCAACGTGTTCGAGTCCGTCCAGACGCTGATCGACGAGCATCGCCGGGTGCAGGAGGAGCTCTCCGACCCGGCGGTGCACGCCGACGCGGCCCGCGCGAAGCGCGTGAACCGGCGCTACGCAGAGCTCTCGCGCATCGTCGCGGCGTATGAGGCGTGGGGTGCGGCATCCGACGATCTGGATGCCGCGCGCGAGCTCGCCCGCGAGGACGAGGCGTTCGCCGAGGAGGTCCCCGCGCTCGAAGACGACCTGCACGTCGCGCAGGAGAAGCTGCGTCGTCTGCTGATCCCTCGCGATCCCGATGACGCGCGTGACGTGATCATGGAGATCAAGGCGGGGGAGGGCGGCGCCGAATCGGCGCTGTTCGCCGCCGACCTGCTGCGCATGTACGTGCAGTACGCCACTCATCGCGGGTGGAAGACCGAACTGCTCGAGCGCAACGAGTCCGACCTCGGCGGGTACAAGGACGTCCAGGTCGCGATCAAGGGATCGTCCACCGACCCGTCGCAGGGCGTGTGGGCGCACCTGAAGTACGAGGGGGGCGTGCACCGCGTGCAACGCGTGCCCGCCACAGAGTCGCAGGGCCGCATCCACACCTCGACCACCGGGGTTCTCGTGTTCCCCGAGGTCGATGAGCCCGAGGAGATCCAGATCGACCCGAACGACCTGAAGATCGACGTGTACCGGTCCTCCGGCCCTGGCGGCCAGTCCGTCAACACGACCGACTCGGCCGTGCGCATCACCCACGTGCCCACCGGGATCGTCGTATCGATGCAGAACGAGAAGTCGCAGCTGCAGAACCGCGAAGCCGGCATGCGCGTGCTGCGCGCCCGGCTGCTGGCCAGGCAGCAGGAGGAGCTGGATGCCGCAGCATCCGATGCCCGCCGGTCGCAGATCCGCGGGATGGACCGCTCCGAGCGCATCCGCACCTACAATTTCCCCGAGAACCGCATCGCCGATCACCGCACCGGATACAAGGCGTACAACCTCGATCAGGTGATGGACGGTGCGCTCGACCCGATCATCGAGTCGGCGATCAGCGCCGACGAAGAGGCCCGTCTGGCCTCCCTCGGCGGCTCCTGACCCGCCCTCCAGGAAAGCCCGTCCAAGACCGTCTGTGGGGCGCAAACGCACCTATCAGCTGCTTTGAACGCGACATTTGGACCCCATAGACGGTCGCTTGTGGATAAGTTCTGAGCGTGTGGTCGGCTTCACTGCATGGTTGTTCCATGCCCACTTCGCGTAGACCGCTTCCGGAGGAGCTCGGTCCGATCTTCACCGTCGCCGACGCTCGTGAGCAGGGAATCGGCCCGTCCCGTCTGAGCGGTGGCGATCTCGCCGCACCGTTCCATGGAATGCGCGTGCGCCTTTCGGACTCCGTGACAGCCGGCAGCTCGGGTGACGGCGGGACGGATGCCGTCACCGACGATCCGAGGCGATTCGCCCACCTGCAGCGCATGCAGGAGTTCCTGCCGGTGCTGGGTTCCACTGCCTTCTTCTGCGGGCCGAGTGCGGCGTTCTACTGGCGAATCCCACTGCCGCCGCGCGACTGGACCGACCTGCACGTCGGGCGGTATCGTCCGAACCGACCGCCCCGCCGCGCAGGCGTGCAAGGGCATAAATTCACCACGGGGTTCGTCACGGTCGTTGAGATCGATGGCCTCCGGCTGACAGATCCGGCGAGTACATGGGCGACGTTGGGGGTTCATCTGAATCAGGATGACCTCACGGCTGCTGCCGACCGGATACTGCGCGTCCCGCGATATCCCGGTGGTTTTCAGATCATCGACACGACGCCTCTGGCAGTGCGAGCAGATCTCGAACAGGCCGCTGACCGGAAGGGACGTCCGGCGGCTCCCAAGCTGCGTCGAGCGTTGGCGGATGCCAGGACCGGGTCCTCCTCGCCACCGGAGACGAGGATCCGCCTTCTGATCCGCGATGCCGGATTGCGGGAGCCCGTACTCGATCACGATGTCTACGACGGGCGCGGTCGATGGCTCGGATGCAGCGAGCTCGCCTACCCGGACCTGAAGATCGCGATCGAGTACGAGAGCGACGGGCACCTGACACGCGAGCAGCTGCAGCGGGACATCGACAAGTACCAGGCATATGCGGAAGCGGGTTGGCAGACTGTGCGCCTGACATCGCAGCACGTTTTCCATGAACCCGCGGAGGCTATACGCCGCATCCGCAGTGCTGTGAATCGCTGAAGGACCTTGGGTTCAGCGACACCGCCCGTCTGTGGGGCGCAAACGCCCCATTCGTCGCCGCTGAAGCCGACTCTTGCGCCCCACAGACGGTCTTGACCGCGGGTCAGATCGAGTAGTCGGGGGCGGCGAGCAGCGCGCGCACACTCTCATCAGCGTCGCGGGGGCGCGCTTTGGCGGGCATCCCCACCAGCACGCTGTCCGGGGGCGCGTCGCGGGTGACCACGGCGTTCGCGCCGACGAC
>JBARWR010000053.1:0-24395 GCA_049646915.1 Microbacterium sp.
CGTACAGGTCGCAGAGACAGGCCCTCAGGGCCGAGCCGCCGACCTCGTCGGACCCCGCGACGAGGATCTCGCCGACCTCGCCCGCAGGCAGCTCGCCTTCGACGGCATCCGTCGACGCGTGATCGAGGTGCGCCTCCCCGGCGCGTACGGGCGCGGACTCGCGTCGGGCTCGCTGCGCGGTGGAGCGGATGCCATCGTCGCGCGCATCGGATTCGAGGAGTGGCTGCGCAGCGAGGATCACCGGAGCCGGTGAGCTCAGGGGTGCGGACCGGTCGCGTCAGCGCGACTGGTCCGCCGCGTTGAGCCAGACCATGGCGTCGTACAGCTGCTCGTCCGTCATCGCCGGTTCGGGCAGCGGATGAGCACGCTCCGCCCGATAGGCGTCGAGCATGATGTGCAGTTGACGACGCCAGGCGTTCGGGGCGGCGACGCTGGTCGCATCGATCATGCGGCCGTTGAACCAGATGAGGTTCACGATGTCGGCCCGGTTGATGTCGGGACGCACGCTGCCAGCATCCTGAGCGCGGGTGAGCACGTCCTCGATCTGCTGACACATCTCGTCGTGGATGCTCTCGGTCGCCGCGTTGCCCGGGAACCGGCGTGACAGGAAGTCGTTGAAGCCGCGGTCCCCCGCCTGCAGGCGGAACAGGTTCTCCAGATAGCCGACGAAGCCCTCCCAGGGATCGTCGATCTGCAGAGCCTTCTCCGCTTCGCTGAGGAACTCGCGCAGCCGAGGCTCGAACGCGGCGAGCAGCAGGTCCATCCGGGTCGGGAAGTGGCGGTACAGCGTGCCGATCGCGACGTCGGCGTCGCGGGCGATCTTCTCCAGGGAAGCGTCCATTCCGCGTGCGGCGAACTCCGCGCGCGCCGCGGCGACGAGTCGGTCGTATCGCGCCTGCGCATCACGGCGCAGGGGCCTGCGTTTCACCTCACTGATGGTCATGCTGTCAATCTACTCCGGAATTCTCGGAATACCTGAGGCGTCCCTCCGGTTCCTCTCCATGAACCGGAGGGGTGCCTCATATTGGAGCTCCACCCGTCCACCTGGCGATCGACATCGACAGCCCATACACAGGCACGAAGGAGCACATCATGAGCAGCATCACCATCATCGGCGCGGGCAATATGGCCCGCGGAATCGGCAGCCGGGCGGTGAGGGGCGGCAACACCGTCCAGATCATCGCTCGCGACGAGGCAAGGGCCGCATCGCTGGCCAAGAGCCTCGGCGCCGACGTCACGACCGGCGCCTGGGGGTCCGCACCGACAGGAGACATCGTCTTCCTCGCGGTGCTGTTCGCCAGCGCCGTGCCGGTCGCCAAGGAGTTCGGCGACGCTCTTGCAGGCAAGATCGTCATCGACATCACGAACCCGTTCAACGCCACCGGCACGGGACTGGCCGTGCCCGACGACACCTCCGTCGCGAAGCTCGTCGACGAGGCCACCCCCGCCAGCACCCGCGTGATCAAGGGCTTCAACACCCTGTTCAGCCAGATCGTCGCATCGGGCGAGCCGGCAGACGTGTTCTTCGCCGGTGACGACGCGCAGGCCAAGGCCAGCGTCTCGACGCTCATCACCAGCCTCGGACTGCGCCCGCGCGACGCCGGCGACCTGTCCATGGCGCACTGGCTCGAGGGCGCGGGGCTGCTGGAGATGGGCCTGGCCCGCGGTGGCCTGGGCATCGGATTCTCGCTGGGCGTCAACATCGCAGAAGGGAACTGAATATGGGAAAGCTTGACGGCAAGACCGCGGTGATCACCGGAGCCACGAGTGGAATGGCGCTTGCGGGCGCCAAGCTGTTCGTCGAAGAGGGCGCGCACGTCTTCATCACAGGGCGTCACCAGGACGCGTTGGACGAGGCCGTGAAGCAGATCGGACGCAACGTCACCGGCGTGCGGGCGGACTCGGCGAACCTCGAGGACCTGGACCGTGTGTTCGAGGCGGTCAAGCAGGAGAAGGGGTCGGTCGACGTCCTGTGGGCGAGCGCAGGCGCCGGTGGACCCCAGAAGCTGGGCGAGGTCACCGAGGAGCAGTTCGACACGGCGTTCTCGGTGAACGCGCGTGGCACTCTGTTCACGGTGCAGAAGGCCCTGCCGCTGTTCAACGACAACGGGTCGATCATCATGACGGGCTCGAACGCCTCGGTGCGGGGCTACCCGGACTGGGCGGTGTACGCCGGCAGCAAGGCGGTGCTCCCCGCGTACGCGCGGGTGTGGGTCGCCGAGCTGCGGGACCGCAGGATCCGCGTGAACGTGCTGACCCCCGGCCAGGTCTCCTCTCCCATGATGGAGAAGAACCTGGACGCCCAGATGATGGCGGTCTTCGAGTCCGTCATCCCCCGGCGTGAGATGGGTCAGCCCGAGGAGATCGCCTCGGTGGCGCTCTTCCTCGCCTCAGACGACTCCAGCTACGTCAACGGCATGGAGCTCGTAGCGGACGGAGGCTCGACAGTGATCTGAGTGCACACCTGAACGTCCAGAAGGGGAAGCCGCAGGCTGCGGCTTCCCCTTTTCGCACGTGCGGATGCCGGGGCGCGGTGGATCGTCTTCCACTTCCGTCGATCTCCGCCACCCTGCAGCGCATGTGACAACTCAGCGGGTCGCCTGTCATCATGGTCGCGTGACCGCATCGCACTTGGGACGCTTCTTGTCATGGCAGGGCCGCACCGTCGCCTGGGACCGTCTCGGTGATGGCCCTCCGCTCGTGTTTCTCCACGGCACGCCATGGTCATCTGCCCTGTGGCGTCCGATCGCCGACGCTCTCTCACAACGGTTCACTGTCTATCTCTGGGACATGCCCGGATATGGCGGGTCATCCAAAGAGGCCGACGATGCCGTCGACCTCGGCGTCCAGGGCATGCTGTTCGCGCACCTTCTCGAGGAGTGGGGTCTGGCCCGTCCGCACGTGGTCGCTCACGACTTCGGAGGTGCGGTGGCGTTGCGCGCGCGTCTGTTGCATGGTGCCCGCTATGCGTCGCTCTGCCTGGTCGACGTCGTCGCGCTCTCACCCTGGGGATCGCCGTTCTTCACCCTCGTGGCGCAGCACGCCGACGTCTTCGTACAGCTTCCGCCTGCCGTCCACCGCGGGGCGATCGAAGCGTACATCCGCGGCGCCGCACATCGTCCGATCAGCGACGCAGCCCTCGCGATGCTCGTGACTCCGTGGATCGGCGAGAAGGAGCAGGCTGCGTTCTATCGTCAGATCGCGCAGGCCGATGAGCGATTCACGGACGAGGTCGAGCCGGACTACGGTTCGATCGACGAGCCGGTGCACATCGTGTGGGGTGCGGAGGACACGTGGATCCCGGTCGACCGCGCTGATCGCCTGCACGCGGCGATCGCGCATTCATCCCTCGCGGTGATTCCCGGCGCCGGGCATCTCATCCAGCTCGATGCCCCCGAAGCCCTTGCGTCCGAGCTCACACGATGGACGGAAGGGCACCGCGCCGCTGAGACCAGCTGAAGCCGGGGAGGTCGCCGCGGAACCCGGTGACCGGGTCAGTGGAAGTCGCCTCCAACGTGCGTCCGAGCCGTCAGCCGCTGCATCGTCGAACGTGCATGCCGCCGCATGAGGGCCTCGGCGCTCGCTTCGTCGTGAGCGACGAGCGCGAAGAGGAAGCCGCAGGCTGCGGCTTCCCCTTCTCACATGTGCGGATGCCGTGGCGCGATACGGCACATGCGCAGCTGGTACACCGGACGGCACCATCATTCATGGCTCGTCCGATCACGGCAGCGGCAGCTGCCGAAGCTGCCGACGCGAGGTGATGCCGAGCTTGCGGTAGATGTTGCGCAAGTGCGCTTCGATCGTGCGCGGGCTCAGAAACAGCTGCGCTCCGACTTCGCGAGAGGTCGCTCCCGTGGCGACCAATCGTGCGATGTGCAGCTCGTGAGGGGTGAGCTCGTCGGTCGGTCGGGCAGTGCGCTTGCGCGCGTGCTCTCCTGTGGCGGCCAGCTCTCGGGCAGCACGCGCGGCGAAGGCACCGGCACCCATGTTCGACAGCAGCTCATGAGCGGTGCGCAGCTGCTCGCGCGCATCCTGGCGCCGGCCTTCGCGGCGCAGCCACTCGCCGTACACGAGATGAGCACGGGCCAGGTGCGCGACCATCCGGCACTGCCGGAGCTGTTCGATCGCCTCCTGATAGTGCTGCTCGGCAGTGGGGCCCGTCGCCGTCAGAGCTCGCGAACGCGCCGCCAGACCGAGCGCCCACGGTGTGCCCACGGCGAGAGCGCGCATGCAGAGCTCGTCGAGTGCAACAGCAGCGCTTCCAGGCTCACCGGACCTGCAGGCCGCTTCGATGAGCTCGACGTGAGCGAGATTGCTGTGCGCGAGCTCATCCGATTCGAACGCGCGAACGGCAGCCTGCAGACCCTCCACATAATTGCCCATGCCGTTGTGCAGCACGGCCATGCCGTACTGAGCCAACGACACTTCCGTGCCGTACTCCCATGCATCCGCACCCTCCGCAAGCGCCGCGTGGGTCTGCGCAACCTCGTCGGGCCGACCCTGCCAGGCGGCCAGGATGAGCTGGGCGTGCAGCAGCGGCACCGAGTTGGAGGTCGACCTGATGGAAGCCTGCTCGGCAGCCCGCGTGAACTCGCCGAAGAGGACCAGCATGACAGACTGCACGAGCAGAGCTGCAGGGAGCGTAGCCAGCGCTCCCGCCTCGAGTGCGAGCCTGGTGTGACGTGACGTCAGAGCGAGCAGCCGCTCATCGTCGAAGACCGCCATCGCCGTGCGGCCTGCCAGCCATCCCCAGCGTCGTATCTCGGCATCGCTGGCGGACTCCGCATTCGGCGCCTCGTCGCAGAACGCATCCAACGCACGTTGCAGTTGCTGTGCGCCGCGCTCATACCCGGCAGTGAAAGTGGTCACCAAGCCGTCCAGCAGCAGATCTGCTGGCTTCGGCGACCCTGGTGGCGGAGGCGCAGAGCGAGCCGCCTCGGCCACTTCGCGCACGTCGAGGCCAGAACGGGGACCGCCGGTGATGATAGCAGCATCCAGCGCATAGAGATAGGTCTCACGCGACAACGCAGGATCAAGCGGGGCGAGCCCTCGAGCCGCGTCCAACAGCATCGCCAGTCCGGCGCCATCTCGTGCCCGATAGAACGCTATACGTGCGCGGAGCAGCTTCAACCGGGCCTGCTGCAGTGCGTTCAACGGCCCGGCTTCAGCGGATGCGAGGAGACCTGAAGCGGCTTCCGTCGCGCCCGTCTCGTACATCGCGAACGCGGCTTCAAGTGTCCGGCCCGCGCGGGCCGTAGGGACGGGCGTAAGCTGCGCCGCGTACTCGATGAATGCTGCTGAGGCAGCAAGTCCACCCCGCGCGCGGGCACGATCGGCGGAGCGCTCGAGGTCGGCGGCAGCCTCCTCATCGGTGCCGAGCACTGCTTGAGCACGGTGCCAGGCACGGCGATCCGGCTCCACATCCGGATCGGTGGCGGCGGCAAGAGCTGCGTGCACGCGTCGCAGATCGGGAGCTGTCGCCTTCCGGTAAATGGCCGAGCGCACCAGCGGATGGCGGAATCTCACGTGACTGCCGATCTCGAGCAATCCGGCGGTTTCGGCGGGAGTGACCGCCTTCTCAGTGATCCCCAACTGCGCGAGGGCACGCAGCAGGAGCGTGACGTCACCCGTCGGCTCTGCTGCGGCCGTGAGCAGCAGCAGCTGCGTATCGTCGGGAAGACCCGCCGAACGCCGCCGGAAACTCTCCTCGACGCGGCGGGGCACGTTCAGTGCGCCAGGCAGCGCGAACTCGCCGGCCGACTGAGCCCGTTGGGCGCTGAGTGGCAGTTCGAGAAGCGCCAGCGGGTTGCCGGACGATTCCGCGATGACACGCTCGAGCACCCCGTGCTCCAGCGGTGCGGCGAGCTCGGATGCCAGCAGCATCCGCGCTTCAGATTCACCGAGTCCATGCAGACGCAGCTCGGGCAGTCCCGCCAGCACACTGAGTTCACTCGTGGCACCGTCGTGATCAGCGTCTCTCACCGCGAACACGAGCGCGATGCGCTCGGCGTCGAGACGGCGCGCGACAAAGGCGAGGACCTGGCCGGAAGCCTCGTCCAGCCACTGCGCGTCATCGATCACGCACAGCAGCGGTCGCTGCTCGGCACTCTCCGCCAGCAGGTTGAGCGTCGCCAGGCCGACAAGAAAACGGTCGGGAGCCGCACCGTTCTGCTGCCCGAAAGCAACCGCCAGAGCAATCCTCTGAGGCTCCGGCAGCACATCCATTCCGCTCAAGAGCGGCGCGCACAGCTGATGCAGGGCGGCGAAGGCGAACTGCGACTCGGCCTCTGCGCCGCTGGAGGATTCGATTCGGAAAGCCGGTTCATTAGCGGCAGCGCGCGCGTATTCGAGCAGGGCGGTCTTTCCGATACCGGCTTCCCCGCGCACGACGAGCGTGCCGCTGTGTCCTTCCCTCGCACGGGAAAGAAGCGCGTCGACCGCGTCGCGCTCGACGCTACGGCCCAACAGATCCGCCAATGCTGCTCCCGTCGGGCGCGGGGGCGCCCTCACTAGGTAAGTATCACCGATCCCTAGGTAAGTATTGCCGATGCGAGCACCGCTTGCCATGTGCAGAGGTGTATATGGGGGTGCGTCCAGCGGGAGTTCTACCGACGCGAGGCCGTGATCGTCGATGCGATTCTGATCACACGGCAGACCCGGCGCGGCCGGCGACACCGCTTCTCGTTCATCCGGAACGATCCACAGAGAGAGGGACAGACCATGGGCTACATCACTGTCGATACCGAGAACAGCACCCCCATCGAGCTCTACTACGAGGACCAGGGAACGGGTCAGCCCGTCGTCCTGATCCACGGATACCCGCTGAACGGCCACAGCTGGGAACGCCAGACCCGTGCGCTGCTCGCCGACGGATATCGCGTCATCACATACGACCGTCGCGGCTTCGGCCAGTCGTCGAAGGTCTCATCAGGGTACGACTACGACACCTTCTCCGCCGACCTGAACGTCGTGTTGAACACCCTCGACCTGCGCGAGGTCATCCTCGTGGGATTCTCGATGGGAACGGGCGAGCTGGCCCGCTATGTTTCGCGGTACGGCCACGATCGCATCGCCAAGCTCGCATTCCTCGCGTCGCTGGAGCCGTTCCTCGTCGCGCGCACCGACAACCCCGAGGGAATGCCCCAGATCGTCTTCGAGGAGATCAGCTCCACGGCACGGGATGACCGGTACTCCTGGTTCACGAACTTCTTCACGGACTTCTACAACCTGGACGAGAACCTGGGCAGTCGCATCAGCATGGAGGCCGTCACCGCAAGCTGGAACGTCGCCATCTCCAGTGCTCCCGTCGCCGGCCATGCCGTCGTCTCGTCGTGGATCGAGGACTTTCGCCCCGACATCGACGCCGTCCGCGCGAGCGGAAAGCCGACCCTCATCCTGCACGGCACGGCCGACCGGATCCTCCCCATCGACACCACCGCCCGACGCTTCCGCCTGGCTCTGCCCGACGCGCAGTACGTCGAAGTCGACGGGGCCCCGCACGGACTGCTGTGGACACACGCTGATGACATCAACATGGCGCTTCTCGGTTTCTTCGATTCGAGCAGCGACACGCTCAGCACAGACATCGCCACGGGCGTTGCCGTCGACGAGGGCGTGCTGAGCCTGACAGGAAGGATTTAATTGCACCATGGCTTGGAGTACGCGAGAACTTGCGGAGATGGCGGGCACGACGACGAACACCATCCGGCACTACCACCGGCTGGGTCTGCTGGAAGAGCCCGAGCGCAGGTACAACGGCTACAAGCAGTACGGCGTGCGCGATCTGGTACGACTGCTGCGCATCCGACGACTGGCCGAGCTGGGGGTCCCCCTGTCGAAAGTGGGCCCCCTCGGCGCGGACGATGAGGGGATGCCGGAGGCATTGCGCCAGCTCGACGCCGAGCTGGCGCAGAGCATCGAGCGCATGCAGAAGGCGCGGACCGAGATCGCGGCGGTTCTGCACGACCACGCACCGGCAGACGCGCCCGCCGGATTCGCGTCCGTCGCATCACACCTGTCAGAAGCGGACAGCTCTCTCGTCCACGTGTACACACAGCTCTACGACGAGGGCGCGTTGGCCGATCTGCGCAAGATGGTGGAGGCGGATGCCGAGAGCAGTGCGCTCGGCGACCAGATCAAGCTGCTCCCAGCGGATGCCGATGAGCAGACCAGGCAGCGGCTCGCCGAACGGCTCGCACCCGCCCTCGCCCAGAACCTCATCGACTACCCCTGGCTCGCCGATCCCACCGCGCATCTGTCCAAGAGCGAGCCTCTGACGCAGCAGACGTTCATCGAGGCGATCGTCGAGCTCTACAACCCCGCCCAGATCGATGTGCTCGCTCGCGCCGGCACGCTCGTGCGCGATCAGGCCCGGAACGACACCCCTGCGGGAGCCAGCTCGGAGTGACGACCGCTTCCGAGTGGATGGCCGCACCGCCGGTGGGCTTGACCTTGTCCTGAGAACAGGGTGTCCACTGTGAGTGACTCGGGAACGCCTCGAGCCGATGACACGAAAGGAATCAGATCGTGAACATCATCCAGGATCTCATCAACGGTCTCCAGGACCTCGTATCCCACGTACCCGAGCTCATACAACCGCTCGTCATCATGCTCGCTGGAGCGATACCCGCCATCGAGGGGGACATCGCCGCCGTCATCGGCATCATCGGGGGCCTCAACCCGATCCTCGCGGGCATCGCCGGGGCTGTGGGGAACTTCCTCACCGTCCTCCTCACCGTCCTGCTCACCGCACGTGCACGCACCGCCATCGCCAACCGCAAGGCGGCCCGTATCAGCGCGACAGTCGGAGCCGCAGCAGCTCTCGACAGCACCCTCGACGCCGAACAGAATGCATCCCTCGAGCTGGTTGCAGCCACCAAGTCCGAGTCGAAGAGCCGCGAGAAGGGCCGACAGCGACTGAACAAGTGGTTCGTGCGCTTCGGGGTTCCCGGTGCGAGCCTCCTCGCTCCGCTGGCGCTGCCGACCCAGGTCACGTCAGCGATCCTCGTGGCCAGCGGGTCTCCGCGGGCCTGGGTCCTGCTGTGGCAGGCGGCGGCCATCGTGATCTGGACGGCCCTGTCCACCGTCTCGGCCTGGCTCGCCCTCACCGTCGTGTTCCTGGTGTGAGACGCAGACCCGGCAACCTGAAAGGAACGAACCGATGACTGATTCGCCTGAAACACCTCGCCCGGCCCCCTCCACAGGTTCTGATACCTCGGCACCGTCGGCAGAACCGACACTGGCCGAAGATCTCCTGCTGCTTCTGTTCCAGCCCGACAGCGGAACCATCGCCGGGGAGGGCACGCTCTACTACGTGCTCGCCGGGGCCGTGCTCGCAGATCTGAGCCTCGGCGGGCACGTCGAGACCGGATCGGGGCGCACAGGTGCATTGACCGTGCAGGCCATTGCGGAGCGCCCACCCGCAGACGCTCTCCTCCGTGACAGCTGGGACTACGTCGCCGAGAAGTCGCGGTCCGTGCAGACGGTCCTGGCCGCCACGGGACCGGTCCTGCGCGAGCCGCTGCTGGAGCGTCTCGTGAACCGCGGTGATATCCGGCGGGTCGCGCGGAAGAGCCTCGGACTGTTCCGCACTACCGCTTTCGAAGGCGGTGACGGTCCTCGGCGCGCGGAGCTTCTCGCCGAGGTCCGGGCCGTGCTCGTCGACGGCGCGCAGGCGACTGCCCGCGTCGCGGCACTCGGAGCCCTGCTCTACGGCAGCGGAACGATGCCGCAATTCGACCGCGATATTCCGTGGACCTCTCCCGTGATCGCGCGCGCCGAAGAGCTGCGGGCGGGCAACTGGGGCGCCAGTGCCGCATCGTTCGCGGTGGCTCGCACCCTGACGACCACGATCGTCAACAGCGTGATCTACGCTGCGCCACGGCGATGACCGCACACAACGGAGCCGTCTCGCGTCTGCTCACCGTCTTCTCCCATCCCTTGCGCGACAGCTACCCCGCCGCGGTCATGGATACCTTCCACGACGCATTCACTCAGTCGGGCGGCGCGGTGGATGTCCTGGATCTGCACGCAGAGCAGTTCGATCCCCGGTTCACAGCCGAGGATCATGCCCACTTCTGGGGTGGACCGATCCCACCCGACATCGAGGAGACGCACCGCCGCGTCGAGGCATCCGACCGACTTGCGTTCGTGTTCCCGGTGTACTGGTGGTCGATGCCGGCGCTGATGAAGGGGTGGATCGAGCGCGTATTCACGGCCGGCTGGGCCTACCAGTACGGCGCAGGCGTCGCAGACCGCGGCAGAGCACCGCTTCACGGCCTTCTTCCCTCGATTCCCACAGTGCTCATCGGCGTCGGCGGCTCGAAGAAGTCCACGTACGAGAAGTACGGCTATGACGAGGCCATGCGCACGCAGCTGGATGTCGGCATCTTCGCCTACTGCGGTATCGACGACGTCGAGAGCCACCTGATCTACGACGTGGAGGGCGACCACAACGCTGCGATGCGCGAAGCCGGACTCCTCCGAGCCGGTGAGATCGGGCGCTCTTTCGCCGCAGCCGACCGGCAGGCCCGCCACGCGAAGCAGGAGCACCTTGCACGCCGGCGCGCGCAGAGCACGGCCGTCAGTCAGTCTTGACTGCTGACAGATGCTCCTGCAGCGAGACAGAGATGCCGTCCAGGTGAGCGAGCTGTTCGGACGTGAGCGCATCGACGAACAGCTCGCGCACCGCGCGGAGATGCGGCACGGATCCGGCCCGGAAGGCCTCGCGGCCGGCTGCCGTCGCCGTGACGTCCACTCCGTGTGCGACGTCCGCACAGGCATCCCTCCCAATGAGACCGCGCTTCTGCATCCGCCCGAGATGATGCGAGAGACGACTGCGCTCCCATCCGACCGCGTCCGCCAGTTCCGCCGACCGGAGCGTCTGCTGCGGGGCCTCGGTCAGAGCGAGAAGCACCGCGTAATCCCCCTCGGACAGCGACGACTCACGCAGCATCCGACTCCCCAGGCGAGAGCGCAGCGCCTGCGCCGTCTCGATGTAATCCCGCCACACGCGCAGCTGCTCACGGGTGGGCATCGAACGATGATTCTCAGCCATCTCGCCTCCTTGGAATAGACGTGTCAATAGCCATGTTGCAGCATTGACATGTCAATCCGGACGAATGGGAGAAAGATCATGAGCGGATTCACCGACGTCGAGTTCGGCATCGGAACATTCGGCGATCTGCCCCTCGATGACCAGGGCGCCCTCCTCTCGCACGGCTCGGCGATCCGTACCGTGCTCGCGGAGGCCGTCCTGGCCGACGAGCTCGGCATCGACGCGATCGCGCTCGGGGAGCATCACCGACCCGAATACGCGATCTCCTCCCCCGAGGCCGTGCTGGCCGGCATCGCCACGAAGACCAACCGGATCCGCTTGGGCTCCGGCGTCACCGTGCTGTCCTCCGACGACCCGGTGCGCGTGTTCCAACGCTTCGCGACCGTGGATGCCCTCTCCGACGGGCGCGCGGAGGTCATCCTCGGCCGCGGATCCTTCACCGAATCCTTCCCGCTGTTCGGCTACGACCTCTCCGACTATGAGCTGCTCTTCGATGAGAAGATCGACCTCTTCCATGCCCTGCTCGACGAGAAGCCGGTCACCTGGCAGGGGACGACGCGTGCTGCGCTGCACGAGGCGGATGTCTTCCCGAAGACCGACTCGGGGCGTCTGCGCACATGGGTGGGCGTGGGCGGCTCACCGCAGTCCGTGGTCCGCACCGCGCGATACGGATTCCGACTCATGCTCGCCATCATCGGCGGCGCTCCCGCGCGTTTCACGCCCTACGTCGACCTGTACCGACGCGTCACCGAGCAGCTGGGCACGCCTGCGTACCCGGTGGGTATGCACTCGCCCGGCTTCATCGCCGATACGGACGAAGAGGCGATGGAGACGTTCTACCCGGGGTACAAGGTGATCCGCGACCGGATCGGCGCCCTGCGCGGCTGGCCGCCCCTGCGCCGCTCGGAGTTCGAAGCCGACGTGGCGCATGGATCGCTGTACATCGGATCGCCCGAGACCGTCGCCCGCAAGATCGCCGCCGCGATCCGCACACTCGATGCCGGCCGATTCGACTTCACCTACACCGCGGGTGGAGCCATGGCAGCCAGCGACCGGCTTCGCGCCGTGGAGCTGTACGGCACGAAGGTGATTCCGATGGTGCGCGAGCTGCTGGCCGAGACACCGGCCCGATCCGCCGCGTCCGCAGCGGTGGTGCGGTCATGAACGTGAGGAGCGTGATGGACGGAGACGGCCTGGTCATCGGCATCCTCGGCGCAGGCAAGGTGGGCACCGCACTCGCCCGCCTCGCCCTGACCGCAGGGCACAGGGTGCTCATCTCCGGCTCCGGAGACCCGGAGCGGATCGCGCTCACCATCGACGTGCTCGCGCACGGAGCGAGCGCCGTCCGCCCGGAGCGGGCGGCCGAAGAGGCCGACATCGTCGTGCTGGCGCTGCCCCTCGGCAAGTACCCGCACATCCCGGCAGCGAACCTCGCCGGAAAGCTCGTGGTGGATGCCATGAACTACTGGTGGGAGATCGACGGCATCCGAGACGATCTGAACGACCCTCGCATCTCGACCAGCGAGATCATCCAGGAGTTCCTGCCCGACTCGCGGGTCGTGAAGGCACTGAATCACATCGGCTATCACGACCTCGAAGACGAAGCCCGTCCTGCCGGAACCGCGGGCCGCAAGGCCATCGCGATCGCGGGAGACCGGGAGGACGATGTGGCCCGCGTCGGCGCGTTCATCGACGGGATCGGCTTCGATCCGCTCGTCGTCGGCCCCCTCGCCGCCGGTGTGAGCCTGCAGCCGGGCAGGCCGTCGTTCGGCGCGAATCTGCCGATCACCGACCTGCGCGAGCTCATCGAGGTCGACAACCTCGATCGCCCGACCGTCACGAACAAGCCCCATCACGAACAAGGAGTACCAGCATCATGACCAAGATCGCCATCATCCTCGGAAGCACCCGCCCCGGACGCAACGGAGCACAGGTCGCGGACTGGGTGGTCGCCCGCGCCGCAGAGCGCAGCGACGTGGAGTTCGAACTCGTCGACCTCGCCGACTTCCCACTCCCCCATCTCGACGAGCCGCTGCCACCGGCGACCGGTCAGTACAAGAACGACCACACGCGCAGATGGTCTGAGAAGATCGCCGAGTTCGATGGCTACATCTTCGTCACCCCCGAGTACAACCACTCCATCTCCGGTGTGCTCAAGAACGCGATCGACTACCTGAGCCGGGAGTGGAAGAACAAAGCCGCCGGGATCGTCGGATACGGCGGTGTCGGCGGAGCCCGAGCGATCGAGCACCTGCGGCTGATCCTCGCCGAGCTCCAGGTCGCCACCGTCCGGCAGACGCTGACGCTCTCGCTGAGCACCGACTTCGAGACCTACAGCGTGTTCACCCCCGCCGACTCGCAGACCGCGCTGCTGAGCACCCTGTTCGATCAGCTCATCGACTGGTCGAAGGCTCTCGAGGGCGTACGGAATCCGGTGATCATCGGCCACGCCGCCTGAGTGCTCCAAAGGATACGGGGCCCCGCACGGGGCCCCGTCGCAACGGATCTGCCGACAGCGACCTGCCGGCGAAAGGAAAGAAGCAATGGCATCTGTGACCTTCGACCAGGCGACGCGCACCTTCCCCGGCGTGCGGCGCCCCGCGGTCGACAAGCTGGACCTGGACATCGCCGATGGCGAGTTCCTCGTCCTGGTGGGCCCATCCGGCTCGGGCAAGTCGACATCGCTTCGGATGCTGGCGGGGCTCGAAGAGGTCAACGGCGGGCGCATCCTGATCGGTGACCGCGACGTCACGGCCGTGCCGCCGAAGGATCGTGACATCGCGATGGTGTTCCAGAACTACGCGCTGTACCCGCACATGACCGTCGCCGAGAACATGGGCTTCGCCCTGAAGATCGGCGGGATCGGCAAGGACGAGCGCGCGCGACGGGTCCTGGATGCGGCGAAACTTCTGGACCTGGTTCCGTTCCTCGAGCGCAAGCCGAAGGCCCTCTCCGGTGGCCAGCGCCAGCGCGTCGCGATGGGCCGCGCGATCGTGCGCAGCCCGCAGGTGTTCCTCATGGACGAACCGCTGTCCAACCTCGACGCCAAGCTGCGCGTGCAGACGCGTACGCAGATCTCCTCCCTGCAGCGCCGCCTGGACGTCACCACCGTCTACGTGACCCACGACCAGACCGAGGCGCTGACCATGGGAGACCGGATCGCCGTGCTCGCCGACGGCGCGCTGCAGCAGCTGGGCACACCGCGCGACCTGTACGAGAACCCGAGGAACGTCTTCGTCGCCGGGTTCATCGGCTCACCGGCGATGAACCTCTTCACCGCCGATGTGAACGAGAACGGAGTGCGCTTCGGATCCCACACGGTGGCGGTGGAGCGGGACGTGCGGGATGCCGCAGGCGCCAGGGTCACGATCGGTGTCAGGCCGGAGGACATCAGGATCGGAAGCGCAGCTGAACCAGGGTTGTCGCTCACGGTGGATCTCGTGGAAGAGCTCGGTGCAGACGGTTATCTCTACGGCCATTCCGTCATCGACGATGAGCGCGTGAACATCACGGCTCGCGTCGACGGGCGCAATCACCCGAAGGCGGGAGAGATCGTCTCAGCTGCTCCCGTTCCCGAGCGCACCCACCTGTTCGATGCGAGCACCGGAGAGAGGCTGAACCCGGCCGCGCGTCTCACGGTGTGAGCAGCGCCGGGCTCAGTCTCCGGACCAGTGAGCCTGCGCGCCCTCGGCCTTCAGACTCAGCATGATGGAGCCGTGCACGGTCGCCAGGCTGATCGTGGGCTCGGGACGGAGCTCGGGATCGATCGCAGGGACGTGCACCTCGTCGGCCTGCATGGAGCGGTATCGGTCGGTGGACCGCCCGGCGGGAGCGGTTCGCGAGAGAGCGGATGATTTCATGATGGTTGTCCTTGACTCGGGGGCGATGTTCCCTCAGTCTGTTTCGGACGGTGTGCCACTCGCGTCGGTGAGAACTACCGAATGACGTCATTCGGACAGCACATCGGTATGCGGGCGCCTCTGATCGAGTCGCCCGCATACCGATGGAGCGCGGTGGTCTAGCTCGACGGCTCGAGCAGCTTGGCCGTCTTCTTCGCCGGAACCGTGGGATCGGTGAAGGACGGGTTCGCGTCATGCTCGGCGTTCTCGTCGAGCACGGTCCACGACTCGTAGGTGATGTCCTCCAGCGGCAGCGGCTTGCCTGCGGCCACGATGGTGCGGCTCGGGCGGTCACCGCCGAGGAGGAACTCGATCACCGGGCGATCCACCTCTGCGGTGTTGTAGGGGAACACTCCGTGGATGCTCTCGTTGTCCACGGCGATGAGGGTCGTGTTGGGCAGGCCCATGCCGGCTTCCCACCCCTGCTCGAAGGGCGTCATCGAGTCGAGCTCGCTCTGCACGACGATCGTCTCGGGGAAGCTGTCGTCCACGGCCGGCATCTTCGAATCCGTCGGCCAAAACGCGCACGTCGGGGTGAGGAGAAGACCGAACTGCGCGGTCAGCGGAGCGACCTTCGCCGTGCGCTCGTGGAAGTCTTCCCAGAACTCAGCGCCCTGCGTCCACTGCCCGTCGGTGCATGCGGTGAACTCGATGACGTAGTCATGCGTTCCCTTCACGAGCTGGCCCGGTTCCGGGGCCGGGGTAGCCGCCAGCAGGGCCAGTCGCTGGTTCGCAGGCTCACGCAGCACATCGGGCAGTTCCGTCCCGGCGACGATGCGCGTCGCCAGCTCGACGGAGTCGACCTGGCCGGCGGCAGCCTCGGACTCGGCGATGATGCTCGCCACGAGACTGCCCGATACCGGGTAGACCACCGGGGTCGAGAACGCCAGGGATCCGCTGGCGGCGTTCCACGCATACTGCGCGGCGAGGGCCTTCTCCGGGCTCTCGGTCGCTGCGAAGTAGCGCGTCCAGATCGCCTCGGGGTCGCCGCCGAGGCCGAAGGTCGCGTCGTTTCGAGCAATCCAGTTCATCATGTGCAGACGGAACTGGCGATCGCGACCCTCGTGTGCGGAGTTGTACAGCGTCTGAATGGATTCCTCCGTCGAGTTCGTCGCCGAATCCAGCAGCATCCGCTCGATGTTGTCGGAGAAGAGCGCCCCGAACCAGGTACCCAGCCAGGTGCCGTAGGAGTACCCCATGTAGGTCACCGTCTTCAGCCCGAGGAGGTGGCGGATGAAGTCCATGTCATACGCGGCCTGCTCGGTCGTCATGGTCGCCACGTCGGGATTCTGCGCGCAGGCGTCTCCGATGGCCTTCGCCGCGGCAGTCTGCCCGCCGGCGGGGTCGTACTCGTAATCGCAGGAGGCGTGGCTGGACTGGCCCAGGCCTCGCTGATCGAAGCTCACATAGTTCGTCGTCGGCCGCAGCTCGGGCGTGTACAGCTGCACGGCCGTGCTGTATGAGAGCCCGGACGTGTACGGACCACCCGGGTGGGCGATGACCGTGGTGTGGTAGTCGGAATCGGTCGGCTCGATGTTCTTGGCCTGTGAGATGCGCACATCCCAGGTGAGCGACGGGTCCGGGCTCAGCCAGTCCCGCGGCACCTTGATGGTCGCGCACTCGACATTGGAGACGTCTGCCCCGGGAATGGGGGCGCCGTCGTCGCTGAACTCACAGGGCTCCCACGCCAGGTCCTGGTCGGCAAGCGGTCCGGCCAACGCGGCGACGTCGGGGATCGCCTTGCCTTCCGGGGCGGGTTCGGGAGCGTTGCCACGACCACTCCACACGGTGACGGACACGACGACCGCGGCGATCACGACGACTGCCGCGATCACGAGAGCCACGATCGTCGACCGTGTTCTTCGCCTGGGGACAGTGGGGGTGGATGCTGATTCGTCCTGGGACATGATGTTCTCCTTCTCGGCTCGAGGTGACGGGCGGCGATCGGGGCGCTGCGCACACCCCGCTCACCAGCCACAGGTGAAGTTCACCCCGTGTTCCAGGAACATGGTCAAGCCGAGATGGATGAGGGGCGCTGCGCGCTGCGCGATGCCCGTCCCCGTCGCGCGTCAGCGCACGCCGGTCAGGTGATCGGGGCCTCAGGAATTCAGGCCGGAGGCCAGCTGAGCAGTGCCGCGTCGACGACCCGTGTCAGGGACGCCGGCGACGCGCCTCCCGTCGCCTGCACTGCGATCCCGTCACCCACCGTCGTCAGGTATCGGGCGATCAGATCGGCATCCGAACCCGGGGGAAGATCACCCTCCTCAACGGCCTTCTCGAATCGGTCGCGCAGGTCGATCTGGCTCTGGGCGCGCCATTGCGTGAGAACGTTCTGCACGGACTGCCCCGTCACACCGACGGCGAGGGCGGCACGCACTCCGAGGCATCCGGCGGGGCGATCCGGCTGGGTGCCGGCTCGCACCGCACCGTCGAGGTAGGCCTTGGCCACCTCACGCGCGGTGGGAGCGAGCACGGACTCGCGCACGTACGCCCCTGGTCCGCGCTCATACCGTTGCAGGACCTTGAGGAACAGCTCCTCCTTGTTGCCGAATGCGGCGTACATGCTCTTGCGCGAGATACCCATGGCATCCGTGAGGGTCGACAAACTCGCCCCTTCAAATCCGTGTTCCCAGAAGACGATGAGCGCCTTCTCCAGGGCTTCATCGGCATCGAAGGAGCGCGGCCGGCCGCGTGTCAACCCGTCCATATCTTCAGCCTAACACTTCGATACCGATCGGTGCAGAAGTGTTAGGCTCCTAATTATGCACTGATCGGTGCAGAACTGATGGAGGACAGTCATGGTGAAAAGGTTCGACGGCAAGACCGCGGTCATCACAGGCGGAGGAACGAACGGAATCGGACGGGCGACCGCCGCGCGTCTGGTGGATGAGGGGGCGTACGTCTTCATCACCGGCCGACGCGAGAGCGAGCTGAACGCGACCGTCGCCGAGATCGGACGCAATGTCGCAGCCGTCCCCGGTGACATCACGAACCAAACCGACCTCGACCGCCTGTACAGCGCCGTCGCCGAACGCGGACAGGGCCTGGACGTCCTGTTCGCGAACGCAGGCGTCGCCACCTTCGCGTCGATCGACGACCTCACGCAAGAGGACTTCAACCACGTCTTCGGCGTCAACGTCATGGGCACCGTCTTCACCGTGCAGAAGGCGATCCCGCTGCTGAACCCCGGCGCATCGGTGATCATCAACGCGTCGACCTCTGCCGATCGCGGCGCGCCGAACATGGGCGCGTACGCGGCATCCAAAGCGGCCCTGCGCAGCTTCACGCGCACGTGGGCGAATGAGCTCAAGGACCGGGGGATTCGCGTGAACGCGATCTCCCCCGGCCCGACCGACACCTCAGGCGTCACGGAGCTCGTCGGCGTCGAGAACATCGCCGCCTACAACGAGACGCTCGCTGCCGCGCTGCCGATCGGCCGAACGGCGCGTGTCGAGGAGATGGCGGCCGCGGTCGCCTTCCTCGCATCGTCCGACAGCAGCTTCATGCTGGGCGCCAATGTGCTGGTGGACGGCGGAGTGAACCAGATCTGACGGACTCCGCTCGTTCGTGGAGGCGAGTTCACGCAGCAGCGCGCGGTGCGACGAGGATCTTGCTCCCGACACCGCCACGCAAAGCGTGGATCGCCTCCACGACGCCGTCCAGGTCGACCTCATCGACCCAGCCAGTGGTGTCGTACAAGCCCGCGGACATCGCGCGAATGACGGCATCGAAGTCCTCGGGAAGGTACGCGACGGCACCGACGATCTCGGCCTCCGCCGTGACGAGCGGTGTGGCCATGAACTCCATCGGCTTCTCGTGCAGAGCGACCACGACCACCCGGCCGCCCGGGGTCAGACTCGCCAGCGCGGACGTGACGGCAGGCCCGACACCGGCGGCATCGAAGGCGACATCGACGCCGTCGCCATCACTCATCGCCATCACCGCGGCGGTGAGATCCTCGTTCACCGGGTCGATGACGCTCGCGCCGAGCGCGACGAGAGCGGCACGGCGATCGGCACTCGGCTCTGACACCAGCACGTTCTGCACCCCGTGCGCTTTGAGTGCGAACCACACGCCGATGCCGATGGGCCCAGCCCCGGCGATGAGCGCCGTGCCTCCGGCTTGGACGCCGCTGCGCCTGACGGCATGCCATCCGACGGCCATCGGCTCGACGAGTGCTCCCTCACGAAGCGAGACGTTCTCAGGCAGCGCGTGGGTCATCGACGCCGCGACGACGGTGTACTCCGCCATACCGCCACCGTCGGACGTCACGCCGTGGAACCCGATCCGCTGGCAGATGTTGAAACGGCCCCGGCGGCACGCCGGGCAGCTGCCGCAGAAGTAGATCGGCCAGACCGCGACGCGGTCGCCGATCTTGACATCCGTCACACCCTCACCGAGTTCAGTCACGGTCCCGGAGAACTCGTGGCCCAGGATCTGCGGAAGCGTGGATCCGGTGACGGGGTGCGGAACGGTGAAGTCCATGCCGGATGCCTCCGGCGAGTAATAGACGTGCAGGTCGGATCCGCAGATGCCCGAGTAAGCGTTGCGCAGCTTCACCTGTCCCGGACCCGGCTTCGGCTCGGGGACGTCCTCGATTCGCAGGTCTTCCTTGGCGTAGAACTTGGCGGCTTTCATGGAAGCATGATCCTCTCGACTCCGGGCCGGCAAGCGAGTCGGCCTCACCGTACGAGGAGACACCGTGTTGCCGGAACACGGTCAAATCGAGGCCCCGAGCAGGCAGATGCAATGATCCTGGCGAATCCTGCTCTCGCCGCATCACCATAGGCCGGATTCGCGAAGAACGGGGGCTGACGTCGTTCGGGTCGCTCGCGGTGTCCATCTCCTCAATCACCTCCGGCAGCCGCGCCGTATGCCGCTGGATTCGACTCTGCAGGGTGTTGTCAGGACAGGGTCGAGCGCCGTATCGACACCCGGCTTCGCTTGTTGCGGGCGGAGAAATAGAAGCGGCTCCGCCGCCGTTGTTCGGAGTATGACGACACTGAGCTCGAACCCGAGCACCCCTCGTTCGGTCGACCCCCACCCGCAGGGTCGAGATCACCACATCAAGGTAGACGTCTGGGCCGACGTGATGTGCCCCTGGTGCTACCTCGGCAAAAGGCGCCTCGACGCCGCGGCCGCCTCGTTCGCCGCACGGAATCTCGGAGAGGGCCGTAAGGTCGACATCGAGTTCCACAGCTTCCAGCTCGCTCCGGACCTCGCGGTCGGAGTGACTCAGCCGGCCAGTCAGTTCATTCAGAAGGAGACCGGATCCAGCGAGGCCGAAGTCGACGGGATGCTGGACCACATGGTCCGACTCGGTCGCCGGATCGGCATCGAGTACAACTGGGATGCCGTTCAGGTGACGAACACGCTGCTGGCCCACCAGCTGATCCACCACGCGAAGACCGTGGGCAAGCAGCTCGAGGCGGAGGAGGCGCTGTTCGCGGCCTACTTCACCGAGGGCCGCGATGTCGGCGATGCGGACGTGCTGGCCGACATCGCGGAGCAGATCGGACTCGACCGGACCGAAGCGACTCAGGCGCTGAAGTCGAACACGCATCTGCCTGCGGTCCGCGCCGATCTGGCACTCGCCGGGTCCTACCGGGTCACCGGCGTTCCGTTCTTCGTCGTGGAGGGCAAGTACAGCTTGTCCGGAGCGCAGGAGCAGACCGTGCTCGAGCGCGCGCTGGAGCAGGCGTGGTCGGAGAAGGCGAGCCAGTGATGCCTGCCGTGGACTCATCACCGCGTGACACCGCGGAGTCGACCGTGGAGTCGCCTCCCGCGCTCATCGCGTTCAGCGACGCCGCAGAGGGCTTCTGCGGCGACGACTTCTGCGCCATGCCCGCCGGCGCACTGGGTGACGGCTTCCTGAGCGCAGACGACGAGTACTGAGAAGCATCCTGTGCTCGCGGAAGGGGCTCAAACGCGAAGGCGTCTGAGCCCCTTCTCCGTGTCAGCGCAGCTGATCATTCCGTACGCGGCGCAGCCCGTCTCGATCACGCCAGTGGCGGAACCCCGAGCGCGTGCAGACCCACGCGCCGGACAGAGGCCCACCGCCCCACTGCGACCAGCTGAAACCGGGGAGTCCGCCGCGGAAGCCGGCAGCCGAGTCAGTGGAAGTCGCCTCCGCCACCGCCGAAGTCCCCCGGCGCCATGTCCATGAACCTCGAGTAGTGGCCCTGGAAGGCCACGGTGATGGTCGCGGTGGGACCGTTGCGGTGCTTGGCGACGATCAGGTCGGCCTCGCCCGGGCGGATGTCCTTGTCATACGCCGCCTCGCGGTGCAGCAGGATGACCATGTCGGCGTCCTGCTCGATCGAGCCCGACTCGCGCAGGTCGCTGATCGCAGGCTTCTTGTCCGAGCGCTGCTCGGCACCACGATTCAGCTGCGAGAGGGCGATCACGGGCACCTGCAGCTCCTTGGCGAGCAGCTTCAGCGCCCGCGAGAACTCAGACACCTCCTGCTGACGCGACTCCACCCGCTTGCCGCTCGTCATCAGCTGTAGATAGTCGATGACGACCAGTCTCAGACCCTCGCGCTGCTTGAGCCGACGGCACTTCGCCCGGATCTCGACGAGGGTCATGTTCGGACTGTCGTCGATGTACAGCGGAGCATCGTTGATGCGACCGCGCGTGGACGCGACCGTGGTCCAGTCACGCGGATCGAGCGTGCCCTTGCGCATGTTCTGCAGGGGGATCCCACCCTCGGCGCTGAGCAGGCGCATCGCGATCTCGCTCTTGCCCATCTCGAGCGAGAAGAAGATGGACGGCTCGTTGTGCCCGATTGCGGCCGCGCGCGCGAAATCCAGAGCCAGCGTCGAGTTGTGCGTCGGGATCATCGACTCACCCGCGAGATACAGGTGATCGTCGTTGTCCACTTGGACGCAACGCACGGGGACGCTCTCGATCCGCCGCACGGCTTTCACGTATCGGCGGCCGACCCGTGCGACGCTCGCGGGACGCTCCTGAACATGAAGCTGGTGCTTGCGCTCGAGCCGGAAGACGTCGTCGACGGTCGAGAAGTTCAGGATGTAGCAGGTCGATGACGCCTCGGACCTGCCGGGCACGCTCTTCGTCGTCCGACCGCACTTGTATCCGAGACTCACGATGAGCTCATAGACCGAGTCGGCCAGCCGCTTGCTGGTGACGGCGAACTGACACGATCCGACCCCCTTGACGACCGTGCCGTCCGTGTCCATCAGCCCCGCCAGCAGCTCCCGGCGCTGCGCCTCCGACGCGCGCAGATACCGCGAGGGAATGTGCTTGTCGGCCAGCACCCCGATCTTGCGCAGCAGCGCGGTGAATGTTCCATGATCGCAACGCTTCACGAGAGCCGGACGCTCCGCGAGCTTCAGCGAATACAGCATCCGGCCGCCTGTCGGCTCCACGCGCACTCCGGCAGCGCTGATCAGCATCGGAATCTCGTCCGTCTCGCTGTTCAGCCGCGGCGAAGCGCTGTGGCCGTCGCCGAGCCAGGCGCCCAGCGCGTACGGCGGGATCGGCAGATCGACGTCAGCGGAACGCAACGGTGATGCGTTGACGATCGAATGGTTCGCTCGTCGGTCGGCGCCCACCGTAAGCGTTTCGAGAATCTGCTCGGTGGTGACGGTCGCGGACACGCCGTCCCGCGTACGCCGGGCGGCACGCGTCTCGGTCACCCACTGGTGCTGCGCGTCGGCGACGATCGTGGACCCGTCGGAGAAGACGATCTCGTAACAGGGACGGTCGGTCATCACATCGGTGACGGCGACCACGCTCGTGGGGTGTCCATCCGCACCGTACAGATAGTCGCCCACCTGTACCTGCCCCATCGTCGTCCAGCCGGTCGGGGTGGCCAGCGGAGTGTCGAGCGCGAGCGCCTTGCCCATAGCAGGCCTCGCGGCGACGACGATCATCTGACCGCCGTGCAGGCCGTTGGTCAGCTCGTCGAGCTCACGGAAGCCGGTGGGGATGCCGGTCATCGTGCCGTCGCGACCGTTGGCCGCTTCGATCTCCTCGACGGCAGCATTCACCGCGACCGTCAGCGGCACGTAGTCCTCGGCCGTCTCCGACCCGGTCACCGAGTAGATCTCGGCCTGTGCGTTGTTGACGATGTCGGCGGCGTCGCCCTCGCCCGCATAGCCGAGCTGCACGATGCGAGTGCCGGCATCGACCAGGCGACGCAGGATCGCACGCTCCGAGACGATGCCCGCGTAGTAGCCGGCGTTCGCGGCCGTCGGCACGATCGAGGTGAGGGTGTGCAGATAGTCCGCGCCGCCCGCTCTGCCCAGCTCACCGGTCTTGATGAGCTCATCGGTCACGGCGACGACGTCCGTCGGCTCGCCGTGCGAGTACAGCGAGAGGATCGCCTCGAAGATCAGTTCGTGCTTGGGCACGTAGAAGTCGGCGCCCTTGAGCGACTCGATGACATCGGCGACGGCGTCCTTGGACAGCAGCATGCCGCCCAGCGCGCTCTGCTCGGCCAGCAGGTCGTGCGGAGGCGTGCGCTCAGGACCTCGCGCCCGCCCCAGACGGTCGTCCGAGATATCAGCGATCGACACTGTGCTCCTCCCCTGGCAACGGCGGCATCGGACACGCCGTATGCCACACGACCGACGTCCGTGCGGCCGTGCACACAGCGAATCACGTGCCTCGGACATCCGGTCTCACTCAAGCTACGAGCAGTGACCACGGCATGCAACACACCCTGTGGATAACTGTGTGGACAGATTGCGGACAACCCGGGAGTGTCTGTGCAGAGCGCCTGTGGACAACTCAGTGGAGAGCATGGATACTGAGACTCATTTTCCCCTTTGAACAGCCGTTTATATACATCCCCACCTGTGGATGAGATTCGACTTCAAGCGAAGATTTAAGGTTGACGTCCGACAGCGGGGATGTGCAGAACCTGGGGAAAGTCAAGTGGCAATTCTTCCCCGTCGACGCGCTTTGTGCGCGTCCTCCAGCCATGTGGACATGGCCGCGCAGACGATGTATCGTCGCTCACGCTGTTTCCGGCGGACCATCTCCGCCGGAATCCGGGGGAAGGAAGAAGTGCGGTCCGCGATAGTCGACAACCGCAGCCGATCGATGTGGCTGCTTGCCGGCCTCGGTGTTCTCATCTGGGCCGCCTTCAGTGTGTTCCTGAGCAGCGCCTCAGCACATGCCGAGGAGACTCCGGCGCACCCGCCGCATCAGTCACAGACCGAGCCCCAGCGCGTAACCCAGCCCCAGCGCGCAACCCAGCCCCAGCACGCACAGACCCACCCGCAGAGACAGACCCAGCCGCAGAAACAGCCCCGTCCGCAGCGCGCACAAGCTCCGGCCGCGCAGGTTCAGCAGGCGGCATCCACACCCCCGCACGCCGTCAACACCCTGCCCAAGGCGGGCCCCGCTGCTCGAGAGGCCGCGCCCCAGCGCCTCGGCGCAGCGAAGTCACCCACCGCGGCACGGAGATC
>JBARWR010000054.1:0-1751 GCA_049646915.1 Microbacterium sp.
GGCGAGGGACGCTCGACCGCGACGCTCGAACTCATCGGCGGACAGATCGCCCTGCTCGATGCGCTCGTGGAGACCGGCACGCCCGTGATCGTCGTGCTGATGGCATCCAAACCGCTCGTGCTGCCGGCATCCGTCCAGCGAGCCGCCGCCGTCATCTGGGCCGCGAACCCGGGCATGCAGGGTGGTCGCGCGATCGCCGAGCTGATCACCGGCGCGATCGAGCCATCCGGCCGGCTGCCGATCTCGTTCGCCCGTCACGCCGGGCAGCAGCCCACGTACTACAACCAGATCCGCGGCCAGCACGGCGACCGCTACGCCGACCTCACGCAGTCACCCGCCTGGGCGTTCGGGCAGGGGCTGTCGTACACGAGCGTCGCGTATTCGGATCTGACGCTGGAGTCCTCGACGCTCAGCGCGGACGACGTGATCGCGGCATCCGTGATGGTGACGAACACCGGGGATCGCCCGGCGACCGAGACCGTGCAGGTGTACGTGCGCGACGAGGTCACCTCGGTCAGCTGGGCCGTGCGCGAGCTGAAGACCTACCGGCAGGTGACCGTGCAGCCGGGCGAGTCCGTGCAGGTGCAGGTGGAGCTGCCGGTGAGCGCGTGCACGATCGTGGACGCCCGCGGGGACCGCGTCGTGGAGCCCGGTGCGTTCGCGCTGCTGGTCGGGTCGAGTTCGCGCGAGGAGGATCTGCTCACGGCGGAGTTCGCTGTCGTGTGACGGGCGGGTCCTCCCTGCGCGAGACTTGCCGTTCAGCATCAGACATCACGTGTGCGCGCGAGTCTCGCGCTGGAAGTGACGTCTCGCGGGGTGGGGTCCCCGCGCGGTCGTCCCCCGCACGATGAGTTCGTAGGGCAGGTCGCCGCTCACCGCGGCATCCGTCCCCTCGAGTTGGGCGAGGATGGCCCCCGCGGCGCGCTCGCCCTGCGCCATCGGGAACTGATCGATCGTGGTCAGCTGGAAGAACTCGCCGAGCTCATGGCCGTCGATGCCGATGATCGACAGATCCTGCGGCACGCGGAAGCCCAGGTCGCGGGCGGCCAGGATGGCGCCGATCGCCATCTCATCGGATGCGGCGAAGATCGCCGTCGGCCGCGGACCCGGCCCGTTGAGCAGCTGCTTCGCCGCGCGGAAGCCGCCGTCGACGGTGAAGTCGGCCGGCTCCAGGAAGGCCGGATTCGGGGTGATGGCGGCCTCCGCCAGCGCGCGCTCGAAGCCGAGTCGTCGTTGGGTCGGCACGTGGAAGTCGGTGTCGAACTCGGGGTTCACGCCGATGTGCGCGATGTCGCGGTGACCGAGCGCGAGGAGGTGCTCGGTCGCCAGCCGCGCGACGGACGTGTCGTCGACGCTGAGCGTGTGCAGGCGCGGATGCGGTCCGCCGATCGCGACCACCGGGAGATCCAGCGCCAGCAGCTGACCGGTCTCGGCCTCGTCGAGCTCGATCGAGACGGCGATCACGGCATCCACTCGCTGGCGGCGGAGGAACGTCGAGAAGACGTCGCGACGCACGTCAGCGTCGGCCGTGATGTTGTAGAGCGTGATGTCGTAACCGGCGCGCATGAGCGCAGTGGTGGCACCCGAGAGCACCGCGCTGAAGAACCAGCGGTCCAGGAGCGGCACGATCACGCCGACGTTCCGGGTGCGGCCGGATGCCAGGCTCGACGCCCGTGACGAGACGACGTATCCGAGGCTCTCGGCGGCCACGAGCACGCGCTCGCGGGCGCGCGCGGAGACGTGCCCTCGCC
>JBARWR010000055.1:0-2310 GCA_049646915.1 Microbacterium sp.
GGCGAGGCGTTCGCGCGCCTGCTCGTCGCCGACCTCGCGGCGCAGCTGTGCGAATGCGGTCGCGACCGTGTCGGTGGACCCCTCTCGGGCCGGCTTTCCGGCGCGTTCGCGGAGGACCCGCACCCGCTGGTGCTCCTCCGCGAGATTGACGAGGTGGAAGTAGCAGGTGAACGCGCGGGCGACCTCATCGGCACGCTCGATGGTGAACGAGTCGGCGATGGACGCCGCGCGCTCGAACGCTTCGTCGCCATCGGCTTCGGCTGCCTGGATGGTCGCCAGACGCAGACGCTCGACGTCCTCGAAGAGGCCGGGAGTGCCGGATTCCCGCAGCACCTGACCGAGCAGACCGCCCAGCATGCGCACGTCCGCACGCATGCTGTCGGGGATGCCGTTGGATGCTTCGAATCGGCTGATGACGCGGATGGCTTCGGTGTTCGTGGGCTCGAGCGGCATATTTCGAGAGTATCCCGCGTCCGTTCGGCATCCGTCCTTCGTGACGACCGCCCGATCGGCCACGGCCCGCAGAGACCAGGGCTCTAGCATGGAGACGATGCGCATCTCGGTGAACCCCCTACGCGGCCAGCAGTTCCCGGCCGCACTCCTGCTCGCGGCGGCCGCCTTCGGGCTGCTGTTCGCGAACCTCGCGACCCACGATCCGATCGCCGCCGTGCTGCACGCGCACATCGCGATCCCGGGGACAGCACTCGATCTGTCCGTCGAGGAGTGGGTGGCTGACGGGCTGCTGGCGATCTTCTTCCTCGTCGTCGCGATCGAACTGCGCCACGAGCTCACCCACGGCGAGCTGAACTCCGTGCACAAGGCCGTGCAGCCCGCTATCGCGGCAGCCGGCGGCGTGCTCGTGCCGATCGGCATCTACCTGCTGATCGCCGGGCCTGCGACGGACTCGGGGGCACAGACGGCCGGCGGCTGGCCGATCCCCACCGCCACCGACATCGCGTTCGCCCTCGGAGTGCTCGCGATGTTCGGCAAGGGACTGCCTCCCGCCGTACGGGTCTTCCTGCTCGCCCTGGCGATCCTCGATGACATCATCGGCATCATCTTCATCGCCGTGCTGTTCGCGCACGACGTGAACTGGCTGATGTTCGTGCTCGCCGTCGTCGCCGTCGTCGTCTTCGCGGTGCTGAGCCGTGTGCTGGCGAAGACGGGCGCCCTGGGAATCGCGGTGCTGATGTGCGTCGTCGGTGTGATCGCCTGGGGACTGATGGCGGTCTCCGGCATCCACGCCACGATCGCCGGCGTGCTGCTCGGACTGTTCATGTCGCCGGCTCCCGCTGAGAAGACGCGCCACGCGCTGGAGCCGATGGTGAACGGCATGATCCTGCCGGTGTTCGCCTTCGTGGCGGCGTTCGTCGTGATCCCGCAGGTGTCGCCGGGCGAGCTGTCGCCGGCGTTCTGGGGGATCCTGATCGCCCTGCCGGTCGGCAAGATCATCGGCATCACCGTGTTCGGCTGGGTCAGCCTGCAGCTGCGTCCGCGCGGCACCATGCCGGCGCTCGTGCTGCCCGACATCCTCGCCGCGGGCGTGCTCGGCGGCATCGGCTTCACCGTCTCGCTGCTGCTTGCCAACCTCGCCTTCGCGGGCGACGGCGCCGTGCGGGACGAGGCGATCCTGGGTGTGCTCGGCGGATCGCTGATCGCACTGCTGCTGTCGGCTCTCTTCGTCTCGATGCGTGCGCGGCACTACCGGATGCTGGCCGCGACGACGGACTGAGGAGGCTGGTCATGACCGATGCACTCGATCCGCTGCAGGTCGCCGATCCGCTGCGTGCGGCGGCGGAGACCATGCGCCAGGTGCGCGAGCGCTGCGTCTGGTCGCAGCAGATCACGCATCGCGACCTGATCCCGTACCTCATCGAGGAATCGCATGAGCTGATCGACGCCGTCGAGAGCGGAGATCGCGCCGAGATGCGCGAGGAGCTCG
This sequence comes from Microbacterium sp., assembly GCA_049646915.1. GTDB lineage: Bacteria > Actinomycetota > Actinomycetes > Actinomycetales > Microbacteriaceae > Microbacterium. The sequence continues at coordinate 1,943 of JBARWR010000055.1, forward strand.
GCGACCTGCTCTGGCAGGTGCTGTTCCACGCCGCCGTCGCCGCTCAGGATTCCCAGGACCCGTTCAGCATCGACGACGTGGCCCGCGGGCTCACCGAGAAGATGGTGCGTCGGCATCCGCATGTCTTCGCGGATGCTGTCGCGACGACGCCGGAGGAGGTGCTGGTGCACTGGAACGCGGCCAAAGCTCTGGAGAAGAAGGAGCGGAGCAGCGTGCTCGACGGCGTGCCGCGCAGCATGCCCGCGCTCGCTCGTGCGCAGAAGGTGCTCGGACGGGCCGCTCACGTCGTGGACACGCCTGATGCCGCATCCGGTCCGGCATCCGAGAGCGAACTCGGCGACGCTCTGCTCGCGCTCGTCGCTCAGGCG
>JBARWR010000056.1:0-6295 GCA_049646915.1 Microbacterium sp.
CCTCCGACCAGCGCGAGGCGCTCGACTCGCGTTCGGCGCACGAGACTGAGCCCGGTCTCGGCGAGGTGCTCAGCGGCGGCTTCGACGATCGAACGGGCGACCTCATCCGAGGTCGCCGCCTCCGTCACCGCCGGGGCAAAGGATGCGAGCAGGCTCGCGCGGTTCGGCGACCCCCGCACCTCCTCCGGAAGGGCGAATGGATCGCGTCCGCTCGCACGCAGGGACTCGAGAAGCACCACGGATGCCCCCGGGCGGTCGTCGATCGCACGCAGCGCTGCGGCCATCCCGTGCCTGCCGATCCAGGCCGCGCCGCCATCATCGCCGAAAGTGTCTCCCCATCCATCAGAGCGGACCCACATCTCCGCGAAATCGGTCGCGAATCCGATGGCTCCCGTGCCCGCCGCGACGACCGCACCGCCGGCACGACCCCACACGGCGGCGATCCCGCCGATCGCATCCGACGCGATCACGACCGACGCTGCGGGCCACTGTGCCGCGATTGCGTCGCGGATCTCGCCCACATCACCGAGTGAGACAAGACCGGCCGCGCAGACGGCGATCGCGTCCACGGACCGCCGTTCGGTCGGAAGAGCGGCGTCAAGCAGGCGGATGACATCCGCATGCCCGGCGCGAGCATCGCGGACGGCGAACGGCGGGCCCGCAGCCACCACGCCATCGGAGGTGGCGATCCGGGATCCGGATCCCCCCAGGTCGATGCCGATCCGGGTCACCGCGCTGCCCCGGATCGCAGGCTCCGGATCGCATCCCCGACCGATCCGCTCTCGGACGTGAGCGCCTGGGCCGCGACAGCCGTCGAGACCGCCGCCACGCACGAGACCAACGCCACAGGCAGATCGCCTCCGGCTTCATCGAGCAGTTCCGCGGTCCGAGCAGGCGACGCCCCGGAGACCTCATGCAGGATGCGCAGACTGCGCTCTCGGAGCTTGGTGTTGCCCGGAACGACGGTCACCATCAGATTCGAATACGTCCGCCCGAGCTTGACCATCAGGGCGGTCGAGAAGCTGTTGAGGATGAGCTTGGTTACGGTTCCGGCCTTCAGCCTTGTGGATCCGGTCAGCACTTCCGGCCCCGAACGGACGATCACGGCATGATCGACCTCCACGGCGAGGGGGGACTTCGGATTGCTGGTCACCAGTGCCGTCAGCGCCCTCGCCTCGCGCGACGCGCTGAGGGCCCCGGCGACGTAGGGAGTGGTGCCGGAGGCGGCGAGTCCGATCACCACGTCGCCCTCTTCGACGGCGAGTGCGGCCTCGTGTCTGCCCTGGCTCTCTGAGTCCTCGGAGCCCTCGACTGCGCGGACGAGCGCCTCATGCCCGCCAGCGAGGTGAGCCTGCACCTGATGCGGGTCCGCTCCGAAGGTGGGAATCAGCTCTGCCGCATCCAGCACTCCCAGTCGTCCCGATGTCCCTGCTCCGAAATAGTGCACCCGGCCCCCGGCCCGGACACGCTGTACGGTTGCATCCACGAGCTCAGCGAGGTCCGCGAGCGCGTCATCCACGGAGCGGACGGCTGCCACGTCTTCCGCGTTCATCAGCTGCACGATCTCGAGAGCGCTCATGCTGTCGAGGCCGATGGAGTGAGGATTGCGCGCTTCGGTCGGCGATTCTCCGCTGCGCGGAGTCGACTGTGCCGCGCTCATTTCACGCTTCCCGCGGTGAGCCCCTTGACCAGGGGGCGCTGCATTGCGAGGACGAAGATGACGATCGGCGCGAGGATCAGCACCGCGGCTGCGCACAGCGGTCCCCAGTTGACACCCTGGAACGTGATGAACTGCGCGGCGAAGACCGTCAGAGTCTGGGATCGCGTCTGCCCGAGGACCAGTGGAATGAGGAAGGCGTTCCACACGGCGATCGCGGTGAAGATCGCCACGGTCGCGATTCCCGGCGCGACCATGGGGATGAGCACATAGCGGAACAGTTTGAACCTGTTGGCGCCGTCCACGTACGCGGCCTCTTCGATCTCGATCGGCGAGCCGCGGAAGAAGGCGAGCATGAGCCAGGTGCCGAAGGGGATGCTCAGTCCGGCCAGCACGAGTGAGATGGGCCACCAGTAGTCGTAGGCACCGAGAGCGCTCACCATCCGGAACAGCGGAACGATGAGCACGACACCAGGGATGACCTGCACCATGACCATCACGGAGGCGAGGGTGCGACGGCCGGGTACGCGCAGGCGAGCGAACGCATAGCCGCCGAGGGTCGCGATGACCACGACGACCAGCGTCGCGACGAGCGTGATGAGTCCCGATGTGAGAGCCGCGCGCAGGAACACGCCCGACTGGAAGAGCTCGCCGTAGTTGGCGAGCGTAGGCGTGAAGATCAGCGCACGCTCAGCAGGGGCGGCTGCGTCCTTGTTGGTCTTGAACGAGGTGATCAGCACCCAGAACAGAGGGAACACCGCGAGCAGCGCAGCGATCAGCAGGACGATCTGCGTAGCAGTGTTGGCCAGGAGTCGACGCGTTCTCATACCTTCGTCAATCTGATGTAGAGGAAGTAGACGGGGAACATCAGCACGGCGAGCGCCACGGACATCGCAGCGCCCTGGCTGAACTCGTAGAACTGGAATGTCGTGGCGTAGGAGAGCATCGATACGGTCTCCGTCGACGTCCCGGGGCCACCACGGGTCGTGGTGAACACCACGTCGAAGATGCGCATGATGTCGATGCAGCGCACGATCAGAGTGATCATGATGACCGGCGCGATCACGGGCAGCACGATGTAACGAGTGGTCTGCCACCACCCGGCTCCATCGAGCGCGGCGGCCTCCAGCGGCTCATCCGACACACCGGCCATGGCTGCGACCAGCATGAGCATCACGAACGGGATATGCATCCATGCGTCGACCAGCACGACCAGGCCGCGCGCGAGGAGAGAGTCTCCGAAGAAGTTCACGTCGATCCCTGCGACCCCGAGCACCGCATTGATGATGCCCAGGTCGGGGTTGAACATGAACTGCCAGATCAGTCCCACCACCACCGGTGTCAGCAGCATCGGGATGAGGAGCACGGTCCGCGCGATCTGGAAGCCTCGCAGCTGTCTGTGCAGCGCGCTCGCGAGCAGGTATCCGAACACGAACTGCACGACCAGGCCCGCGATGACGAAGATCAGCGTCGTGGCGAGGGTTCCCAGGAAGCGCGGCGTGAAGACGGCCTCGACGTAGTTCTCGAACCCGACGAAGCGCGTGCCGTCGCTGTACAGGCCCAGGTCGGTGAACGAGAGCCAGACGGCGTAGCCGATGGGGATGAGTCCGACGGCGAGCATGAAGATCCAGGTCGGCGCGACGAAGCCGAGAGAGACCAGCGACTCCGCGCGCGCGTTGCGCCGGGCTCCCCGGCCAGAGCCCTCGCCAGTGGCGAGGACCCCGGCCGGAGCGAGTTGGACAGTCACCCCTTGTACCTTCCCGACTGGACGAGGACGTTGAGCAGCTGATCCTGAGCCGTCTCCAAGCCCTCCTCACGCGTGAGCTGTCCGGTCGCGATGCTGTTGAGCGTCTGACTCAGCTGCGTGATGATCTGGGCCATCTCCGGGATACGGTCGATCGGCACACCGGCGTCCACCGAATCGCCGACTGCCTCGAGGTACGGCAGCTCCTTGAGGAATTCGGGGTTGGTCGTCGTCGAGACCCGGGCGGGCGGCGGCGCACCCGCGTCGATGAAGGCCTTCGCGTTCTCCTTGCTCAGCGCCCAGGACAGGAAGTCCCACGCCGCGGCCTGGTGAGGGGATGCCTTCGAGATGCTCGCGACCCAGCCGTACAGGACGGCGGCCGGATCGAAGTCGCCCACCTTCTGCATCGCGGGCGGCGCGGTGGAGTACTTGCCCGCGTTGGGTGTCTCCTCGGGGTCGTTGATGGTGCTCCACCACCCCGACGCCAGCGTGGCCATCTGGCCGACATCCAGCTGGCTGAACGAGTTGACGGCGTCGAAGATGGTCGCCGATGCCGTACCGGAAGGGCCGTAGTCGATCAGGTCGAGGTAGCGATCGAGCGCGTCCGCCGCGACTTCGGAATCCAGGAGAGGACGGTTCGTCTTGGGATCCAGCAGGCGACCACCCATGCCGACGAGCACGGCGTTGAAGTGATGCGCGGAGCCGGAGGCACCGTACACTCCGACAGCACCGTAGTGGCCGGCCGCCTTGAGTGCGTCGGCGTTGTCGAAGACGTCGTCCCACGTGGTGGCGGGCTCGATACCCAGCTGGTCGTAGAGGTCGGTGCGGTACCACTGGAGGTACGGTTCCGTCGACAGCGGCAGACCGTAGCTCACGCCGTCCTGCTTGGCGTAGTCCTTGATCCCGTCGGGGAAGTCCGCATAGTCGTAATCGGAATCACCGGCGATGTAGTCGTCCAGATCGAGCAGACCGTTGCCGGCGATGATCTGCGGAAGGGTGAATCCGTCCACCTGTGCCATGTCGAACGTCGACTCGCCGCTCTGACCGGCGAGGATGATCCGCGTCGCGAGCTGTTCGTACGGCACCTCGACGAACTCGATCGAGATCCCCGTGTCCGCCTCGTACTCGGATGCGAGCGCACGAAGACCGTCCGCGCTCGGGCTCGCCGTCACCAGCATCGTCAGGGAATCGGGCTTCCCGTCCTTCTGCGGCGTGCCGCTGTCTCCGCTCGTGCCGCCTGGGCTGCAGCCGACAAGGGTCGTCGCCGCGAGCACCCCGACCGCAATCAGCACTCCTGTTTTCTTCACCGTGTTGCCTCTCTGCAAAAGATGGAACAGCCGCGGTCTGTCACCGGCGGCACCGCCAAGGTGTGGCGGATAACACATTACCCTTTTCGTTAACAAAAGGGAATTCTTTTACATGCATCCGCGAAGCGATCGTATCGACGCTGAACTCGACTCCCGGCATCCCGACACGTGCCTCCGCTAGGCTGATCACGTCCTGCCATCGGAGCAGGGCCCCGCGCCTGTGGCACACGTGACGGCGTGGATCCATTACGAGGCGCCTCTCGCACGGCTGACAGCTGGGCACGCGCCGGACAGGCAGACATCTACTGTGACTACATTCGCTGATCTGGGCGCCGATCAGGACATCGTCGACGCGCTCGCCGCCAAGGGCATCGTCGACGCCTTCCCCATCCAGGAGCAGACCATCCCGCTGGGTCTGCCCGGCCAGGACATCATCGGTCAGGCCAAGACCGGAACAGGCAAGACCTTCGGCTTCGGCATCCCGCTCGTGCAGCGCCTCGGCCAGAACCCCGAGCCGGGAGTCAAGGCGCTGGTCGTCGTGCCGACCCGCGAACTCGCCGTGCAGGTGTTCGAGGACATCGACATGCTCGCTTCGAACCGTCCGACCGGCGTCGTCGCCATCTACGGCGGCAAGGCGTACGAGGGCCAGATCGATCAGCTCAAGGCCGGCGCGCAGATCGTCGTCGGCACGCCGGGCCGGCTGATCGACCTCGCCAACCAGCGTCTGCTGGACCTGTCGCACGCGACCGAGGTCGTGCTCGACGAGGCCGACAAGATGCTGGACCTGGGCTTCCTCGCCGACATCGAGAAGATCTTCTCGAAGGTCCCCGCCGTGCGCCACACCCAGCTGTTCTCGGCCACCATGCCCGGCCCGATCGTGGCGCTGGCGCGCCGGTTCATGACGAACCCGATCCACATCCGTGCCAACGACCCCGACGAGGGACTGACGCAGGCGAACATCGAGCACATCGTCTACCGCGCGCACTCGCTGGACAAGGACGAGATCATCGCCCGTATCCTGCAGGCCGAGGGCCGGGGCAAGGTCGTGATCTTCACGCGTACCAAGCGCGCCGCGCAGCGACTCGTCGATGAGCTGGGCGACCGCGGCTTCAACGTGGGCGGAGTGCACGGCGACATGGGCCAGGAACAGCGTGAACGCTCGATGGCGGCGTTCAAGGCCGGCAAGCGCGACGTGCTCGTCGCCACCGACGTCGCCGCGCGCGGCATCGACGTCGACGACATCACCCACGTGATCAACCACACGATCCCCGACGAGGACAAGACGTACCTGCACCGCGTGGGGCGCACCGGGCGTGCGGGCAAGACCGGCATCGCCGTCACCTTCGTCGACTGGGAGGACCTGCACAAGTGGGCCCTCATCAACCGTGCCCTGGAGTTCGGCAAGCCCGAACCTGTCGAGACCTACTCGTCGAGCCCGCACCTGTACACCGACCTGAACATCCCGGAGGGCACGAAGGGCCGCCTGCGCACCGCTCCGAAGGCGGAGAAGCCGGCCTCCGAGCGCAAGCAGCGTCAGCCGCAGAAGGCCGCGGATGCCGCCGCTGACGGCACCGATGAGGGCAGCAC